>CALWVE010000013.1 GCA_944384905.1 uncultured Clostridia bacterium
CACCTGCTCCTCCCTTACTGTATATACATTTCCCTCTTTCTTCTGTGTATCGTGTGGTTATCCTCTGCTCCTTTCCAACTCCATACACGCAAAACACACTCTAAGCTATCCTACAGTTTACATCCAGAATCAGAATATCCGGATCGTGCATAAAGGCGGCGACAATTCCGATTTTCTGCTTCATGCCTTTGCTCATTTTTTTGATTTTCCCTTTGGGAGAAAGTTCGAATCGCTCGAGCAGTTCATCCCGGCGAACAGCGCTGCCCGAACCCCTGTATTTTTCGATAAAACGAAGAAATTCGTCCCCGTTCATATCATCAAAAAAAGAAATTTCTCCAGGAATGTAACCCAGCCGCTTCTGGATGGTCGCGGCCTGTTTCCAGCAATCCATCCCTGCAATCGTACAGCTACCGATTTTTGGACGGACAAAGCCCATCAGGTGCCGGATCGTTGTGGTTTTTCCGGCGCCATTCGGTCCTAAAAAGCCAAAGACTTCCCCTTTTCCAACTTCAAAGGAAAGATCGAAAACACCTTTACCCTGCCCATAATCACGGGTAAGACCGGCGATTTGAATAGCGTTCATAGATACTCCTCCCGATAAAAAGCAGGTTTAAGCAGCATCAGCAAGGGCTTAAGCTGCTGCATAATGATCTCAGGCGGATCATTCGGATGATCGCGAATCATTCCGTTGGAGATATAGGAAATCAAATGATAAACATCGTTGCGATCGATTCCCGGCCGAAATTTGTCCCAGTTTACATTTTTAAATAAAACACTGGTTGCGGTCTTGAATTGATTATAAGAATCGACTTGTATTTCTCTTAGGATCGGAAAATTTTCTTCGCGGAGAACAGAAAGCAAAAACAGGTGAAAACCCGGATAAGCATGAATAACCTTTAGCTTAATATCAATCGCCAGCCACAGGCATTCAAAAAAGTCTTCGCCGCCTTCATAAACCTGTTCATTGATCTTCTGATAAGCAAAACGGTACAGGAAAAGGAAAAAATCCTTTTTGGTTCCGAAATAATAAAACAAAGCAGGCTTACTGATTCCCGCCATGCGTGCAATTTCATTCATCGACGCATTCTGGTAACCGTTCTTGCCGAAAATCTGAAATCCGGCATTAACAATGTCTTCCTGCTTTTGCAAAGATGCTTTATAAAAATTTGTGCACTCACCCATATGCAGTCTCCTCCCCATTCCCGACTGGCATAATACAGTGAGCATAGCACAATTAGCATTTTTTGTCAAACTCATTTAATGCATACAAATGCCCTCAGTTGACGGAAAGAAACGAACATGTTATGATAATCGCATCTAAGATGCAATGAGGGATAATTTTGACAAATGATCTTACTCGCGGAAATATTACGCTCAATTTATGGAAATTTGCTCTGCCATTGATGATCGGCAATTTGCTGCAGCAGCTCTATAACGTTGCTGACACACTGATTATCGGCCGATGTCTCGGAACAGACGCTCTGGCCGCCGTTGGTTCCGCTTATACGCTGATGGTGTTTATTACATCTATTTTGCTGGGGCTCTGTATGGGCAGCAGCGCTTTCTTCTCGATTCAATTCGGACGGCAGGATTTCCAGAAACTACGGCAGGGAATTGTCCTTTCTTTTCTGCTGATCGGGGTTGTTACCCTGCTTTTAACGTTATTTTCCTTTCTCTGGATCGATCCCATTCTGTGGTTTATGCAGATACCCGAAACGATCCAGCCGCTGGCACGTGATTATCTGTTCTGCATTTTCTGGGGAATCGCCGCTACTTTTTTATATAATTTCTGCGCCAATCTGCTTCGTGCGGTTGGAAATTCGGTAACGCCGCTGCTTTTTCTGGCGGCATCCGCTCTGCTCAACGTAGGGTTGGACCTTTTGTTTGTCGCGGTTTTCCATTGGGGCGTTGTTGGCGCAGCTGTGGCTACCGTCATCTCACAGTATATTTCCGGTTTTGGCATCCTTGTCTACGCCTGGCTATACTGCCCGGATCTGCGGCCTAAACGCCGGCACTTGAAATGGGACGGCAGCATTCTGCGTTCGATTTCTTCCCTTTCGGTGCTGACTTGTGTGCAGCAATCTGTTATGAATTTTGGTATTCTGATGGTACAGGGGCGTGTAAACAGCTTCGGAACCGTTATCATGGCCGCCTTTGCCGCAGCCGTTAAAATTGATTCCTTCGCCTATATGCCTGTGCAGGATTTCGGAAACGCTTTCTCCACTTTTATCGCTCAGAATTACGGTGCCGGCCGGGATGAACGCATCCGCAAAGGAATCCGCAGCGCCGCACTCACCGCTTTTATTTTCTGCCTGGTAATCAGTGCGGCTGTTTGCATTTTTGCCCAGCCGCTGATGACGCTATTCGTCAGCGCCAGTGAAACGGAGATTATCGCCGCCGGTGTTCTTTATCTGCGTATTGAAGGTGCGTTCTATTTCGGCATTGGGCTGTTGTTCCTGTTGTACGGTTTGTACCGTGCCGTAGGACGGCCGGGTATGTCCGTGGTACTGACCGTGATTTCCTTGGGAACGCGTGTAGTATTGGCCTATACTCTCTCTTCCATCCCCGCGCTGGGCGTGACGGGAATTTGGCTTTCCGTTCCAATCGGATGGTTCCTGGCGGATGTAACCGGCGTTCTCTATTACTTGATTTGCCGAAAAAAACTGCTCAAACCTTATGCGCAGGATTAACCATATACCGTTAGAAAGGAGCGAATGGTTTTGAACATCGATTATTTCAGTTTGATTCATGCCGCCATGGATGCCGCCCGTGCAGCCTGGTCGCCGTATTCGCGGTTTCAAGTCGGCGCAGCGCTGTTGGGAACAAACGGCGAAATCTACACCGGCTGCAATGTGGAAAGCGCCGCTTTTACACCCGGCTGCTGCGCGGAACGCACGGCCTTGTTCAAAGCCGTTTCGCAGGGACAGCGCAGTTTTTCTGCTTTGGCTGTTTACGGGCATCCGAAGGATGAACCGGCTCGCAGCCTGACGGCTCCCTGCGGTGCCTGCCGGCAGATGCTTGCCGAATTCTGCGGACCGGATTTTCCGGTTATTCTGATAAAAACGGAAGAGGAATATAAAGTTGTCTCGCTGGGTGAGCTTCTTCCCTATGCATTCAGTGCCGAGGATTGGACGACCGAATAGGTAAACCTTTAAACTTTTAATTTTCAGGAAAGGATGGCTGCTATGCTGGTTTATTCAAAAGACAAAGAATTTCATGTACAACTGAAACCGGGAGAAATCGGCCGATACGTCATTTTGCCCGGCGATCCAGGCCGGTGCGAAAAAATTGCCGCTTATCTCGACGAGTCGAAAAAAGTGGCGCAAAACCGTGAATTCACCACTTATACCGGTTTGCTGAGCGGCGTTCCGGTCAGTGTGACTTCTACGGGAATCGGCGGACCTTCCGCGGCCATCGCGCTGGAAGAACTGATCCATTGCGGCGCGGATACGTTTATCCGCGTGGGTACCGCCGGCGGTATGCAGCCGGAAGTATTGGGCGGCGATTTGGTAATCGCAACGGGCGCCATCCGTTTTGAAGGATTGACACGTGAATATGCGCCGCTGGAATTTCCTGCGATTGCCGATTTTTCGATTGTATCCGCTCTCAAGCAGAGTGCCGAAAAGCTGGGCATGCCCCATCATTTGGGTGTTGTGCAATGTAAAGACAGCTTTTACGGACAGCACGATCCGAACGGCATGCCGGAAAAAGATCTGCTCAACAGCCGCTGGGAAGCCTGGAAACGCTGCGGTGCGCTGGCCTCCGAGATGGAATCAGCAGCCCTGTTTGTGGTTGGCAGTGTACGGCGTGTGCGTGTAGGTACCGTTTTGCTGGTTTTGGCGAACCAGACCCGCCGCGAAATGGGTCTTGACGACCCGCAGGTTTACGATACCGATACAGCTGTACAGACGGCTGTAGAAGCGATGCGCATGCTGATTGCACAGGATCAAAATAAATAATCGATAAATTGAGCGTTCCTGAAACCAGGAACGCTCAATTTGTAGAAAAAAGAGTAATGGGAACCCCCGGCGAGGGTTCCCTACGCCGAAAGCGTCCGCTGGACGTTTTCGGCTACCCTCCTGCGCTTCTTCACACAAAAGAGTTCCGCTCTCTGCAGAGAGCGGCCAAAGGCTCCGCCTTTGGAAACCGCAAACCTTTGAAAAGGTTTGATCGAAACTTTTTCCATTTGTACATTTTAGCTTTTCATATAACAAACTACCGTATGAAAAAGTCGCTTCATTTCAAATTGATTCCTCCGATTCGCCCGCCTATAATAAGAGTAGACCTGCAGGATCCAATCAGAGAGGAGTAACAACATGAAAAATACAGACAAAACGTATTCGATCGCCAATCTCAGCCTTATGACGGGCTTAACAGACCGAACCCTCCGGAATTATCTTGCAAACGGCATTCTTCAAGGCGAAAAAGTGGACGGCGCGTGGCAATTCACCGACGTGCAAATCGAGCAGTTTATTTGTCATCCTTCTGTTCGGCCCAGTATTCTGGCCAAGAATAACAGCCTGATCTACGATTTCCTGATTGAAGACCATACGAAAAATTCTGAAATGTGCGTCATTCTGGATGTCCCGGAACAGGAAAAAGAAGAAGTCAGCACGTATTTCTGCGATACCATCAGCGGCGGCGACTATCACAACCTGCGTTTCACTTTTGACGGCGTTGGCGGTTCCTCCAGAGTGATTCTCAGAGGAAACACAGACGATGTATTGGAGCTTGTAAACGGATTCCGAAGCCACACGGCCAAATAAACGAACAAGGTATCCACACGAGAGTACCCTAAAAAATCAACCCCACCGGGAAACCGATGGGGTTGATGATTTTAATTCTGTTTACAGGTTCCAAACAACCGTTTCGGCGGCGTCTTTTTTCGGACGTCCTTCCACGGCTGCTGCGGCATAGCCGAGCGCAGCACAACCGATTACGGTAGCGCTTTCCGGCAGGCCGAGCGAAGTCAGCTGGCGGCGGACTTCCGGCTCGTTGCAGGTATCGTACAGCTGGTTGATCCATACGGAACCGATCCCCAGCGAATGTGCCGCCAGGAACATATTTTCCAGCGCGCAGGCACAATCCTGCACGCCCATCGGGTTCGCGGAAAGATCATTGGCACACAAAATCAGCGCATTGGGCAGATAGAAATTATATCCGGCATCGCGTCCAAGCGCCTTGCCTACAGCACGGGCCAGCGACTGGATTTGCTCCTGATTCTGCATCACCACAAACGTCCACGTTTGGCGATTCATCGCGCTGGGAGCATAACGTCCGGCATCTACAATGGTCTGCAAGTCCTCGCGGGAAATCTGCTTTTCCGTCTGGAAAGCACGTACACTGCGCCGGGTCATCAAGGTATTCAATGTTTCGTTCATACAAAAACCTCCTCGTAAACGGGCTGTTTTTAGTATAAAGCAAAATGGTTTGCCTTGTCAACCGCTTTTACAGCACCTGTCGGGCATGCATAATAAACTTGGAACGATCCAGCGGATCGACACCGCGCAAAGGCGTTGTTTTGCCGTATCCGGGCGGGCAATCGTCATAGCGCAGAAAACGACTGCCGCACACGCCGCGGCCGCCCGTCATGGAAGCAAAGTCCGTGGGCAGATCCAGCGCTTCGGCGGCCGGAACTTCCGCTTCAATCGTGAACAGTCCGCCGTGGACGACCGGGGTATCGAACACGCCGCGCGCCGCTACCAACAGGCTGACCGTCTTCCCCAGCGTTTCTTCCGGGCCGGTCAGGCGAAGCGAAAGAATCGGCTCCAACAGCTTCGTTTCGGTATCCACCAAGCCCTTCGCGATTGCCATAGGCGTGGCCACAAAGAAATCAAGCGGGTGCGTGTGTACGATATGGTGTTCTCCATCGATGAGATGGACAAACAGATCGGTCACTTCCCAGCCTTTAATTCCCTGCTGCAAAGCGCGCGGAACGGCTGTTTTGATATGCTCCTGATAGCGATAAAAGAGTTTGTCGTTGGGAACATTTGCATCGTATTTGAATCCGCTTCCGCGCGGCAGAGGTTCAATTGCAAACTTCACCACCGCCCAGCACGGTTTGGGCATCGTATATGCGTCAAAACCAATCCCCGGATGCACCGGCGTTTCTTTATAAATTACGGAAGGTTCTGTGAGATGGACGCTCAGCTGATAGCGCTCCAAAAGCAATACGCGAAGCACTTCGAGCTGAATCTTTCCCGTGGCGGAAACGTGCAGTTCCTGCTTTTCCTGTATCCAGTCAACGTGAAGCAGCGGGTCTTCATCGGCCAGCTCGTTCATAGCGGCAACCAGTTCCATTAGTTTCTGCGGATCATCCGGCAAAATCTGAACGGTGAGCAGCGGCACCGTCAGGTGTACATCGCCCCACGGGACATCCGCACGGCCCAGCACATCGCCTGCACGCGCGCCTGAAAGCCCGCACAGCGCGGCTACGTCACCGGCTTTCAGTTCTCCCAGATCGATCTGGCGGCGGCCCAATACCCGGCGGATCTGCGTGATTTTTTCTTCGCTTCCGGTTCGAGGCAGAAAAACGGACTCCCGGTTTTTGAGATGCCCAGAAAACAAGCGGACATGCGCGATTTTTCCCATCGTCGGATCATGTTCCACTTTAAAAATCCGCCCGCTGACTTCATCACCCGGGTAAGCGCGCGGAACGACAAAGCGGCAAACCGTATGAAGCAAATCTTCTACACCGACACCCAGCTTGGAAGACGCATAGATAACCGGGGAAACAGCCGCCTGCGACACGGCTTTCCGGGCGGCCTGTTCGATTTGCTCAAAATCAGCTTCGCCCGAAAGATACGCGTCAAGCAGAGTTTCGTCCCCGCAGGCCAGAATCAGCGGTTCGGCCTGTTCGTCTTCCGAAAGCAGACAAACCGAGCAGGATTCTTCCCCTTCGGCATGAGGCGCATTTACATCCCACAAAGCGCGCCCGCTCTTTTCAAAAACCGCCGCTAATTCTTCTCGCACGGCCTGGCTATCTGCACCGGCACGGTCGATTTTATTGATAACCACCACGCACGGCATGGACAGGCGGCCCAGCACCTCCAATAGCGCCTGCGTCTGCGCCTGAACGCCTTCTACGGCGGAAACCACCAGAACGGCGGCATCCAGCACCGTGAGCGAACGTTCCACTTCGCCCGAAAAATCAACGTGGCCGGGCGTATCGATCAAATTGATCTGTACGTCTTCCCAAGTGAGCATCGCCGAAGCCGCGCGAACCGAAATGCCGCGTTCGCGCTCCACTTGCAGGCCGTCTGTCTGTGCGGTTCCGTCATCCACCCGTCCGGCGGTACGCAAAGCCCCCGCGCGGTACAGGAGTTGTTCCGTTAAGGTTGTTTTTCCGGCATCGACATGGGCAACCAGGCCCAGATTGATGATACGCATCATAAAACCTCCTATGTGGGATCGATCAGCCGCAAAGATGCGGGAACCACCGTAAACGTGATATCCGTAAGAGGTTCACATTCGCCATCAATATTACAGCAAACCGGCGAAGGCGCGTGAACCTGCATCGTAGACCCGCGCACAAACGTGACAAGCGACGTAAAAGCCGGATTCTTGAGATGCTGACCGGCCTTATAGGCACCTGCCAAACGAATCGCACGAAACAGCCCGGGATTGCGGATCAGAATAAAATCAAGGCATCCGTCGTCCGCCTGTGCATCGGGTGCGCAATGATATCCTCCGCCGTACCAGCGTCCGTTGGCGGCCAATGCAAACAGAAAACGCCCGGTATAAGTCTTTTCGCCGTCGATCGTCACGGTGAGGTCGCAGCCAAGCCCGCTGAGCAGACATTTGACAAGCGAAAGATTATAGGCCATCGGCCCGCTGACAAACGGCCACTTTTTAAAGTCGTTCATATGGTACGCCACTTCGGCATCCAGCCCCAGCGAACAGACATTTAGCGCCTGTTGGCGGTCGGTATCGATTTTATCGATCAAACGCACCGGCGCGCGAAACTGACGACCGATATCCAGAAAATCTTCCGCCGTTCCGATCGCGCGGATAAAATCGTTGCCGCTGCCGCACGGAAAAACTCCCACGGCTGCGTTTTCAAATCCGGCTGCGCCTGCGGCTACTTCATTGAGCGTTCCGTCGCCGCCCACGGCGTACAAACGAACCGGTAAACCGGATTCGGCTTCTTTTCGCGCGAGTTCTCGGGCATGTCCACAAGATTCTGTCTGATAAAACACGGCTTCCAACCCCTGTTCCCGACAAAAAGCGCGGATTTTTTCACCCATCGCCACAGCGGCACCCTTTTTCCCGGCAACCGGATTGATGATAAAGACGTAACGCAAAGAAGCCCACTCCCCAATTGATACTCTTCTGCATAAAATCAGCGTCGAGCCGCCCCAAGCGAACCCGGCGCTGTTTTCATGCCGTTTTTATCGAAAATATTGATACAGCTGGCATTTCAACATGCCGTTATACAGTTTGCGGCGCTTATCGGCGCGGCGGCCGAAGCACGATTCAAATTCCTCGTCCGGGCTGATAATCGTAAAGCTCCAGCCGTGTTCAGGTTGAAACACCTTGCCCATCGTTCGATACAGTCCCTGTGCCGTTTGAATATCGAGCAGACGTTCGCCATACGGCGGGTTCGTTACCACACAGCCGTACTCCGTCTCCTGGCGGAAATCGGCAATATCGGCGCGTTCTACACGAATTTTAGAAATCACACCGGCTTTGCGGGCATTATCCAGCGCTAGCGCAACGGCGGCACCATCGATATCGGAACCGAACGCCTGAAAAGCTGCATCGCGCAGAACGGCGGCGCGGGCGGCTTCGCGTTCCCGCTGCCAGGCCGATGCAGGAACAACGCCCCAGTTTTCGGCCGAAAAACGCCGGGCCATGCCGGGCGCGATATGACAGGCCGTCATGGCGGCCTCAATCAAAAGCGTACCGGAGCCGCAGAACGGATCGTAAAACGTGCCGTCGCTGCGCACACGGGCGGCTTTCACCATTGCGGCGGCCAGCGTTTCGCGGATCGGCGCTTCCGCCGAACTTTTGCGGTAGCCGCGCTTATGCAGCGCGGGGCCGGTTGTATCCAGCATCACGCTGACGGTATCTTTCATAATCAAAAACTGAATCTGCCGAACCGGGCCGGTTTCTTTGAACCAATCCACCCGATAGGTGCGTTTCAGACGCTCTACCACCGCTTTTTTGATGATACGCTGGCAGTCCGGAATACTGGCAAGCTTACTGGAAAGGCTTCGTCCACGCACGGGGAAAGCATCTTCGCTGCCAATCCAGTCTTCCCAGGGAAGCGCACGCACACCCTGGAACAGTTCTTCAAACGAACGAGCCTCAAAACGCGCCAGCAAAATCTCCACACGCTCGCTGTAACGTGAGCCGATATTGGCTTTAACCATGGCCTCAGGCGTACCGGAAAACAGCACACGGCCGTTTTCGGCCTGTACATTTTCAAGACCCAGATCGCGCAATTCCTGCGCCACAAAGCCCTCTACGCCCAAAAGGCAGGGGCAAACATAAGTAATGGTATCCATTCGGTTCCTTTCCCTCTATGACACTCTTAAAGTTCTACGGTTTTATGGCGCGTAACATGACAGCCGACGTTTACTGCAACCGGCAGTCCGGCGATATGCGTGGGATACGTTTCGATATTCACAGCAAGCGCCGTCAGATCGCCGCCAAAGCCCTGCGGACCGATTCCCAGCGCATTCACAGCGGAAAGCATGTCCGCTTCAAGCTCGGCATAAAACGGATCGGGATGATGAACGGAAACATCGCGGCACAAAGCCTTTTTGGCAAGCAGCGCCACGCCTTCAAAATCGCCGCCAATACCAACACCCAGCACAACCGGCGGGCAGGGATTGCCCCCGGCAATCCGCATGGTTTCGGCTACAAAACCGATGATATCTTCACGGGAAACAGACGGCGTAAACATTTTCAGACGGCTCATGTTTTCGCTGCCAAAGCCCTTGGGAGCAACCGTCAGGCGAATTTTATCCCCCGGCACCAGGCGTGTATGCAAAACAGCCGGCGTATTATCGTTGGTATTGCCGCGGCGGATCGGATCGGCCACAACGGAACAGCGCAGAAGGCCTTCCGTATAGCCCAAACGCACGCCTTCGTTGACGGCGGCTTCAAAATTGCCCTGAATATGCACATCCTGTCCCACTTCGGCAAAAATTACAGCCATACCCGTATCTTGACAAACCGGCAACGTTAATGCACGGGCCGCATCGAGATTGGCGCACAAGTCCCCAAAAATTGCCTGCGCCATCGGGCAGGTATCACGCTTGGCGCCGCTGCGGATCTCTTCTTCCAGATCCTTGGGGAGCGCACGGTTGGTTTCAATACAAAGATCCCGAACAACGCGGGTAATCTGAGCCGCATCGATTTCACGCATAAAAGCCATTCCTCTCTGTTTTTCGTAAAAAGGCTACTGACAAGAAAAGCGGAGCCAATCCCTTGACTCCGCAAACAAAACTTAGTTTTTGGATGAGCCGCGACGGGAGAATCCACCCCGCTTCGACTCGACAACCCGTTTGAGATCGGACATTTTTTCATCGCTGCTTTGCTTAAAGCGAGACATCATATCCTCAAAGGAGCCGCCTTCGTTTTTCTTTTTGCTCCATTCAAAATTGCCCGGACGTCCGGCAGACTGATACGGCTGCGGTGCCGGCTGATACGGCCGACGGTTGCCGCGCTGCTGTCCGTTGGCATTGGGGCGAGGCGAACGGTTTTCTTTCGGCGGCTGAGGCAGTGCCTTTTTGATCGACAAAGCAATCTTGCCGTTTTCGGCAATGTCCAACACCTTAACCTTAACCGTCTGGCCTTCCGAAACAAAATCGCGGATTTCCTTGACAAAGGTCGGTGCAACTTCCGAGATATGTACCATACCGGTTTTACCATCACCGAGATCAACAAAAGCGCCAAAATTGGTAACGCCTGTAACTTTGCCTTCAATAATTGTTCCTACTTCAAGCTGCATAAAAAACCGAATTGCCTCCTACATTTCCTGATGATAAATTCATTCCACAGCGACAGAGCGACTTTTAAAATCAGTCTCCCGCAATATTAACAAAAACACGCTCGCCGGATTTGGCATAATCAAGTTCGCTGCGGGCCTGAGCCTCAATATATGCGTCATTTCCGGATTGATTATTGGAAACAGCGTGCTCAAGCTCACTGTTGCGCATTTCCTGCACCTTAATCTGTCTGTTCAGTGTATCCAGCTGTTCTCTCTTTTCGCTGATGGCAATTTGCTGTGTGATTAGAACATAAGAAAAATAAACAACCAGGCACAGCAAGCCTGCTTTTAAGAGAAAACTTTTTTTGGGCTTTTCGGTTTTAACTTCACGCATGAACAGGCATTCCCTTCCGAAAAAATCCAATGCTCCTACAGACCATGGTACATCTTATATTTTTGCAGAAAAAATGCGGATTGTCAAGGGAATTTTTACGATTTTACAATCTTTTTCTTCTTCTCTTTCCGCTTAAAGACGCGAACAAAGAGCCTTCGAAAACCGTCTGACAATTTCTTGCTGACAATCCGTTTCTTCTCGCCCAAAACTTTGGCAAGCTTTTGAATCCATCCGGCCAGAAGCTTTGCTAATTTCCCCGTAAAAACGCCGGGAATCCAGGCATAAAGAAGCGCGCCAATCCCCTCGGAGGCCAACTGAAAGAAACGTATCCGTCCAAAACTAACAGGAAGAGCCACCAAAAAAAGCGTCGTTGCCGCAAGCAGGCAAAAACAAAGATCCATCACAAAAACCGTTCGGCGTCCGGCATGAAGCAAAATCCGGAAAAACCGAAAACAGTCGTACAGAAAAGCGATCCATACCCCTGCCGCTACACACAAAAGAAAGGCCTGTGCAGAAAAACCTTCTCGAAACAGATTCATCGGAACAGTTTAGACAACAGCGAGCGCGACGGATGATTTTGTACGTAAGACAAAGCCTGAATCTCCCCGCTTAGAACCAATTCGCCGGTAGAAGAATCCAAACGCACAACTTTTAAATTGGAACCGCGGATATGAAGGTCGCCCAACTGTGTTGTTGCGCAGATTCCCTCTTCCGTTACGGCTCCCACATCCAAAACACCGCTTGCCGTAAGAATACCTCGTTCTTCGATGGTAAGGCAGTGTCTTCCGGAAGCCATGGTCTGGCTGCCGACAAACACCTTACCCGTATCCATACGTTTTTTCTCTTCGAATGTATTCTGCATCTTGCCACACCCTTTCTTTTTCATATCCATACCTATGCAAAAGAAAAGGGACAATATGACACGAATTACTCCAGGATTTCGTAAAGATCGGCCGCGGTTTCCTTGCGCGCATATTCTGTTACATCAAGCACTTTGGCCTTTACGGCGCGGGCGCCCAGCTGAATTTCCAGAATGTCTCCCACTTTCACATCGTAGGAAGCGCGGGCAACCTTTCCGTTTACCAGAACCTTTCCTGCATCGCAGGCTTCGTTTGCTACAGTCCGCCGCTTAATGATGCGGGAAATTTTAAGATATTTATCCAGTCTCATAAAAACATCCTCCTGCATATAAAAGAAGGGCGCCGCAAAGCACAGCTTTTGCAGCAGCCCTCAAAAGTTCAGATCTTACTTATTGTTGATCGAATCCTTGAACGTCTTGCCGGGTTTGAAAGCCGGGGACTTGGAAGGAGCAATCATGATCATTTCGTTGGTACGGGGATCACGGCCGATACGTTCGCCTCTGCAGCGGGTCTCAAACGTGCCAAAGCCGACAATCTGTACTTTTTCTTCTTCTCTGAGGGCATCGGTAATAATATCAAACACAGCGCACACAGCGGCGTCTGCGTCTTTCTTTGTCATGCCTGTTCTTTCGGCTACGGCCGAAATCAATCCTGTCTTATTCATTGGTTGACCTCCGTTATATAAATGGATATATTAAATGAATTTCTGAACAAAATTGTACACAGAAATTATTTACTGAGTTTTGCGGAATATGCGGCTTCAAACGCATCAATATAGCGGGAAGCTGCGGCTGCCAGGGCATCCTCCGCATGGATACCGCGCCGGCGGGCAAGATCTGTTACCGCCAAAAGCAATTCGCCGATCTGGGTTTCTTCATCCGGATCATTCGCCTGCAAGGCCTCCAGTGCATGCACAGCCGCAGAAAGATTTTCTGCCTCACTGCCCTTTGCACCGGCTTTTTCGGCCTTTTTCAGGATCTTTTCCGTACGCATCAAAGCCGGCATGGCAGGTGTAATGCTGCGCAGCACTTCGGCCTGCGTTTTCTGATCTTTCAGCGTCATCTTAACGGCGTCCCAGCTTTGAAGTGCTTCATCTGCGTTTTGCGCCTTCACTTCTCCGAATACATGCGGATGCCGCACAACCATCTTTTCGGTTACATCGTGCACCACATCGGAAAAATCGAACACGCCTTTTTCGGCTTCAATCTGCGCATGAAACACAACCTGAAACAGAACGTCTCCCAGTTCTTCCCGCAGAAGAACCGGATTATCCGTATCAATGGCTTCAACAGCTTCGTAGGCTTCTTCCAGAAACTCGCGGCGAATACTGTGATGATCCTGCTCGCGATCCCAGGGGCAGCCATTCTCGCTGCGAAGAATCCGCGTAATCTCCAGCAGATCTTCCAGCGTATAACGTTCTTTCTTAGGAAACTCCAAAATTTTTCGCCTCCAAAACGGCAGCTTTTAAATTTTACTCTATCCAGCCGTGTTTTTCAAGTATTTTTGCAATTTTTTCTCCTTTTGGCAGCATCAAAACGTCGGAACGGTGAATCGCCTTCAAAAGAAGCAGAGAAATTACATAAATTACGCCGCCTGCACCGATTGCGGCAAACGTTGCCAGCACATTGGGCAGGAAAGTATCCAGCAAACCGTGCGAAAGAAATGCCGTTACACAGCACAACACAGAAGCAATGGTAGGCTTGATAAACGTTGTTGTCAAACTGATATGAATTCGCGTATAACGAGAAAGCGCAAAAAGCGAAATTGCCACTTCGGTAGCATAGCAAACCAGCGTGCCCAAGCTGGCGCCGATTACGTTAATTTGCGGAATAGCAACCAATACGTAATTCAATACCACTTTAATCGTCAGTGTGCCAATCATGATCTTAACCGGCAGATCTACACGGCCAACGGCCTGGAGAATGGAGATTAAAGGCGTTGAAAGCGCGGCAAAAATGGCCGCAATACCCAACGTAACCAGAACACGAGCCGTAATGGGAGCACCGGTAGAACCGGCATACAGGATCTGCGTGATCGGAAAAGCAAGCGTAGCGATACCGAGACCAGCAGGGATGCTGACCAAAGCCGTTAAGCGAATCACACTTTCAATGCTGGATTTGATCTCACGCTTATGACCACGCGTCCAGGCATCGGTGACCGTGGGCAGTGCGCTGGTACCAAACGCCTGCGTAATGGTGGGAACCAACGTAAAGACCGTAAGCGCATTGCCGTAGCAGCCATAAAGATAATTGGGCAGTTCGGAAAGATTCTGCACAACCACGCTGCTGATCATTCCATCGTACATATTCAGCAGGAGATCGGAATGTTCTGCTACGATATCTCCCATTCGCATCTGCAAAATAAGCGCGTCGATTGAGCCGGCAATATTAACGGCAATGGCACCTACACCGACCGGAACCGCTGTCTTAATCAGTTTCATCATGGTATAATGCATCGTATGGGAAGGCGGAGCCTGATACAGCGCACGCCGGGAAATCCCGTCGCCTTTTATTCTATGGCGAAGAAGCAGCGCCAAAAAGCTTAAAAGCGAACCCAGCGAGATACCAAAAATAGCTGCCGCCGCGGCATAAGGCAGCGCTGCGGCTTTGGCATAATCGAGGCTTTGCACCGCGCCGCCGAAAACCGTGCCGGAAGCACTGTATTCTTTTAAGGCAAGATCGATCACCAGCCAAGCACCTGTAAGCCCGATCACAAGCTTAACCAGCGCTTCGATAATTTCACTCATAGCCGTGGGATACATATCCCGCAAGCCTTCGTAATAGCCTCGATAAATCGAGTTCAGGCAGGTGAAGAGAATCGTGGGAGCCAGCATCATCATAGCCGGAAATGCGCCATCGTTATTGATAAAGGAAAGGAACGGCCGTGCCCCCAGCCACATAATCAGCATACCGGCCGTACCGGTAACAAAAAAAATGCGGATCGATGCGCGATGAACCATTCGGATATCGCGGTAGCGGCCCAACGTATAATTTTCGGATACCATTCGGGCGATAGCGATCGGGAAACCAGCCGTAGCCAGGGCGTACAGCGGGCTATAGAATGCATAGGCCGTATTGAAATAGCCCATACCGGTTTCTTCAATAACGGCATTGAGCGGAATCTTAAATACGGCGCCGATCACCTTGACGATAATCATGCTGACCGTAAGAATCAGCGCACCATGCAAAAACGACTGTCTCCTTGGTTTTCCGGTCTTTATTGTTGCTTCTGACAAACTTATACATCTCCAATCCAAACCAGTTTGGTTCAGTTATATGCGCAGCACCGCCCCACAAAGACCGGATACAACACATGAAAACAGAGGGGCAGCCATAACGGGTGCTCCTCTGCATGAATTTTCATCAATCAACCACGAAGCTTGGCTCCGCAACGGCTGCAGAAGATATCGTCTTTCTGTGCAGCCATACCGCAGGCTGGACATTTCGGTCTGGAATCCATAGCTTCCAGCTCCTGTGTAACAGACTTCAGCTGTTCGGTCAGTTCATCAATCGCCTGAACGTAATCTTCGATCAGTTCCGGACAATCGGCTCCCGAACGGGAAGAAGCATACACAGCCTGCCCCAATTTCTTATATTGTTTATCCAGTTCGCTGCGCAGTTCTGCCGCAGCCACGCGAAGCTTGGATACATCGGCAAAATGACCGGCAGCCCGGCCGGCAGCTTCCGCCGCACTTTTTACATTCACAAGCACATCGTCTAAAACGCTCATGTTCCAATCTCCTTTACGCTGTAGTCAAAATCTGCATATTGCATGGATATGCAGTTATTATATAGCATTTTCCTTTTGATTTCAAGCATGCAATCGTTAAGAAAATATGAATGCAGCCGCCTTAACCACCGATAAACTCGCGCAACATGGAACAAGCCGGTACCAGATCGGCATCAACCGGCTCAAACCGCATCAAACGCGCCTCCAAATCCCTCGCCTTGCGGTAGTGCGGATCATCGGGAGCCACGGAACGCAAGACCGGGATTGCCATAGCACGCAGCACGCAAGGCTCGTAAATATGGATGGAATTGACGGTATAATCGGCTGTCATCCGATAGGGACGGATATACTTATCTTCCCCGGCCACCACGTTAGGCCACATAGAAAGAGTGCGTTCCACCGGCGTGGAACGGAACTGCATATCACGCACGATCCGGCGAACCAAACGCAGATCCATCGGCGAAATCACTTCCCCATTGGCATCCTTAATCATTTGCTTAACACTCACATACAGCCGCACGGCACTTTCTTCGCTTAAATGAGCCGTAAACAATGGATTAAGCGCATGGATACCCTCTACAATGGCAATTCCGTCTTTGCCCAGATCCAGCGGGATTTTCTGCGGGGCGGGCTGACCGCGGGTAAAATCAAAGCGCGGCACATCATACGATTCTCCGCGCGCAATAGCGGCCAAACAGTCGCGCACTGCTGTGGTATCGAGCGCATCAACCGATTCAAAATCCTGCTCGCCGCTCGGCAAAAGCGGAGCCTTATCGGAGCCCAGATAAAAATCATCCAGCGAAATAATTTCCACGTGTACGTTGAAAAAACGCAAATGATCGCGCAAAAGATGCGCTGTGGTTGTTTTTCCGCTGCTGCTGGGACCGGCCAGCATCACAATATGCGCCGAACGGTGATTGTTAACAATATGCCGGGCAATATTCTGCAAATTTTCTGTATACGAAGCCTCAACCTCGGCAATCATACGCGCCGGATCGCGCAGGGCGGCGTCGTTGATCTGTTCGAGATGGCTGATATATTTAAGATAACTGCTGCCGAAACTGCTCATAAAGTGTTTGAATCCCGTCCTTTCTGGTCAGAAGCTCCGAAAAGCGGCTGACGTATTCATATGAATATTTAAAGTTGAATATGCGCTCCAAACGCTCGGAATACGGGGAACGGACTTTAGTAACGCCGCCTGCGCCGCAGGCCACCACCGTCTGTGTTTCATCCATGGTGTAAATATTATACGCGCAGGCATAGCCCGGTTTGCACCAGCCGGTGTTTTCCAGATTGCCCACCATGCGACTTTGACGATAGAGATAATACGGCAGATAACCCACCGCCGTCAGCGCTTCGTTGGCATAGTTAATCATAGCCGCGGCAGACGCGCCGTCGCGGTGCGTCTGCTCAATATCCGCCTGCTGCATCATGCGTGCGGAATGCTTGAGCGCCAGAGCATGAACCGTCACGTTTTCCGCACCCAGTTCCAATACGGCGTCGAGTGTTTCGCGGAAGGTTTCGGGCGTATCGCCCGGCAAACCGGCGATCAGGTCCATATTGATGTTGTCAAAACCCAGCGAACGTGCCAATTTAAAGGCTTCAATCGTCTGTCCGGCGGAATGTGCGCGGCCGATCCGGTGCAAAACTTCATCGTTAAGGCTCTGCGGGTTGATGCTGATGCGGGTCACGCCGTTTTCACGCAATGCGATCAGCTTTTCCCGGGTAATCGTATCGGGGCGTCCGGCTTCTACGGTGAATTCCTTGCAATCAGAGAGATCGAAGTTGCTGCGGATCGTCTGGATCGTGCGAGCAAGCTGTTCGGCCGAAAACGTAGTGGGAGTACCACCGCCGATGTAAACGGAATCGAGTTTCAGCCCGACTTTCTTGGTAACGCCGGCCGTATAGGCCAGCTCTTCGCATAGTTTATCCACATATTCGGGAATCAGACGCGCCGAACGCTCCACCGTTTGGGAAACAAACGAGCAATAAGAGCAGCGCGTAGGACAAAACGGCACGGAAGCATACAGACTGAAGCTATTCTCCCCGCTGGCCTGAACAAACGGCTCCTGCACTTCGGCTGTACGGCGCGCCAGTTCGGCTTTTTCGGGAGAAACCAGCAGGTGATCGGTAAAATAGCGGACGGCTTCTTCCGGAGAAGAATTCTGTGCCACGCTGCGGAACAGCTTGATGGGATGCACACCCGTGAGAATACCCCACGCCGGGCGATAGCCCGTAAAACGCGTGAGAACATCAAACAGAACCAGCACCAGCCGGCGTTCCCGTCCCGCATTATCCAGCACGGTATCCGCGTGATCTTCGGCCGTTTCAGTATGTTCTCCGATCGTCAGAGAGGCAAAATAGTTTTCACCTGCCCCGTTCGGCTCGATAAAAGCGCGGGCAACGACGGTATGCTCTTCTTCGTCCGGCTGGGTACGGACGCGAATCGCTTCATATGGAAAAAAGACACGGCAAAGATTTTCGGTTTCATAATGAAAATCGTGTCCATGGATCAATAAAAGCATGTAAAATCCTTTCAAGCGCTTAGAAAGCGCGCAAATATAGATTGTTTTCTTTTTCGCGGGCAAGCGTGGAATTCGGCCCGTGTCCGCTGCAAACCTGCGTATCGCCCGGCAAAGCGGCCAGCTTTTGCAGAGACTGCATCAACGCTCGTCCGTCGCCTGTGGGAAAATCCGTGCGCCCCACAGTGGACGCCATCAGTGTATCGCCCGAAAACAGCCAGCCTTCCGTATAGTAGCAACAGCTTCCCGCCGTATGGCCGGGCGTTTCCAGAACCGTGAAAACCGTTTCGCCCAAACGGACGGTGTCGCCGTCTTCCAGCAGCTGATCCGGCAAGACCGAAAGCAGCCGATCGGGAGAAACCCAGGCAGAAAGATTCAGCTCAGCATCGGCAAGCAAGGGCGCTTCCTGGCGCAAAGCCATGACTTTTGCGCCCTTACGGTAAGCGTCTACCCCACCGATATGATCGAAATGACCGTGCGTGAGCAAAATCAGCGTGATCTTTTCATCTTCAAGCGCTTTTTGAAGCGCCGGGGACTGAAAGCCGGGATCGATCAGCGCTGTCTCCCCTGTGATTTCGTCGCGCACCAAATAACAATTTTCCTGCTGTTCTCCGCCTGTGTAGGCAACCACTTTGAGCATAGAATCTCCTTTAAATGCGGTCAACGGAAATCACGCCGTTGATCTTACGCAGTTTGTCGATAATTTTATTGAGCTGATCGATGCTGTTTACCGCGAGCGTAATCATAATCAATGCATTGCCGTTTTTGAGCTCTCTGGAATTGAGCGTATGAATAAACATATGCATATTCGAAAGCAGAATGGTGACATCAGCAAGCAAACCGGCGCGGTCTGCGGAAACAACCTGAAGCGAGGCTTTGAAATCCTCTTTTACATTGCCGGCCCAACGGGCGGCCACCCAGCGTTCCGGCTCCTGGCAATGAACCAGATCACGCGGGACATTGGAACAGCTGCGTTTATGAATGGAAACGCCGTAGCCGCGGGTAATAAAGCCCACAATATCGTCGCCGGGCAGCGGACTGCAGCAGCGGGAAAATTTAATCAGGCAGTTATCCATGCCGTCGATCAAAACGCCGCCGGAAGCCTTCGAAGAAACCGGTGCCTGCGGAATGGTGGGGATCTCCTGAACCGGCTTTTTCATCTTCTGGTATTCTTCTTTGACGCGCGGCAAAACTTTCCACAGCTGCACGCCGCCATAGCCCACAGCCGCATAGAAATCGTCTTCCGTACTGCATCCGTTTTTGCGCCCGATCGTTTCGAGCATCAGGGTAATCAGTTCGGGAAGCAGTTCGATGTTGTTGCGCTTGAATTCGCGTTCCACCATCACTTTGCCTTCGGCGATATTTTCTTCGCGGCGTTCCTTTTTAAACCAGGTCCGGATCTTATTGCGGGCTTCACTGGTTTTCACCATATTGAGCCAGTCGCGGCTGGGGCCGTGTCCGGCTTCTTTCGTGGTGAGAATTTCAACGATTTCGCCCGTTTTTACTTTATAATCCAGCGAAACAATGCGTTTATCCACTTTCGCGCCGATCATACGGTTGCCCACCGCGCTATGAATGGCATAAGCCACGTCGATTACGTTGGAACCAGCCGGAAGAGAGATTACATCGCCTTTGGGCGTAAAGACAAAAACATCCTCTGTAGAAAGATCACTTTTAATAGTGTTCACCACATCGGTGGCGTCGCCCTCGCTTTGGTTATCGAGCACCTGGCGAATCCAGGTAAGGCGCTGGTCGAGGCCGGTCTCCCCGCCCTTGCCTATGCCAAGCTTATATTTCCAGTGCGCGGCGATACCGTATTCAGCCGTATGGTGCATTTCCCAAGTGCGGATCTGTACTTCAAACGGAATACCGTCCTTGCCCATAACCGTTGTATGCAGCGACTGATACATATTGGCTTTCGGCGTGGAGATATAATCCTTAAAACGGTTGGGCAGCGGCCGGAACATATCGTGGATAATACCCAGCACATTGTAACAGTCGTTCAGGTTATCCACAATCACGCGCACGGCAAAAATATCAAAAATTTCATCCAGGCTTTTCCCCTGTAAAAACACCTTGCGGTAAATGCCATTGATGCTTTTCACGCGGCCTTCGATATAAATACCGGGAATTGTCTGGGAAACACGGTCGCTGATTTCTTTCTTGGTGCGCTCGATAAAGTCTTCCCGGTCGTGCGTGAGCGCTTCCAGCGCGTCTTCAATCTCTTTATAAGCTACCGGGTCCAGATAGCGCAGAGACGTATCTTCCAGATATTCCTTGATTCCGCGGATACCAAGGCGGTGTGCGATCGGCGCATAGATTTCCATGCTTTCGCGCGATTTATCGCGCTGCTTCTGCGGAGACTGGAACTGCATGGTGCTCATATTATGCACACGGTCGGCCAGTTTAATGATAATTACGCGGATATCGCCCGCCATGGCGATGAGCATTTTGCGCACGTTTTCCGCCTGTTCTTCTTCGCGGGAAGTAAACGGGATTTTTTCGATTTTCGTCAGCCCGTCGATCAGATTGGCTACTTCCTTGCCAAACCGGGAACGGATTTCGCTGAGCTCTACCGGCGTATCTTCCACCACATCGTGCAGAAGCCCGGCCATCACGGATTCGGAATCCATACCCAGATCGACCAGCTGTTTTGCAACCGCCAGCGGATGGATCAGATACGGCTCTCCCGAAAGACGCTTTTGATCTTTATGTGCTTCCCGCGCAAACAGATACGCCTGCTCGATACGATCGGTCTGATACTCGCGGCCGCTGTTTTTCATTTCCTGCAACAATTCATCATGCAGGATATCCAGTTCGTCTTGTTTTCTTACTTCTTCCATCGCTCGCAATTCCCTTTCAAACACTATCGATTACAGCACACACAGTTTATGAATCTGCGCAAATACCGGGGAAGCTTCCAGATTCTGCTTTTCCGCTGTTGGGCATAGGGAAAGCACACCGGACGCCGCATCGCGCCGAATCAGCCCACGCTCTTCAAGCACATCCAAAGCAATCAAAAGGCGTCCCACGGCTTCGCCCGGAAGCGAAAGCGCACTGATCAAGCCCCATTCGTCCTTCTGCCAGCCGCCCGCCTGCCGCAGCAAACGATACACCGCCGCAAAAAAAGCGCGATCCGGTATTAGCCAGGAAGCCGTGGCTTTTTTCATCGATTCGCCCCGGCAATACGATTCGTAAATCCGCAGGGCATGCAGCGCTTTTTCGCTGTCAAACCCGGCAGGCTTCATTTCTTTTACCAAAACACTCAGCGTCTTTTCGCCCCGGAATTCTTTTGTTTCCAGGGTTACGGCAAAATCGATATGCGCGCCGGGCGCATAAGGAAATTCCTCCGGACGCGTAAAAAACTTCATCAGATGAACCACCGTTCCGCCCCGCGTACACACCAGGCGCAGATGATTTCCTCCCCCTACCGGCACGATATCCAGCAGTTCCAGATCGAACAAACCGAAAAGCGGTTCGGGGTTTCCCGTACCGAAGGGTTCCAGCACGGCAATGCTTTCGGGAATATCGGGGCGCAGAGCCGCGGGATTGAGCTTGCAGTCGGTCACCACCACAGGTGCCGGCATTTTAGGGGCAGCTTTATGGGCATACTCATTGATCTGCCGCCGGAAAACCGGAATCTGATCGGAAGTCAGCGACAAACCGGCCGCCATCGGGTGACCGCCATAGCGCTGCAGCAAATCACGGCAGCTATGAACGGCATCAAAAAGCGAAAAACCTTCCACACTGCGTCCCGAGCCTTTGGCCTGATCGCCGGAGCGGGAAATCACAATACACGGACGGCCATAGCGCTCCACCAAGCGGGAGGCCACAATACCGGTCACCCCGTGGAACCAGTCTTCTCCATCTACGACAAGTACACGATCCAACAAAAACTCCGGATGAGCGGCGAGCTGCGCTTCTACCTGCTCCATAATTTTTGATTCCGTTGTGCGGCGCTCGGTATTGGCAAAGCAAATATCTTCTGCCAAGCTTTCGGCTTCATCGGGATCTTCGCTTACCAGCAGGCTGACGGCTCTTGCCGCGCTTCCCATACGGCCGGCGGCGTTGATACGCGGAACCAGCGTAAAGGCGACCGTCGTAGCCGTCAGGCGGCGTCCCACCGCACTGCTTTTTTGAAGAAGCGAAGAAAAGCCGCAGCGTTCCCCGTTTTCCAGCATAGCAAGCCCGTGACGGATAAACAGGCGGTTTTCTCCGGTAACCGGCATCACATCGCCGATCGTTCCAACGGCAACCAGATCGGCGTATTGTTCCAACAAATCTTGTGCGTCACTGATTCCGCCTTCCATCGCCTGAACCAGCTTAAAAGCCACGCCGCAGCCGGAATACCCTTTAAACGGGCTCGGACAATCGGCTCGATAAGGGTCTACCACGGCAACCGCTTCGGGCAGTGCTCCTTGCGGACGATGGTGATCGGTTACAACCACATCCATACCAAGTTCAGCTGCCAGGCGGATTTCTTCAATCGATGCAATTCCGTTATCAACCGTAACAATCAATTTTACGCCCTGCCGGGCCAGCTGGCGAACGGCTTCCGGATTCATGCCGTAGCCTTCCGTGTCGCGCTCCGGAATATAATACAGCACATCCGCCCCACAAGTATCCAAATAGGTATACAGCAAAGATGTGGCGGTAATGCCATCTGCATCATAATCGCCGTAAATAGCGATTTTTTCAAAGTCTTCCACAGCGCGCCGCACACGTTCAACGGCACGATCCATATCTTTAAGCAGAAACGGGTCTTCCGGTTCGCCGTCGTTTTCCAGCATATCATGCACAACCGCAGGATCTGTATAGCCGCGTATCTGCATGAGCATCGCTGTAAAAAGCGGCAGATCATAACGCTGTGCCAATTCAGCCGCTGCGTCTTTATCCAGCGAAAGATTTTTCCATATTTTGATATTCACACAGCGTCCCCCATTTATTCAACTATATTCAGATTTATTTTAGCATTTTGCACCGCCGGTTGCAACACTTTTGATTGCAATTTCATAAACACGCACATAAAAAACAGCTGCCGGAGCATCCGGCAGCCGCTTATTTTAAGATAGATTATGAAGAAGAACTATCCGGTGGGGATTCGCTGATCTCTACATTCACTGTATAGGACCCCGTAACCCAACATGTTGTATTGTTATAAATACTGACCGAAGCCGGCAATTCAACTTTACCATATACATTATTGGTGTTCGTCAGATCGACCACACAATAGAACGAAAGGTTCGTCAGTTTTGCGATAACATCTTTCGGGCCGATCGCCGTAATCTCAATTTTATTGGTCAGCAGGGTAACGTGCTGGTTATCCGATGCGTTCTTGTCATAAATTTGAGAGACAGTAAACACGCCTTGCGTGTAACCTGTCAGGTCTACAGTGATCGTCGCCTTATAGACATTCCCGATGTTTTTAAAGCCCGACGGCAGAATGATATCAACTTCCACGGAATTATTGGAAATCGTAAACTCCGAGAAGTCCACAACCGTATCCAGCGTCAATTCCGTCAGATTGGCCAGCGTATCTTTGGCTCCTGCCACCTCGATCGTCTCGGGTGAAACCGAAATACGATCCTCGGGGAAATCCGACGGCATGTTCAAAAATGCCGGTTTCAGGCTCAGTGTCTTACGGGCATAAACCGTAAGCGAAACTTCTACCGTATCCGTAGACAAGGTAAGATACTGGCTCTCTACCGCCTGGCCGCTGTCATCAAGCAGCAAAAGCGGACAGGTGAATTTCTGGGATTCTGTAAGCTCGCCTTCAAACGTATGGTCTGCGGCAACCGTATGAATCCGCTTGACAACCGACGCCGGACCGGCAATTGTAACCGTTTCCGTTGAGAACGCCGGCGCATTAACATAGTAGTCTTCCCCTACCTGATAGTTGCTGCTCAGCGTAACAGGGAATGTGCTTTCCATCGGTTCATCCACTTTTACAACAACGGAAGATTCACTGCAATCGACAACCTCAAAATCGGCCAGTTCGTTTCCGTTTTTGGCCGCCTCAATCTGAAGTTTATAAGTAGCCATCCCGCCATTGCCGTCTTCCATCATTGTAGACGTATCGTCAAGCACAGCCGTTGCGCGAACATCGTTTTCAGTAATTTTATTGATGATCAGGTTGCTGCCTTGGATCGAAATATTGACCGTCTGCACACTTTGCGCAAACACCTGTAAGTTTCCGGCATCATCGGAAACGACAATATCGACCGGTACATTATAAATCACGCGGGAGCGATTTTCTGTACTGGTTACGGAAGTAACCAGCCACATTAAAAGCGCACAAACAAGTGAGAACACCAAAACAAACCGATTATTAAAAAAAAGGTTCGTCAAGCTAAAAAGTTGCTTATCGGCCGGTTTGTTTTTTCGTTCGCGTTTTTCTTTTTGAACGGCAGACGTTTTTTCTGCCTGTGCGGAGGACTCTGTGTGAAGATTTTCGGTTTCGGCGGGTTTATTTGGTTCTGCCATGCTGCTTTCCCCTCCTTAAAACTGAAAACGTACCTTCTTTTTCATTTCCTTTTTCCTGCGGGATCAAAAGATTTTCCAAGCGGACAATCAGGGTATCGCGGGTATAATCGCGGGTAAGCACGCCGTTTAAAGCGATGGAAATCTGCCCTGTTTCTTCTGAAACCACAACAATAACCGCATCGGAGTTCTCGCTCATACCCAGTGCGGCACGATGCCGGGTTCCCAGATCGGCACTCACATTATCGTTGGTCGTCAGCGGCAAAATACAACCCGCCGCATGAAGCTTGCCGTCGCGAATAATAGCGGCGCCGTCGTGCAGAGGAGCTTTGTTAAAAAACACATTGCCAACCAGTTGCGCCGTTACTTCCGCATCAAGAATGGTACCCGTATCGGCGATTTCGCCCAGCTTGGTTTGGCGCTCAAATACAATCAGCGCACCCATTTTCAGCCGCTGCAAAGCATAGATCGCATTGGCCACTTCTGTAATGGAATGGCGTATGTACGCCCGTTCCTCTTCGTTATCACGCACAGTAGACGTCATCGCGCTGGCCAAAGACCGGCCTACATTGCTTTTTCCGAGCTGTTCCAGCGCTCTTCGAATTTCCGGCTGAAAAACGATCAGAAGGGCGACAAACGCAAACTGGAAAAAATACGTAAGCAATGAATTAAGCACACTCAGCCGGAGCGAACCGGAAATCACATACGCAACGATCAGAAAAACGATACCTTTTACCAGCTGTACCGCGCGGGTTTCCCGAACAAAACGGACCAAACTGTAGATCATAAAAGCAACCAAAAGAATATCGATCAGATCGAAGAGCGTGAACTGAGAAAATGCGAAGAAAACCGAGCGAAGAATATTTTTTATTTCTTCCAAAATCATTCACATCCTCGCAACTTAAAATAGGAAAATACAGCTAACTCTCCTTTTATATTGTACCATGAAATCATCAATTTGCAAGAGAAAGAAAGAATTAAATTCCGACAGCCTTTTCCATACCGGATTTATGAGATCTTTCCGCAAGGCGGCGTACCTGTGCAACAAAAGTTCCAGCCTGCTGGCGGGTTGTAAATACGGACGGCGAAACCCGAACCGTACCTGTTTCAAGCGTTCCGAACGCTTGGTGCGCCTGCGGCGCGCAATGCAGTCCGCAGCGTACAGCAATTCCCCGCTCGGCCAGAGCAGCGCCGGTTTCTTCGCTGGCAAGCCCATCCAAATTAAAAGAAAGAACCGGCGCAAAATGACGTGCATCCGGCCGTGCAGTATAAAGCCGCACCCCCGGGATAGACGAAAGTCCGTCATAGATTCCGGTTAAAACGCCTATCTCCGCTCGATGAATCGCTTCGGGCGTTTTTTGAAGCACAAAATCAAGCCCGGCCGAAAGTCCGCAGATTCCCGGTACATTCTGTGTGCCGCTTTCAAAGCGATCGGGCAGGGTTTCGGGCTGTGTCAGGCTAACGGAAAGGCTTCCCGTTCCGCCTTCACAGAATGGGCGCAGGCGGTCACCCTTTTCCGTAATCAAAAACCCGGTACCCATGGGGCCGAACAACCCCTTATGCCCCGCCGCACAGATAAAGTCGATGCCGTCTGTACGCAGACGCAAAGGCAATACGCCGGCAGACTGTGCCGCATCCACAGCAAAAAGAATATCATATGCATGCGCCAGCGCCGCCAGCCGCTCGACAGGCAAACGAATGCCGAACACATTGGAAGCATGGGTACAAATGATCAATTTCGTATTGGGCCGCAGGCTTTTCCGGAACGCATCTACCGTAGCATCCGGGTCGCCCGGCGTAACATGAGCCGCCGTCCAGGTAACTCCCTGTTCTCGCATTCCTTCGAGCGGGCGCATAACCGCGTTGTGTTCCAGATCGGACACCACCACATGATCCCCGTTATGGAGCAGCCCTTTGAGCACGATATTGATGGCCTGTGTGCATCCGGGCGTAAAAATTACGTTTTCAGGTTCTCCGACATCAAAAAGCTGCGCCGCTTTGCGACGGCACAGATAAATCGCCCGGTCCGTTTCCATTGCCATGGCATACCCACTGCGTCCGGGGTTAGCTCCGCGGCGGTACAAAGCCTGTGTAACGGCATCCACCACATTTTTAGGCTTGGGATAAGTTGTTGCGGCATTATCCAGATAGATCATATGCTATCCTTCTTTCGGCGCGCGGCACGGCTGAGAATCCGCACACCGTGCGAACGCAAAATTTCTTCGGCTTCATCCGTTTCTTCCGGAACATACACGCCGTATCCGCATCCCGTAGACGGGGTTCGCGCTACACGTTCCACATAAGCCCGTATCCCATGAGACGCCAACAGGTCACGGCTTTTCATCGCATAGGTCACGGAGCTGACAACGATCACGGTATTTTCCATCTTCCCTCACTCCCATTCTTCGTTTTTAACAGTGTATGCGGCACGAACGCTTTTGGACAAACAAAGAAAAGACGGCCTGCATAAGCAAACCGTCTTTCAATCAGATATGAATCCAATACTTTTCCAACAACACATCTTCTCGAGATTCCCGAACAGTCCCGTCGTAAACACCGCCACTTCGCAGTATCGTCCGCCTGCTCCCCTCATTGTCCGCAAGGCAGGATACCATAACATCGTGAATCCCCAAAGATTTGCAGTATGGAAGCACGTTCTGTAACATCCAGGCCGCATAACCCTTTCTTCGTTCAGACGGCCTTACCGAGTAACCTATGTGTCCGGCATAATTGCGCAAATAATCGCTGAGTTCATGCCGCACCTGAATGACCCCAACCACTTTACCGTCGCTCTCCCTGACGCAGATAAACTGCGTGGCGGGGACCCAGTTCTTAGGGACTGTCTCCCATTTTTTGCAGCGTTCCACCTGCTCCAACCAATCTTCGCAACGCTCGAATCTTTCAAGCGAACCGCAGCCGTCTAAGCTGTCCCCGCAATCAAGAAACTCCTGCCGAAAATTCTGTATCTCACAGCTATATTCCATTGTGGGTTCAATAAGTTTTAACTTTTCCATCTCTACCTCCCGCTGACAGGCGACTTCCCATTGTTTTCACCCTATTTTGGATTTATTGAGCTGAAAGTTCCGCCATAAAGCAGCACAACATATAATCACTTTCGCCGAACGACCGCCAATATCCTACATACAAATGGCCGTCGCGCTCAATCAGCCGCCAACTAGTTTGCTCGCCTTGTTCATCCGCCACATACCAGTTGTTTGCTCCTGCGGCTGTTTCGAGAAAATATTGAACTTGTTCCCCTTCAAACGGCATTGCTATGTCTGTCGGAGCCCGATCTCCCGAAACGGAGAAAGTATCGTCCGTTATCGTGACACGCAGGGAACGTACCCACGCGGAGTCAGGGATCATGCTGTACCAGGCGCCCCAATCTGCAAGTTTTATACCGGTATACGTTCCGGCCGGGAACGCAGGTTCTTCCGGCGGGTCGTAATAGCCGGCATCCAGCCGATACAAAGCGGCCGTATGTGCTGTTTCGCTGAGATAACCTTCTACCTTAGCCAGCAAAACCCGATTGTCTTTCGTCGTCATGATGCGCCACAAAACTGTATTGTCATCCGGTTCGGTAACCACATACACCTGATCGAGCACATCATACAAAGCGGAAGCATCAAAAGAGGAATCGAAATCGCTGACAAAAACTTCGCGATCCGATTTCCGCCCTTCTTTCAGCGTGCCCACCCGATGCCAAATGCCCTGTTCGGCATCGGCCCGATACAACACCAAATCTTCTGTAACGGAAAACCATTCGCCGGAAAACGTGTCCGCCGCCTGTTCGCCATAAGCTTCGTACACAGCCCCGAACGAACGTCCCCGCAGCAAAGCGGCCGATTCTTTCGCGTTGGTGAGCAAAGTACCGCAAAGCAACACACAAATCACCAAAGCAGGGACAATCAGCACGCGCAGCGGCTTTTTCCAGCGCAGAACCGAGCGAACCCGGTCGCGTGTATAGTTTTCGCCAAACGCGATCTGCACGACCGAAACCATCCGGCGGCGCGTGGAGAAATCGACGAGCGCTTCGCTGTAGTCAGCTTTTACATTCTCGCCCATCCGCTGCAAAACACGCGCATCGCACGCCAATTCCAGATCTTCCAGAAAAACGCTGTAGAGCATCCAAAGAAAATAATGATACCAATAAACGCTCATCATCAGATAGCCCAGCAGCTTCCAAACGGCGTCACCGTGTCGCAGGTGTTCTTCCTCGTGGCACAAAACAAACGCCCGCTGTTTTTCGCTCAGGCCGAACGGCAAAATGATTCTGGGGCGGAAAATACCCACCAGGCATGGCGTTTTGACGCGGTCTGAAAGCCAGACATTCAGATGCGGCGGCGCCTGATCATCCCGCACGGCAAAACGCAGACGGTGCAGCAGCAGTCCGTAAGAAATCAGGCCGAACAGCCAGAAAGCCAAAACGCCAACCGCCCATATAACCGCAAGCACCGGCACCACGGTATCATACGCGCGCTGGGCCGGCAGAATATTCCCGTTTTCATCACGCGTATAGAAAACCGCCCGCCAGCCAAATTCGGTGGTTTCGGGTTCTACGCCGGCATCCACAATCTCCTGAAATTCATTCCGTCCGCCCGGCACATCGACTGCGACCTCAAAATCGCCGTGCAAACTCTCACGCAAAGAACCGGACATCGTTTGAGCCGCGTCTTCCAGAATCGGAATGTTCATCACACTGACCGGCGACACCGGCAGCACAGGCGTCAGCATCCGCACGGCTACCAGCAGCCACAGCAGCCCGGGAATACATTGCGGCACGCGAATGCGGCGCAGCAGCATCACAACCAAAACCACCACGAACGCGACAATCAGCACGGACCCGCTCATTTCAAAAGTGGTGAGAAACGCTTCCCGCAAAAAAGAAAGCAACCAGTCCATTGTCAGCCCTCCTTCCGGTAACGGTCGATTAGGGCACGAATTTCATCGGCCTCTTCTTCGCTGAGCTCTCTCCCCTGGGTAAAAGCCACTACAAACGATGACAGCGAACCCGCAAACGCGCGGTCTACAATCGATTCGCTTTCGAACGTCTGCACTTCGGCTTTTGAAACCAGCGAATGTACCGTTGCGTTCGCATTCACCAAAAAACCCTTTTCACCCAGTTTTTTCAAAACAGTATAGGTCGTGGCTTTTTTCCAGCCCAGCTTTTCGGCACACAATTTCACCAGCGTGCCGCTCGAAACCGGCTCGTTTTCCCATACCACGCACATAAAGCGATATTCGCTCTCGCAAAGCTTCGGATTTTCCATTTTTACACCTCCCGATGGTCTATTACTATAGACCACACCCTGAGTCTATAACAATAGACCAAGTTTGTCAAGCGCTTTTACAAATTTTGATCTTGCCTATTGACAAAGCTGTATCTACTGTATATACTGTAGCTATACAGTTAACTGTGAGGTGATGGCGTGACCATTTTAATCGATAACAAAAGCGGCACACCGATCTACGATCAGATTTACACGCAGATCAAAAATCAGATCATCAGCGGAGATTTAAAAGAAGATGAAGCACTCCCCTCCATCCGCAATCTGGCCAAAGACCTGCGGATCAGCGTAATCACAACCAAACGCGCCTATGACGAGCTGGAACGCGAAGGATTTATCTACACGCTTCCCGCCAAAGGCTGTTTTGTAGCCCGCAAAAATGTAGAACTGCTGCGGGAAGAAACCCTGAAGCAGATCGAAGCGCACATGCAGAAAATCACACAGCTTGCAGCCGCCTGCAAACTCAGTAAGGAAGAACTGCTCGACCTATTCCGATTTATTTTGGAGGAGTCATAATGAACGCACTCGAAATCAGAAACCTGACAAAAACTTATCCCGGATTCCGGCTTCAGAATCTGAATCTCACGCTGCCCAGCGGCTGTATTCTGGGGCTGGTGGGCGAAAACGGCGCCGGAAAAAGCACCACGATCAAGCTGATTCTGGATATGATCCGTAAAGACAGCGGCACGATCACGCTTTTCGGACAGGACAACCAAAAAAACACGGTACTTACCAAACAGGATATCGGCGTGGTGCTGGACGAAGTAGGCATTCCGCAGTTTATGACCGCCGGACAGATCGCCAACATCATGCGCCATACATTCAAAAACTGGGACGACGCTTTGTTTAAGGATTATCTGAAAAAACTCGCTTTGCCTGCCGACAAAGCGTTCAAAGACTTTTCCCGGGGAATGAAAATGAAAATGGGAATTGCCGTTGCGCTAGCACATCATCCCAAGCTGCTGATTCTCGACGAAGCTACGTCCGGATTAGACCCGGTTGTACGCGACGAAGTGGTGGAGATGTTTGGCGAATTCACCCGCGACGAAAACCACGCCGTGCTGATTTCTTCCCACATCGTAAGCGATCTTGAAAAAATCTGTGATTATATCGCTTTCCTCCACCAAGGCCAGCTGCTTTTATGCGAGGAAAAAGATGTTTTGCTCGAAGAATACGGATTGGTTCAGTGTTCGAAAGAGCAGCTCGAAGAACTGGACGCCGACGCTATCAAAGGGAAAAAGGTTTCCCCTTACGGTGTACAGGCGCTGGTAAAACGCGACGCTGTTCCGGCCGGATTCCCGGTTTCACCCGTCAGCATGGAAGAACTGTTCATCTTTATGGTAAAGGAGCGTGCCTGATATGAAAGGTCTGTTGCTGAAAGAATTCTACATGACGGCAAAATACTGCCGGCCTTTTCTTTTGATCGTTATTGTCTTTCTGGCTGTTTCGTTTTTCGGCGATGATAATATTTTCTTTATTCTTTATCCGGTTTTGATTTCCAGCATGATCCCCGTCACGCTGATGTCCTACGACGAACACGACAAATGGACGCTATACAGTGCCACGCTCCCCTATACCCGCAGTCAGCTTGTTTCTTCGAAATATCTCATCGGATTGATTTTCGGAGCGGCGGCTTATGTGATTTCCATAGCGGCGACGATTGTCCGTATGCAGCTCAACGGGTATTTTTCGCTCGATTCTTTATTGGGGATGGCAGTGATTCTTTTAGCCTTGGGAATGCTGGCGCCCACGCTTTTGCTGCCGCTGGTTTTTAAATTCGGTACAGAGAAAGGACGAATCGCCTTTTATGTGATGATCGGCCTGATGACCGCAGGCGGAACGATTGCAGCCGGATTGGGTTTGCAGTTTGCCCTGCCCGTCGGCGGAGTTTGGATTTTGGCCGCTGTTGTCTTGATAATTGTCTTACTTTATGTGCTTTCGTGGCGGCTTTCGATCGTGTTTTACCGCAAAAGAGAGCTGTAAGAAAAAGAGGACTTTGGATTTTTCCAAAGTCCTCTTTTTTATCAAGTTCTCAATCATCAGGATTGTTTTCGCGCGGCAACCGCTGTTCAACCGGCAAAAGCGTAGGATAATAGCGATGCGGTTCAATTTGATACCAATAAGCCGTAGAAGAATAATCATGTGAAAGATTATTGGCATGTCCGTGTTCAATAGAAAAACGAATCGATTTGCGGAAGCGAATAGGATCAGTTATATGGAACCGATACATGGAGTTTTTTCCGCTCCAGGCCCAGCCGTTTTTCGGCGCATCGTGCCCGTAAAGCGTAAGCCCTGAGAACAGCGATTGATATTCGGTTCGTGGACAGAAAGCCGTACAGAAATAATCTTCCGTCCCGGTACCATGGATAGCGGGCGGCCATGCTTCGCCATCGATAAAGAACATGTCATCGCCTTCCCCATACCAATCGTTTGTCTGCCGCTCAAAACAATCGATATTCAGATTGCAGCCGACATATTGACCGCAGCCCTCTGCTTCCAGAATGACGTAGTTATCGTCGCCCGTGCAATTGGGCACTTTCCAAGTGTGATCGCGCAGATACTGAAGAACCTGACTTTCATCCTGATGAATCTCGGGATTGCTTCCCTAGCCCTTCGTTGGATTTTCTCTTCGCCATTGTGCATGGAACCGGCCTGTATTTTCGGGAAGTGTTTCGTATTCTTCGTAATCGATATACCAGAAGAACATCAGCGGCCCTGTGCATTCATTGGTAACCGTTACACGGGCTCTGGAAGAAAACGGCATGGGGAAATAGCAATTAAATCCTTTTCCGTTTTCCGGATTCATAGAAAGCGGAAGCGAAGCAAATGTTTTGATTACGCCATGCCCAATTCCGAAAAAATCGCCGATCGGCACTTCTACACTGGGCGTTTCCTCGTCATCCCAGTACATGCGCAAAACAATTTTCCGCGCATAATACCGGTCGTCACTTTTCATCGTCATCCAGATGTGACGAATAATTCCGCACGAACGAATGTCCGCAATCACAGCTTCTTCTCCCGGCGGAATGATGATGTTATCTTTGTTTCCGCCTGTGACGTCAAAGCTGGAGCATCGCTTGGTTGTGCAGTTTTTTACCGCAAACAAAGTATCCAGACCATTGCCTTCATAAGAAAAATCCATCTTGAACCCTCCCCACATTTTGTTGGCTCTCTAAAATAAAACCAATCAGATTTCAAAATGCATCCCAACTGTTGTTATGTTGGCTCTTTTGCATTTTGTTTGAGTAAGTATAAAGCAGCTATTATGATTTGTCAACATGCTCAAGCTTGCATTTTTGCAGTTTTTAGCGGGATTTTTTGCCACTTCCCGTTGCCTCAAACAATTGGCAAAAAGCCGGGTATTCTAAAAAAGAATACCCGGCATCTTTTATTTAGAACCAATTTTATTGACAGTAATCGAAGCATCGCTATAGATCGTTGGGCCGCCATCACTGGCAACCCTTAGCGTTGTGGGAACGGTATCCACTTCAATAATTTGTGTAAATGCCAAATTGGCAACTTCGTTTGCAGTTTGAAACGTGTGTCGTGTCCCTGTTCCGGCAACAGGACTGCCGTTTTGCTGCAAATACAGTAAAACAGAAACCGGGAATGAAGCACCAATACCCGGCGTAACCGTGCTGTGAAAGGATACGCTGTAAAAGCCCGGTTCCTGAATCACGATATCCGATGTATTTTCGGTATGCGTGATCGCGCTGCCGTTTATGGCGGCGTTTTTATCGAAAATCAGCGGACTGCCCGATGTATTCGGCTGGGGCGGCGTGGAATAAGCATTCAGAAACTGCGGCGGAGTAGCACCGCCGCCCGGCTCGCCTTGCGGAATTACAAAATTCAAAATGGCGTTCTGGCTGGTTCCGCTGTTGGTTACTTCGGCGGGGGTTCCGGGCGCGCCCGTGGTTACCGTTCCGATCTGAATGGTTGCGGCTTCCCCTGCCGGTCCGGCCGGACCGGGGCAAGGCCAGCAAGGCACACAGGGGCAGGAAGAATCGCACTTTTTTGAGCATTGTACAATATTCATTTTGGGGGATAAATCGTCGCGCATAGAACCACCTTTCCTCTAACCCATCGATCGATTCAACAAAATCATGCTTCTCTATTTTATGCAGGAAAAGCCAAAGTGTTCCTTTATTTGAAAAGCCGGTCTATTCTTCATAGGGTAAAGCGGTGCAAAAAAACGGGCATAGCCTTTTAAAAAAGCTATGCCCGTTTCGTTTAATTTAAAGCGACATGGTATATTCACCCAGTTCAACAAAATAGCGAAGCAGCGTATCGCGTCCTGCTTCGGGAAGCGTGCGGGTGATGTTCTGGATTTCGTAGGTGAAGTCCCCTTCGTATTCAATCTCACGAAGCGTATCGACCATCTCTTTCCAGTTGATGTTGCCGAAAAACGGCGGCAGGTGTTCGTCGCAAACCCCGTGGTTATCCTGCACATGGGTGGCTTTCAGTCTCTTGCCGATTTTCAGCAGGCAGGCACGCTGATCTAGATGGGTAAAATTGGCATGGCCAAAATCCCAGCAAATGCCCACGGCGGGATCATCCAGCGCATCAACCAGACGAATCAGATTGTCTTCGTTGCGGGCAAACGAATCGGGGCCGAGATTTTCCAGCGCCAGCCCTGTGTGATTTTCGTGCGCCAACTCGATCAACGGACGAAGGTACTCCAAGTTAGCGCGGAAAGACGCTTCGTCATCCGGTTCACCGTTTTCGTTCAAAATGGTGCCCACATGAAAAACGGCCCACTTGGCGCCCAAAATACCGGAGCCGATAATACCGCGGCGCACTTTTTCGTAGTTCCAATCCTTATCGGGATCGTTTTCATCAAACAGATTGTAGAAATTGGGATGCGTCTGCGAGAATGTCACGCCGATCTGATCGGAAAATTTGCGGACATCATGCAGCCACTCACGCCAGTTCGGGAAATTCATGGGCATGCCCGGGCGTTCCTGATCGTAAAAATTGAAATCCATCACGCGAAAACCCGCCTGACGGCAACGACGAATGCACTCGATGGCCGAAATCTTGCCCATTTCTCCGCATACGGCATCCATCAGGTTAATGGAAGTAGATAGTTTCACAATACGTTACCTCTTTCCCCAAAGAAATGATTGTTCCACTGCGGGGTATTTAATTTATCCGCCGCAGTCATAAGGATGATACAACAGAACGCATTCGAAATCAATTATGAAAACCAACAAAAATTTCCGATTATTATAAACATTCTGCCAAACACTTAAATCACAGTTCAAATTTTCTTAAGGCAATCAAGAAAAAAGTCACGTCCTTGTTTGAGTTCATCTTCGGTTGGGTGACCTTTGGCCAGTCCGCCCACCAACTTAAACGGACCGAATGTATCGTACCCTTTGCAGCCGTATTCCCCCAAAACAGTTGCCCCCTGCTGCTCGGAAAGCTTGCGGAATGTTTTAACGGCGATACCCGGTTTGGCTCCGTAAGTATACACAAAAAAGACCTTCTTTCCCCGCGGCAGGGCATTTTGCATACAGGCTGTTACAGAGGGATGCAGATCAAATCCATAGATGCCCGAAGCAAAACCGATGCAATCATACACTTCAAGCTCAGGCGACGGCTGATTTTTCAAATCGATCAGATCCGTATCTGTGCCTTCCGCCATGGCTTCTACCACTTTTCGGGTATTTCCGTGATGAACCGAATAATAACAGATTGCCGTTTTCATTTTATTTCCTCCAAATTCCAGCCGTAATCACCGTGATAAACCATCTGGTGCGTCATGCCGCCGTCAATACAGATATTTTCCCCGGTAATAAAACCCGCTTGATCCGAGCACAAATACAGCACCAGATTGGCAATATCCAGCGGGTTGCCTACTCGGCCCACAGGCTGCTGTACCGCATCCGCTCCCCTATACACGGTAAAATTCGTATCGATCCAGCCGGGAGAAATAGAATTGACTCTGGCGCGTCCGGCCAGGCTGACGGCCATCGCATGCGTCAAAGCGGAAATTCCGCCTTTTGCGGCCGTATAGCTTTCCGTCTGCGGCTGGCTCATGCGGTCGCGAGAAGAAGAAATATTCACCACACTGGCACCAGGTGCGAAATACGGCGCCAACAGTTTGGTAAGATAAAACGGCGCCGTCACACCCACACGCAGCGCATAATTGAATTCCTCATAAGAGCAGGTATCCAGTCCTTTCATGAGCGGCAGCGCGTTATGGACCAAAAAATCCACACGACCGTATTCATCGATCACTTTCTTTGCAAAAGCTTCCAGAACAGCCTGTTCGCCGATATCGCCCACAAAATAATCATTGGGCAGCCGGTCGATGATACAAACTTTTGCCCCCGCCTTACGAAATTCTTCAGCGATTGTTTTGCCAATTCCTTTTGCCGCGCCAGTCACAACGGCCACACGGTTTGTAAACATGAAACTCCTCCTCAAATCAATATCCCGTCACAATGATCGATTTCATGCTGAATAATTTGAGCTGTCCAGCCGGTAAACGTTTTCAGCCGAATCTGCATCCGATCATTCTGATACTGCACCTTGATCGATTTCCAGCGTCGGGTTTTGCGAGTTCCAGGCAGGGAAAGACAGCCTTCTTCCGCTTCATAAGAATCTGATTTTTTTACGATCACCGGATTGAGCATTACCATCGGGGTGCCTTCGCAATCAAACGCAATGATACGCTTTGAAACGCCGATCATATTGGCCGCCAGGCCTACACATTCTTCTCGATGCGCCAAAAGCGTTTCCACCAAATCAAAAGCTACCGGCCAATCTTCGGCAGACGCCGGTTCTGATTTTCTGGATAGAAAAAACTGATCTCTGCAAATTTCACGAACCATTTGCTTCACCCCTTCTATACAATATCAAAATTTGCCTTAAAACGCAAGAGATAGTAAATCGTTCGTGGTATCTGTATGAAAGAAGCGGCAACCGTCCAAACGAGCGGTAATCGCACGAACGCGACGAACGGCGAATTCAAGTTTCATCTTCTAAAACAAAAAGGCAAGACGCAAAGTTATCCTTTGCGTCTTGCCTCAATGGAGCTAAAACAGCTCGACTCTTTATGTAGGGAGAAAACCCAGATTTGCCGGATAGGTTTTCTCTTTTAGCCAAAGAAGGAGAACATAACGAACACAGAAGAAAGCAAGGAAGAAACCAAGCTCACCACAGTAATTTGGGTGTTAATGGAAGGCCCGGCCGTATCCTTGAAGGGGTCACCCACGGTGTCGCCAATCACAGCCGCCTTGTGGGAATCGCTGCCTTTGCCGCCCTCCGCACCGGCTTCAATGTACTTCTTACAGTTGTCCCACAAACCACCGGCATTGGACATAAACAAAGCAATGAGCAGACCGCTGACAATGTTTCCCAACAGGAACCCGCCAATGGCACTGGGGCCGCCGATAATACCCACAATAACCGTAGTGATGATTGTCATCAAACCAGCAGGGATCAATTCGCGCAGGGAACCGGCAGTAGCGATGTCGATACACTTGTCATACTCAGGCTTGACACCAGGCTTACCTTCCCGCAAGCCCTTGATGGAGTTAAACTGTCGGTGGATTTCGGCCACCATGCGCTGGGCATTCTTATCCACGCCCAGAATCAGCATGGCGGAAAACACAGCGGGCACCACAGCGCCCACAAGCACGCCAAAGAACACCGTAGGGCTCATAATGTCAAACCCGGTGAGCAACTCCCGGCCTGCCGCCGCTAAAGCGTCGTTGGCCTCGCTCATAAAAGCCCCCAGCAGAGAAATAACGGTCAGTCCCGCCGCGCTGATGGAGAAGCCCTTGGTCACAGCTTTTACCGTGTTGCCGGCACTGTCCAGCTCGTCAGCGGTGCGGATAGTTTCTTCTCCCAGGCCGCCCATTTCCGCAAGGCCACGGGCGTTATCCACAATGGGGCCATAAGCATCGTTGGAGATGATCATGCCTACAATGGACAGCATACCCACGGCGGCCATAGAAATACCAAAGATAGCGTAGCCTTCGCCCATGGGCTCGCAGAGCTTATAGGCAACCAAGGCGGAGACGGCGATGCCCACCATTGCGGGCAGAGCAGAGATAAAGCCATAGGAGATGCCGGAAAGGATGGTAAAGGCCGGGCCGGAGGAAGAGGCCTTGGCCACCTTCTGCACAATAGGCTTGGAATCATCGGTAAAGTAGTCGGTTGTGATACCGATAATCACACCAACCAACAGGCCCACGGCAGCGGCGCCCCAAATCCGCCAAGAGAAACCGGGAAACACCAAAGTAGCCAGAGCGGTGAGAACCAGATAGATGGCGGTGGTTACATAAGTAGAGGAGTTAAGAGCACTGGTGGGGCCTTTTTTACCTACCCGGGCAGTGGCAATACCGATGATAGATGCAAACAGACCTAAAATCGCATAGCAGAACACCATACTCACATTGTTAAAGCCCGTGCCAGACAGAGATTGGGCGATGACCAGCGAGGAAGCCATAGCCGCCACATTGGAGTCAAACAAATCTGCACCCATGCCGGCCACGTCCCCCACGTTGTCACCTACGTTGTCGGCAATGACGGCAGGATTGCGGGGATCGTCTTCCGGGATACCCAGTTCCACCTTGCCGGTCAGGTCGGCAGAAACGTCAGCGGTTTTGGTGAAAATGCCGCCGCCGGCCTTAGCGAACAGGGCCAAGGAACTTGCGCCAAAGGAAAAGCCCAACAGGATACTGGAGTCGCCGGTAATCATCAACACGGCAGCCACACCCAGCAGGGAGCAGCCCACCACCAGCAGGCCCATGACGGCGCCACCACGGAAGCCAATTAGGAACGCAGGCTTAATGCCTTTCTGGGCAGCCTCAGCGGTACGGGCGTTGGACAAAGTTGCCACTAAAATACCGATCTTACCGGCAATGGCGGACAGGATTGTACCGCACAGGTAGGCAATAGCCATAGAAATGTTGTCTACAGGACTGCCGGACCAGATGGGCGACGGCAGCAAAATCAAAATCACAATAGCTGCCACAATGGCAAACTTGGCCAGCACCATATACTCCCGGCGCATAAAGGTGTTGGCGCCCTGTTTAATCAGCAGGGACACCTCTTGAATTTTGGCGTTCTCGGTCTTCTGCTTTTTTACCCACAGGTACAAGTAGGCGGCAAAAGCAAAGGCAATGACAACGCATAGGAACGATAGGCCGTAAAATAGGCCCAGTTGGCTCTCGTTCACAGAAATCACCAAACCCTTCTTAAAAATTTGCTTACGCTTGAACGGGAGATGAAGCTTGCTTCCCAGTTTGCCCCTGGATACAAAAAAGCGGCTCCCAAGAGCGGGGAGCCGCTTGCCATTCAAAAGAAGGAGTCCCCCTCCGGCAGGAGGACACCACCTTTTCTCTCAGCGCAGACTCGGAATAAATAGGGTCGCTTTTCGCCCCCTATGACAGACTCCACCACTTATTCCACTGTAGAGTATAGCTTGGAAAAACACAAATGTCAATATCTTTTTTCACATCATCTAATCTTTTTTAGTTACCCCTACAATTCCCGCGAAGAGCACTTTCGGGCCTAGGAAGAAATGCCACTCCTCCGATTCGACAGCCATTTATTATGCTCCTTGCCTATACCAGTTGTCGCAAAGGTAGAGCCTTGGAATTGAAATAGCAAGAGATCAACTTTATCGCTGGCATGTGGAATCTGCAGCGCGCTGTAGGCCACACCGCAGACGCTGGAACCTATACAGATACTCCAAAAACGAACTCCTCTATCCGAAATATTAGACTCCCCGAAATCCTGCTAAAAGAGCTAAAATCATATCGCAAAATACAAACAGAGGAACGCTTAGCACTGGGTGATGCCTGGAAAGCTGGAGATCGTGTTTTTGCCTCTAGCGGTAATTTCCATGGAAATGATCTATGTATAGCTGGATATACCGCCGGTGTGAATCACATCATATACCCTTTTACGGGCTCCATGCTTTCCGGCACTTTGCTGCCACGCAGATGATCGGTTCCAGCATGGATGTACGAACCGTTTCAGCGGTACTGGGACACTCAAAACCATCTACTACTTTGAATATTTATTCCTATATCGTGGAAATCCCTAAAAACGGGTTTACCCCGGAAGCGGAGGACAATCTCGCCAGGATCATCGCCAGCAAGGCAACGCTTCTCAAGAAAGCCTTGGGGACGGACACGCTGGAAGTTACCCAAACGGAAACGACACTGAAGTTCCCGTGGTTTACCCTGCATGGCCTCGATGGGGAGGCCGATGCCTACAACCGCTTAATTGCCGCTCTCTGTAAGATGGCAAAGGAACAGCGGCGGGTAACGGCGGTAGAACGCCCTACAGATAACGAGAAGTTCACCATGCGGATTTTCCTCATCCGACTGGGCTTCGTCGGCGACGATTACAAAAAAGCGAGAAAAATCCTGCTCAGGAATCTTTCCGGCAACAGCAGTTGGAAGTCCGGGCACCGCCCGGAGCGGGCTGAGGCGACCGCCCCAGAGCCTACCGTTGAGGCAACACCAAACACCAACGAAACAGAAACAACTCCGGCAGACGATTCTGCCGATGAGAAAGGGGCGCACCTTATGAACAGTAATTACGGATTCCCCAGCCGCGAGACGGTGGCGCGGGTCAGACAAATGTACCCAACCGGCTGCCGCGTAGCGCTCATCTCGATGGCTGATCCCTACAGCAGACTCAAGCCCGGTGACCAGGGCACCGTAGAAATGGTGGATGACACCGGCACCGTATTTGTCCGCTGGGACAACGGTTCAGGACTGGGCGTCGTCTACGGCGTAGACAGAATCCGCAAGCTGTAGTTCTTTAGAAGGAAGGCAGTATGCTTTCCTCACAACCCAAACCGGTCTGCCTCGCGCAGGCCGGTTTTCCAAGAAATTATGAGCTTATTATCAAAGAGATAACTTTAGGATAAGCGACTTGATTTGTTCGCTATTCAGAGGTATCATCAGACAAATCTAAGAAAGGAGGCAGTATACATGAGTTATACATCACAAGCAGATCCCATGCAGGCGATGGTAAACGCCATGACGCCCAAGTTTGCGGTTTCCTACTTGCGCATCTCCACGCGCGGTCAGGCAGAACGCGGCGGCGGTGCCGATGAGGGCTTTTCCATCCCCGCCCAGCGGGAAGCCAACAAGCGTAAAGCCCTCTCTATGGGAGCAATGGTCGGCAAAGAATTCGTAGACCGGGGCGCATCCGCCAGATCGGCAGACCGTCCGGAACTCCAGAAGATGCTGGAGTACGTCAAAGAGAACGCCGACCGTGTAGACTATGTGATCGTCCACAAAGTTGACCGTCTTGCCCGGAACCGGGGCGACGATATCGATATTATGCGTACTCTGGATGAGTGCGGTGTTCAGTTGGTTTCTGCATCAGAAAGCATTGACAACACCCCTTCTGGAATGCTGCTCCACGGTATTATGAGTGCCATTGCCGAGTTTTACTCACAGAACCTCGCAACAGAAGTTAAGCTCTGCGGATTGTCAAGACGCACGTCAAAGTGAGGACAAGAAAAAATCAGCATCGATTTTCTCAGATGCCGATTTTCCCTATAAATCCGCGTTTATAGAAACTCACTCGAACCCATCAAATTTTTTTGGGTCAAATATTTCGAGTTTTATGAAGTGCGTGTCATGATCAGTCAGTTTCGTGTCAGTTTCTGCTAGTTTCATCCTCGGCGCAAAGCCGCATAAATACTGGCTTTTTCACGCCGAAACCCCGAAAATCCAGTAATTTCGGGCAAGTTCGAATAAACCGAAAAATGAGCCAAAACCCGTATTTTTGGAAAGAACTACGGAAAGAACTCAAAGAACTAAGGCAGGAATGTATAGACACGGGCTTTTATGCCCCAGTTTTATAAAACCGCAAAAAGTTGGTAGCGACAGCGAGCCGTCGTGAGGGCGCTTACAACCGAGCAGGAGAGCCGAGCGTGACTTTTTGCGGAGAGGAGGAACAGTGGAGCGGGCGACTGATTTTCACGAAGGGAAAATCAGAGTAAGCGGAACTTGTTCCGACGAGGCAATACACGGACAGTCACACCGGCAAATAGACTTTGAAGGGTGTATTGCTATGAATGACGCAGCCATCAACTGGGACGAGATTCCCGATATTATCACGAAGGATCAACTGTATCGGATTTGCCATATCAGCAAGTCCACTGCCCTGTATCTTCTGCAAAGCGGAAAGATACCTTGCTATTACACAGGCAAGCAGACACGCTGCTATCAAATCAAAAAGGAGGATGTGATCGCCTATTTAGAGGACCGCAAGGTTTTCCCGGAGGCCTATGCCGCACCGAAGGGGTGGTATAAGGGCTACTATGAAATCAAACTGGAAATCCATCTCCCGCCGGAAGTCTTGGAAGATATGCACGAGTATTATGCCGACCTATTCTCTCAGTACAAAGATGTTCTGACCGCTTTGGAAGTTTGCAAGCTCACAGGCTACAGTAAGACCGCCGTCAATAACTGGTGCGCTGGAGGACAACTGAAAGCCTTTAAGCGCAGCAATGTAAATCACATCCCGAAAATATATCTTATTGAATTTTTCTGCTCTCCCTATTGCCGCTCGGTTACCCGGAAATCCGACTGGCATATTCGGACGCTGAAACGCTTCCCGTCTTGGAGAAGTCAGAAACAGTCACAGGGAGGTGCGAAGGCATGAGGAATTTATTGGAAGAGCTGTATTTCGGGAATCTTGATCCACAGGCGAGAGGATATCGAAAGAACGGCAACATCTTAAAGGTTTCGGAGAATATCAACGAGCTGGAAGAAAAACTCACGCATCGCTTGAACGACGAGGAAAAGAAGCTGTTTCTTGATTTCTGCAATGCCTATGGGGAACTGATGGGCGATACGGGACTGGATTCTTTTATCGTTGGCTTCCGACTTGGAGCTAAAATGATCTTCGATACATTTTGCAGCGACGACGCACCGTTTGAAAGCTACCTGAAAGAATAAAGGTTTACCGAATCGTAATTTAGTCAATTACGATTGACTAAATTGTAGTTGACTAATTTTTTCAATATACAACGTGCGATCATCAAAATCGCACATTCGCAAACCAAAACCTCCTTTGGTACAATGATCGTATCAAAGGAGGTTTTACTATGAATAAAACAATATTTGAACAAATGGGCGGCACATACACCATGCAGGGCGACTATTATCTGCCTGATCTTACCTTACCACCCGAAGAAGAACGCCAAATAGGCGTGTGGGGACAGCGTCGCCTGCACTATTTAAAGCAGTACCATAAAATTCTGTACTACAATCTGTTCACTTCCGGCAAACTTCGTTCCCACCTTGCCGATATAGAGGAAGAAGCGCAGTCCCTTTTTCTTCGGCTGGTAAAAGAATACGCCGAGCGGGAAAGCGTTACCGAACAGCTTAAGGCTGAAAATCCAGTGGAGTGGGTAAGGAGGATGAATAATATTCGGAGCAGAGTAATAGAAGTTATTATTGCAGAGATGGTGCGTATATGCGAAATCACCTGACTTAAAACACCCATGTTAGGTAGATATGCTTTTTGTCTTTATATCTCGTTTTGGTATAGTTTTTCCTTAATAATCGATAAACTCTTTTGTCGTGAGGTTTCTTCAGAAAAGCCAGCAACAATTTTCTGCATTGTTTCGGAACTCCAGTAGATTTTTAATTGTTCTTTTGCACGAGTTATTGCGGTATAGAAAATACCGTGTGTAATTTTTTCTGCGTTGATGCTTGGGATGATAACTTTCACCGATTTATATTCTAAGCCCTGTGCTTTATGAATTGAAACTGCATAGGCAAGTTGAAATGGCACTATAGTCATCTCACGATCTTCTTCAGACATTTCCTCATCAAAAGCAAGAACATCAAATTTTATGCGTGTTCCATCTTCAATTGCATCAACAAATTCTATGTGATCGTTTTTACAATCACTTTCTGTCAAAGGAATAGCAACATCTACCGTAAATATAATTTTATCTTTAAATTTGTTAATGTGAATAATACGTCCTTTTAGATTATTGTAAAGTAGAGCAAACCTATTTGTATCATTAAATAATATGGGATCTCCAACTTTATATTTCCAATCTCCCCAAGTAACAGCTTTCTCTGTATTCGCATTCTGGAAGTAGCTATTCATATTATTTAAACCAAATTTCCCGTCATAATTAAGGCAAAGGATTACCTCATCCTTTATTTCACAATTGAATATATTTTCTCCGATATTTTCAGAAAACGGACCGTCAATTACAAGTTTCTCGGTTATTAGTGCCCCTTTGCAACGCACCTCTTGCCACAGGTCAATAAGATTTTGATCCTCCGTACGCCATGTGCTTAATAGCTCAATATTTGAACCCGGAGATTTAACAAGATCTTTAGCGTAAGAAAACCAATTTCCAAATTCAATGGATTCTATTTGATAAATATCTCCAGCAAGAACCAAGAATGTATCAGACCTCATTTTTTCAAGAAATTTTCTCATAACACGATTGTCAATTGTACTGCATTCATCTACAAAAATAATATCATAATCTGGTAGATTCACCCGTTTAGTAAAGCTATCAATGCTTACAAAACCTGCATCTGCTCCCGGGTTTTCAATTCTTCGTTGCAAATTTTGTAGTGCGGTATGCGTTTTGGTAAGAAAAAGCTTTCGGCGGCCAGCCATCATCGTTGAAAGCATATTGATGAGAGTGGTCTTCCCAGTACCTGCGGCTCCGTAAATAAGAAGCACTCTGGAGTTCACAAATGCATACCTAAGAGCTTCTTCTTTTTTCGAATCTTTAAATTCAATTTCCGTTTGCCTTAGATACTTTTCGTTGAATTCTTTTTGCCCTTTATTTGGAATATGTGATAGTTCCAGAAGCTTTTTCAAAATAAACAGAGTTGACTCTTGGTAAGAATCAATACATGCCATATTATTGTTAACAGTAATACCATAACCATTGCTTTTCTCCCAAGAATCCAATTGCTCATTGTATTTTTGGATTGAAGAGATAGTCAGGTTTGAGTCAATATCACAGTATATCTCGCCAGTTTTCTGAATTGTATTTATAATTGACCAGTATGGAATAACAACATCTGTTTTTTCTCTTTCGACAACACTTGCTAAATATCTTGCTTGACTTATTGCATTGGTTTTACTACCAGCTAAATTGGAAATAAGCGGATTGCGTTCAAATGGCACGCATTTACGTGATAAATACAAATCTGCATATTTCCATTGTGGACTGAATTGTGAAGGCATAACACGCTCCAGCAATTCCTCACGCAGATTCAGCAATAAATATCGGATAGTGTATCTGCCATACTGCTCAGATCCCACGGCGTAGTTGTTTCTTAGCTTTTGCAATACTTCCTTAAAATAGTTGGTATTAGAATGCTGGTAAATCGCTTCAAGTATACCCGAAAACTTTACTTCACGAAGGTCAATCATTTCTAAAAAATTCATCCCGGTTCCTGTAAGAAAACGCATTAGGGCATCATATTCTCCATAGTTAGATGAAAGCTTGATCGGCAGTTTTAATATTTTTCCCAGTTTATTTAAGCATCTGGGGTCGATAGAGACTCTCCAGGCTGTAATGATCTTGATCTCAGTGTCAATTCCCCACAAATTGATTGTCGCAGGAGCATATTCAATTTGAATGGAATAGCTGGTAGATATATTTTGCTGTGTGTATGCTGTAATCCGATTATACTTTGATGCATAAATACCGGCTTGCTGTAGAGTAATTTCAAAATATCGCTCTGTTCCAATATAGAACGGTGTTTTTTTCTGGACATAAAATCTTGTGGAACTACGGTTCGGTGATTCGAATTTTGCGTTGCCAAATGCATTTGCTACCAATTCATAATATTGTTTATCCAAATCATCAGCACTAGTATATTCAAGGAATTTTTCCAAATTGTTTAGCACAGAAATCCCATAAACATCTGCAATAAACTTTCTAATTTGCCACATAAAATTATAGTATTTCAGCAGCAGTCTTTCTGATTGGCCATCATCGGGGATTCGTCGGCCAATATATTGCAGTCCCCGATAAAAATTTCCCAAATACTTTGTTTCAATATTCAAGAAAGAGTGTTCCCATGCAAATGGAACACTTGGATGTTGATGACCGTCATGTATAGCGTTTAGCAAAAGGGCAGATACACATAAATCATCCAATCTTGTCAGGATTCGTCTGGATACATTATCTCTGTTCTTGTTTAGGACATCTAACCGATCAATGCTATCCGTAATTTCCTCATCACAGGCTTGAATTATACGTTTTACATCTTCTTCAGAGTATGTATTTCGTTTTAGCTGATTTACAAAAGAATGGCGCTCTACAATTTCTTCTAATCGTTTACAAAATGCCAGAACGCTAACTTCATTATTTAAGATTTCATCTTCCGATTGAAAACTAATTGTGGTACTGTCGTTTGTAAAATCAAGAGAATTGAGAAAATTGACAGACATATACTTCCAGAAAACTCTCTCATTTCCTCTATCTGCCGGATTAAGTACAACGAATAGGATTCCCGGATCAAATGATACCTCATTACAGATGAATGCGGGGAAAGCAAGATCTTTTAAAGAATATTTAATGACTCCATCACTTTCTCTGTAATTCCGTGTCCCTTTGATTTGGACATAAAACGTTTGTTTTGGGCGTCGTGATATATTTGGAGCAGGAACAAACTCGAACGTTCCGTCGTGGTTGGGCCATTTGTCACCTGAAGCAAAGGAAGTGTTTATTCTTCCGTTTGAACGAAGAAATGTTTCCAAAACTGAAACGGCTGCTCGATCATCATCGGAGCGCTCTGAATGAGTCTTAATGTGTCTTTCAATATTTTCTCTTGATTGATCAAGCATAACTTTCCCTCTTTTCTTAAAATCAGAGCTTCAAATCAAGCTCATTTTTTATTTCATCTGGAGCAAGAGAATTGACACAAGCAATTGCACACGCCGAAAATGGTGCTTTTGGAGATACAGCATTCCTTAGTTGGCGAATGCAGGAGTTTCGGCTAATATCGCCGGAATCATATTCTTCCAATACTTTCACTACATTTTCCCATATCTTTCCACGGGCGTTTGCTATGTAAGGATCATTTAAATTATAGATAGACTCCGATACTTTAACTCGCAATTTCTGAAAATCATCATCAGAAGCAGCAATGACCATGTTGCCTAAAAACGATAGTAAAGAGACATCTTTCACAACGCAAGGATCAAGCAATAACGGTGACTCATTGTTTGTATCGTTTTCGGAGACATATGTACTGTCATTTGCCAAAGGGAAATAATTTCCTTTTCCGCCATTTCCTGTTTTTCGATTAGCGTAGATGCAACATGCTCTATAATTTTCGGGCACATTTTTCAGCCAGTAATATCCTTGATTTTCGAGCTGTCGATTATATTTAAATTCTTGAAAAGGTCTTATTGCCGCTTTGGGACGAAAATGGTCAATCTGAACATCTTGCCCAACGAGGGGAACTTCTGTATACCAACATTTGTTGTGAAAAAAGTCTCGAAAGTCTTTTTTAAGAGTGCTGTTTGTCCAAAGTTCAGAACTTTGACCCCATCTATCTCGCTTTTTCAACAATTCTTCCATCTTTATATATCTCATACTTGTGCCTCGTATAATGCGTCAATAATTTCCTTGATTTTTTTTCTGCGTTCTATTACTTGGTCGTACGACAGATATTCTTTATGATATAAATCACTTTTTTTATATACGCTCAAGAAATCATCATACAGAAAATCAATCGAGTTATATGACATTGGCAGCATTCCGATTTCTTTTGTAAGTGATCGCAGTTCATTCTTTTCATCTTCAGATGCATTATTGTTAATCAATTTTAAATACAATTCTTGTCTTCGTAAAAATTTCTGATGAGACTTTTTGTCATAAGATGTCTGTAATCCATAATACTCACTCTGCAAAAGACCATCAATTCCCATACCCTCTGTATCTTCTGTAGGGACAATCACTTTTGTAAAGTAATGCCCATTATTTGATACGAGGATTTCATCGTGAGTAAAAATACGAATAAATTCCTTTGGGACACCATTGATAACAAGAGGATCGTGAGTTGCAACGATAGCTTGCGTATTTACAGCGTCCCGCAAAGAATTATCCATTGTTTCTTTAATTTCGTATTTCCAGCGTGGATTCATATAGGCGTCTGGTTCATCCATCAATACCAAACAGTCTTCCGTTTTGCAAATGCCGAGCATACCCAGAATTTTGATAAGTTGCCGTTGACCTTCACTCATTTCGCTGCATTTTACATTTGATCCCCCTTGGGCAACAGTAACTTCAAATTTGGCATCAAAGAGGGAATATAACTTTTCCAAAAATTCAAGAATAGATATTGAATCAATGATTACACTATCGATATTTGTGATTTGAAAATAAGATTTTCCATTAGAAGAGTACATAAAGCTTCTACGTAAAATATCTGTAAATCGATAATCAATAAAATCAGTTAGATAGTACAATGCTGTAGGCACATTGCCTTCAAAACGTCCTCTACCAAAAATGCGTTCAACCTTATTGGTGTTGATAACCATATCCACATATTTAACCTTATCAAAATGACAAGCTTTAATAAGATAGCTTTTTTCAAAGGAATTTTGTCCACACAGAATAGAAAGTAGATAAATAGGTGTAAAACCTTCCTCGCAGTAATTGTATTTCCTCTTTGGAAAATTAGGAATAAAACGTTCGCTATCATCGCTCATCGATTTTAGAAAGTTCCTAAGAGTATCCCTACATAACCATGCATAATTTGTATTTACCACTTTTATATTGGGAAGTAGTTTGTTATTCGCTCCGGAGTAAAACGCAACAACGCGCTGAGGAAACAAAGAATCCTCTTTGACAAAAGAACGAATTTTCCTGTAACTTCCCTCAATGGCAGAACCATCCACTGTAATACGGTAAGTATGACCACTTTTGATAATAGAGATTGATTTTTGTGCATATTCGTACTCAAGGGAATAACTATAATCGATCTGCTTCTCGATTGCCGGTGAATCAAAAGACATTAAAATGTTCAAAATACATTCGATCATTGTTGATTTGCCTGCACCGTTTTCACCAATCAAAACGGTAGAACTACCACCGGATACGGTGGAAAATTCAATGTCGAAATCGACCAAACAAAGATGATCATCAATACGTAGTCTTTTGATTTGCATAATATCACCTCTTTAGCAAGTATTCCCCAGAACTGTTTTTCATAACAATCTGTTTTTGCTCAAGATTTCGCAGCGCATCCATCAGTTCAAATTTTTTCTTGCTAATGGACATAATCATTTGTACAGAAACAGGTTTTGGAGCAGATTTCATCAACAATTTGATGATCTCTTCTTCATTGGAATTTGACAGCGTAGACTTTATTTCTTTAGGAATAACGGTTCGTTTTACTTTTGTTTGGGGTTTGCTGTTATTCTCTGCGCTTCTTTTAATAACTTCTTTCACTAACTCCACTGCGCTTTCCTCAGCAGGGTCGTTGGTGCCGAGCTCGCCACGGAAGGCACGGGCGAGGATGGATTTTTTTATGAGGTCGATTTGCTCCAGCACTGCTTCGGCAGCTTCTTTGGCCTGTTGTTCTTTGGCGAGGAAGTCGTCAAGGATGCGGACGATTTCGGTTTGCTCGTTTAGTTTAGGTATCGGGAATTCCACCAACTTCATATTTTTCTGAGAAACATTCCGCATACCATCTTGATTGCCAGAAGCCAGCTGTTCAATCTGATTCCGGTACAAATTTGATCTTGTAAAATGCAAAACATAATCAGGTATAACGCGTTTGTCAAACTTGAAACGCAAAATCTTATCAGATAGCATTAAGCGCCTTGAAATAGACTTTACAATGACACAATTTCCAACCAATTGTAGCGTATTAGCGCGACTAAAAAGAAAATCTCCTTCATGGATTTGAACATTTTTATTCCACTGTTCTTCAACCGTGCAAGTCTTACTTTCTACTTCATTGAATTCTCCCCAAGTAACGGCACTGACTTTTACAACACCAAATTCATTAGCTTGAGGTGGTCGTCCCTCTGCGTTCCAATTCTTTCCGGCTTCTACAGATATAATAAAGTTGCCCCACTGAAGATTTTCCCAACTCTCCATCCCCACGCCGTGTTCTTTTCTCCACTGGGCGGTAAGTTCGCCGGTAAAGGCTTTATGGAGGATGGCGGCTTTGCGGGTTTCAAAGCTGTCCAGTGCGTCTTGTACCTTTTGCTTTGCCTCGTCCAGTTTGGCAAATAGGCTTTCAATGCGGTCAACAATGCGCTGTTGTTCAGGAAGCGGCGGGAGAGGGAGTGGATAGGTTTTCACATATTTGGGCTGTGCTCTCATTAAAGATCCACCCACACCAGAGACATTTGATAACATGTATTCTCTAAAATAAGGCGTTCTAAAGCAGTGCATAAGATAATCAGAATGAATTTTGGAATTTCTAATGATTATCCATTCTGAAGAAGCCAGCAAAGCGTTTTCCGTATATTGTGAAACTTTCCATACACGGTTAATCCGAGGATTGATTTTACATAGTAGTACATCGCCTTTTTCAACTCTTTGCTTTGTAGATCCAATTTCACTGCCCATTGCAATTTCGGGATAATCATCCGCACTGCTTGGCACGCTATAAAGTTCAAAAAAATCATTAGGATGTTTTGACGGATCTATACTTGATGATTGATATTGATTTATTGAATCTAGTGTTACCCAACACCAATTCTCCGGAACTTTATAGGGCTGTTCCCAGTCCGGTACCAATGCCGCCTGCAAGCGTTCTTCGGGCGTCAGGGCTTCTTTTTTCTTTCCTCTTGCCATCAGTCCTGCACCTCCAGCGCCCGCAGTTCTTTCACCACGCTCATCAACAGGTCAACCGCTTCTTCCAGATTGGCGGCGGCTTCCTCGGCACTGTCCGCCGGGTCGGGCAGATCATTATAATCCAAAACGGAATCGTCACGAATCAGCCCAAGGTCAAGTGTATCACCTTTTTCGGCAATTTGTTCTCTTGTAAATACGCTCCAGCGTTCGTCCTCCACAGCGTGGCGGTCTTCAGCGGTGTAGGCTTTTACAAAACCCTCAAAATGCTCTTTTTTCAGCGGCGTTGTCTTGCCGAAAGAGGGCATATTGGTACGCAGGTCATAGAACCAAACCTCTTTGGTGTTGTCCTTTTCGGTTTTGCCACGGGTGAAGAAAAGTACATTGGTTTTAACTCCCTGCGCATAAAAAATACCGGTGGGCAGGCGCAGAATGGTATGGAGATTACAAAAGTCCATCAGCTCTCGGCGCACGCTCGTTCCGTCGCCGTCGGCAAAGAGCACATTATCCGGCAAAACAACGGCACAGCGTGCGTTTCCGTCCGCTTTCAAGCTGCGGTAGATCACCTGCAAAAAGTTCAGCTGTTTGTTAGAGGTCTGGAACGAAACATCGTCACGGGAGGTGCGCTCGCCGCCTTTTTTCGTTCCGAAGGGCGGGTTGGTCAAGATTACATCAAAACCTTTGAGCCTTTTTGCGCTCGGAGACAGGGAGTCCTCGCAGAAAATATGCGCTGGAACATTATGAAGATAGGCGTTCATCAGAGCCAAGCGGTGTGCGTCGTGCACTAGTTCAACGCCATAGAATGAGTCCTGAAAAGCCGCTGTTTCCTGATCGGAAAGGGCATAAAGATTTACACCGTCAACAGCGTGTTGATAGGCGGAAATCATAAAACCAAAAGTGCCGCAGGCGGGGTCAAAACATTTTTCGCCGAGTTTCGGGGAAATCAGATCGGTCATTACATCAATGAGTACACGGGGCGTGAAATACTGCCCTGCGCCGGACTTCTTCTCGTCGGCGTTCTTTTGCAGCAAGCCTTCGTAAAGGTCACCGAGGCCTTCCTGCTTTGCCTCAAACCAGTCCAGCTTGTTGATCTCAGAGATGATCTTCTGCAAGTTTTTCGGTTCTTCAATGCTGGAAACCGCTTTTGCATAGATATCGCTGATTTTGGGAATACCGGTGCTGCCCAGTTCAGAAAGCAGTTTCATATAGTAGTTTTTCAGCTCAATGCCTTCCAAAGTGGTGAGGTATTCCCAAGAGTAGTTGTAAAGCAGAGGCTTTCTGGATTCCTTTTCTTCTTCGGTCAGCTGTTCAACCGCTTTACCTTTTTTGCGGGCATACTGCTCCAAAGATTTTTGGTATGCTTTCAGAACATCGGCTTTCAAAGTGTTTTCTTCGCCGGTTTCATCCAGCATTTTGAGAAAAAGAATATAGGTGAGCTCTGTAACATACTGATGATAGGTGATACCGTCATCACGCAGAACATTGCAGAGATTCCATAGTTTCTGAACAATATCGATGGTACTCATTATGCGGCTCCTTCATAAATATAAGTGTTGATTTCCCGGATAATTTCGATGAGATTTCCACCGAATTTCTTGTTGAAGCGGGCAAAGCCGCCCTCCATCTTAAATACCGGGGCTTCAAAGGTTTCCGTATTCAAAATACTTTCGTGCAGCATATAGGTTTTGATTTTTTCCAAAAGGTCAAGCTGCATTTTGTTGAAACGATGTGCGGCAGTCAGCTTGGCAAAAGCAGCCGCAACACGTTCATCGTGGTTAAACAGCGGCGTTTTCAGCACAGCCTTGCGAACGTGAGCGATAATATCCGCCACGATATGTGCGTTTGTAACGGCGCTGGTGGCTTCGTTCAGGCTGGTTTCCGTGAAATTCTCTTTATCCAAAGCGAGTTTCAGCTCTTTGAGCTGTGCTCTGGTCATATCACTTGGTTTGGTACAGGCGATTCGGATGGCTTCAATCTTGTCTTTGTTTTCGTTGACATATTTCGCAAAAGCATCCAGATAATCTTCCGGTTTTTCCGTGTTGCCGTATCCACGGGTCGTTTCTTTCAGGGTATCTTCCTTTTCAGAATAGAAGTAACCTTTTTTCTTGCCTTTGAGCGAATCCACCCACAGCAAAAAGTCTTTATCTTTTTTACAGGTCTCGATAAACCCATCTTGTGTGCAGGATTTCAGCTTGTGCACATAGGTTTTCAGGTCGATGCCGTCCAATCGCTCGGAAATATCGTATTTTTGCTCCGGTGTAAGATCATTGCTTTTGCGCTGAAGCCTTGCAAGAATGCGGTCTTTAACTTGTTGCTTATTTTCTCCGCTGTTGCGGAAAAGATCTTCCATCAGCTCCGACATGGTTTTACTTACGGAAACAGATTTCATTCCGGAAGTGGAGTCTAAATCCTCATATACCCGCACGGCGTCGAAAATATTGAAATGCGTTTTGCCAATTTCAGGACACAGACGGGTGGCACGGCCAAGCATCTGTTCGAAAAGAATGCGGCTGTTAATTTTACGCATGAAAACGAGGTTGCAGATAGCTGGAACGTCAATACCGGTTGTCAGCAAATCAACCGTAACAGCAATATTCGGATACTGATTGTTTTTAAACTGTTTGATTACCTGTAAAATCTTCTTTTTGTTTCCGCCGGCAGTTTTGCCGGTGATTTTCATAATCGCATCGTTGGAAATACCGTAGGGCTTATAAATATCACGAAGAGTATCGACAATGCAATCGGCATGGTTATCATTGACAGCAAAAATCAGTGTTTTTTCTCCGCTTTCGGGATTTATGTAATTGGATATTTCCTCTAAAACCTTACGGGTATGGTCAGGGAGGACGATTTTTTTGTTAAATTCCGAAACGTCAAAGTCCAGCTCGTCTTGCAATTCAGAGCCGTTAATCAGCTCATTTGTATTGGGATCATACTGAGCAAGCTTTTCCCCCTTTTTGAATTTCGCTTTGTTTTCAATAAAATCTGTATTGATAATATAAGGCGGGTCGTGATCGACAAGCCAGCCGTCAATCACGGCTTCCCGGTAGCTGTATGTAAAAATCGGTTCGCCGAAAATTTCGGTGGTGTGCAGGGCAGGGGTAGCGGTTAAAGCCACTTTCACCGCATCAAAATACTCAATGACCTGCTTGTATTTGCTCATATAATCATCTTGATTATCGTAGAGAATTTCTTCTTCCGTCATTTCTCTGTCGAGGATATATCCTCTGTGTGCCTCATCTACGATAATCAAATCAAAAGCGCCGGGCATTAAATCAGGCGTTTCAGAAAGGACAGTGCGCCTTAATAATCCCTGTACGGTTGAAACGCTGACTTTGGTTTCCAAATTGATTTCATTGTCATCAATGTCTTTAATTTCATAAATTTCATTCAAAGTCATTAAATCTTTCAGTTTGACATCCTTGAAGGTATCCATTGCCTGTTCTCCAAGAGATACACGATCAACAAGGAACAGAATTCTCTTGAAGCGTTTGGATTCCAGCATTTTGTAAATCAAGCCAAGCACGGTACGAGTTTTACCGGTACCGGTTGCCATTGCAAGCAAAGCGGTGCGTTTTCCACTGACAATCGCTTCGGTTGTTTTGTTAATCGCTTTGATCTGATAATCACGCAGATTCAGACCGGTGGGATCCTCCATAAATGAATCGTTATAAATTGCCAGGTTTTCATTTGCCTGATCAATATCCTGACTTAATTTTTCTTCCAAATCGCTGGGACTGAACCAATTTCGGATTGGGTAGGACTGATTAGACGACTTTCGTGCGTCTAAAAACCATATGCCTGATTTAGTCCTGAGTTGTTCCAAAAAGGCTCTGCCGTTTGAGGCAAACAGGAAGGGCACCTGATAATCGCCCCAAGAATTTATAACATATTTTGAATGTTCTTCTTTGATGTGTTTTGCATAGTCTTTTACTTGCACATCAATGGTGGAAGCAACATCTTCCGAAGCCTTTTTAGCGTCCATTAAAGCAACGAGTTTTTCTCCAATGAAGAAGGCATAATCGGCATAACCGTTTTTGTAAAAAGCAGAGTTGGTAGGCCATTCGCTGATAACAATGTTTCTGCCTTTAACAGGACGAGTGCCTTTGCTGTAACGTAGATTGGTGGTGTCTGCTTCCCAGCCTGCTTTACGAAGCTGTTCGTCTATCAAACAGCGTGTCTGCGCTTCGTTCCACTGCATCATAGAAGAAACCGTCTCGGCTCGTTTTGCACGTTCCTTCTGCGTTGTACCCGAAACCGCTGTTGTTACCTGTGCAAGCCTTTTTGACAGCTCGGCAATCTTTTTTTCCTGATCTTCTATGACTGATTTTAGGTCTGCCTGATGCACCTCTTCGGGCATAACAAAATCTTCGGCAATATATCCCCAGTCACCGTATGTCTCCATAAACCAAACTGCTAAGTTGTATGTCATGGAAAGAAGCGTTTTTGCTTCGTCTACGGAATCTGTTCCAGTATGTACTGCCAAATTGCGGGTTTTGCGAAGTATATAGAGCGTATTATCAATTTCGTGAGGAAGGAGACCGGCGCGTTTCAGCAAACGAATACGGTTAGCGTGTGTATTATCTGTTTTTGGCTCATCCATATGCTCAAATATCAATATCTCCTGAATAAGGCGCTCTGCAAACATTCCAAGTTTATAGAGACACGCATTGGGATCAGAATATAGATAGTTCTCTGCATTAGCGCCTAATTGTGCCAGCACAGGCCAATACCTATTTAGAAATTCAAAGTTGGATTTCATAAAGCCCAATCCTCCTATTTCCTATACAGCTCATCCAAAGTTTTACCGTCCTTATTTTTCCACTCCACCCAGCCATTTGTGGAACCCCCGAGAACAAAATCACTGGCTCCGCTGGGCGTTTTAAAATCTAGTGTCACTTTTAAAATATATTTACCGTCAACATTCACGATGGATTGTTGAGAGATAAGTTCTTCCCTTTGTCGATTATACTTTTGCAGATGTGCGGGTTTATCAATATTGATTTGCGAACCTTCCAGTACATCAAATTTTTCACTGTCATATATCCCGAAAGCTGTAATGCCATTACGTGTCGTATGTAATATATCTGCTTCATTTAATGTGATTTTTGCGTCATTCATCTTGTAGCCTTGTGTTGCCATAATAAACTGGATTTCCTCGTAGATTTCCTCCACTGCCGCAAGGTCATACTCATCAATCTCATATTTCGGCACGATATTGTTCTCAACCTTATACCGTTTGGATTTCTGCGCTTTTATGATTGCAAATTTTTCAAGGCCACTGATCATATCCAGCGTAAAAGTTTTACTTTCAGCAAGAAACATAATCGCTTTATTCCAAAAATCTTTAGAACGGTTATGATCGTCCAGCCGAGCAATGCCGTTGCGGGTTTGCCCAATATAAAGCTGCACAATTTTATTTCCGTCATCTTCATTGATCAGATAGTATATTCCCGGACGGTTGATGCCAGAAATATTTTTTGCTTCTGAAAGTAACGGCCTTGGAATGACATAGGTCGTCATGGTAGAAAGATTTCGTCTCATGGAACGAATGCCATCCGGCTGTCCATTATGATAGATCACTTCAAGTTTTTTACTGATCGCCATAGTCATTCCCCAATCTTTTCTGTAATTTCTCTACATCTCCACATGTTAATCTTATGATTACTGGTTCTTATTCCTCGTTTTATAAAAGCCCGTAAGTCCGATAATAAGACAACATCGAAGGTATATCGGAAAGCTTTCTTAGTATAGATTCTATCGTGTTATAGTCCCTTTTTTGATGTGATAGCTGATGCCATGTTCATTACAGAATGAAATTACTTCTTTCGCTTTCGTATTAAAAAACGGTCTGTTCTCCGTATATGCTGTGACTTCTTTGCTATAGTTCATTCGACCAAAAATGATGCGATCAACAAAACTAACCTCTTTTAAAAGTGCCTGCAAATCTTGTCTAACAATATTAGGGGTCGGAAATGGCTCAATGCTTACCCAGGTCTTACACCCAGCGTTGTGCAAATTTCTTAATGCAGCCAGCCGTTTTTTCCAAGGAGCAGAACCTGGCTCCATACGCTTTCTAAAAGCTTCATTAGTGGATATTAATGTAATACCATATTCGTTGTCTTTTGATAATTGAGCAAGTTCTATTGGAAGAATTCCTTTTGTCAAAACAGAACACTTTACTCCAGCATCATTTATTTTTCTAATAGCTGCGAAACTCATATCTTGTATCTCTTTGTACTGATACATGAAGGGATCTGTTGTAAAACAAAGATGTAACATTTGAATCCTGTCTTTAAGTTTCGGAAGTTCTTCATCTAGCAACTCCAGTGTGTTTTCCACAAGTGCCGGTTCACACCAGTCTTTGTATGATGTTACATCACCAAACCGTTTCTTTTGAAGATAGGCATAACAAGGGTAAAGGCATCCGTGAGAGCAGCCGAGAACATGATTCATCGTATAATCTCCATACTCAACCTCTGTTTTATAAATCATAGTCTTTCGACGGATAAACTTTTTAACTTTTTTCACCCTATCCACCTCACAGATACTGTTTTTCCTTTTCCTTCGGACATGAAGACTGCTGGTCTGCCTTGGTCCGTTGTCTTGGGGTTTCTCAGTATTTCTATCCGCCCATCTTTTTCAAATTTTTTCAGTATTTTCTTTACATCGCCGGTAGAACATATTGGTCCATGTTTCATAAAGAAAATAGCAAGAGCATCATGCAAAGAGGTCCAGTTAATACATTGCGAAAAATGTTCAATCGTTTTTTCTTCTATATCGTTTTCATCTGTTATCTGATTATCAAAATTTTCACTCCATAAAGCTAGTTGACCTCCAGACTGAATTTCCTGAAGAGATTCCCACCGATTATATATATTATCAACCATAAGGAGACAACCATCTCTATGGTTTGTAGCATGAATAAGCCGATACTTCGGTCGCTGACCTCTCTTAATACGAAGAGGCATATTAAGAACATATGTGTAGCTTTTCCCTAGCCGTAAACAATACTGTTCTGCAAATTGCGCTTCCGCAGAATACCCATCTATTTCACCTTTTTTATAAGCTTCAATTATTTTTTGCCAATAATCACCACCGGCAATTTCATTAAGTTCTTTAATAGACTTTTCTGATGCATCCATTTTGGTTGGCTCATATTCGACCAAGTCGTCAAACAAAAATTTATCATCAAATGTTGTACCCAGAGCATGACATGCTTCTCGAATAAAACCAAAAGAGTTCATATTAATGAGCAATTCAATGGTATTAAACTTTCCTTTTGCAAAGTCATCGAAGAAAGAACACTGAAGTGCCTTGATTCCATAGGGGTCAATATAAAGGAATACATTACAATTATCTTTTTTGCGCAGAATAGAATTGATATTGTTTTCATACTTGCCTGATATGATTCTTGCTTTAGGATATGATTTTAGGTTTTCTTGAAGATCATCTGCATAGTTTAAGTCAATAAAGGTTGCCTCAATTTGAGCATTCTGCATCGTTGTATTCAATAGACATTCATCAATTATTTTAAGTGCAATCAGCGGAGAACCATCGTTACCATCTTCAAATTTTCCCTTTCCAGCGAAACAATCCACATAAACAAGCGGCCTATGCGTGTGAAGAATTTTGGAAACATAGGGTTTAAAATAGCAGCCAAAAAGTTCATCTTTTACAATAGACCATGCTTTCTTTTCCACAAAAAAGTCATCATTTTTCTTGGCCATAAACATACCTCTTTATAAAAATTATAAAAACGGAGTGGGGGATTTTCTATTATTGCCAGGATGCATTTTAATTTATTGTTGTTTTTTCTAAATCTAACAGCCCATAAGCCTGGTAATAGGACAACATAGCCTGAAGTTGCAGTTTATTAGCAAAAAGCTGGCGGTAGGTAACAGTTTTCTCTTTGCCCTCCGCTTTGAGCTTCGCCATCTTTTCCACAGTCGAATCATACTGGGAAAGGATGGCTTTTAGCATATCTTCAAAGACTTTCAATCTCTTTTCGTCCATGTAAATCACCGATTATTTCTCAGCCGCAACGCCGGATTTCATCCAAGCGTCCACTTCACTGATCTTAAATTTCCACAGCCTGCCGATCTTCGTGGCGGGCATTTCTCTTTTGTCTATCCAAGCGAGTACGGTATCACGGCTGACGCCGAGATATTCACAAATTTCTTTCATGGAGTACCAGCGTTCAATATTAGAGTCCATTTTTAGCCCTCACTTTCAGGTAGATACAATAATACAGAATAAGTATACTTCAATATTCATCTAAAATCAATGATTTTTGTAGATTTATGTGGAATAGACACGATTTGAGATATAAAAAATATGCCTGCCAGTAATGGCGGGCATATTTTTTTGTCTTTTTCCAGAATTTTTTCTTAAAAATAGGGTGCGTTTTGACCTTCCAATTCCAAATAAGTGAAGGGATCTTTTGCAAAACAAAAAATTTTTCAAAAACACCCGATAATTTTGCTCTTCCCAGTGGGAACAAGTGAAGGGATAAAATTTTCCGAAAATTTTTTTGGCGAAAGCCCAAAAATGGGTGTGCATTTCGGCACCCTTTGTCCAAATGAGTGAAGAGGTTTTTAAATCCGTAAATATTTTGCCCGTTTAAGATGTGCATTTGACCTCACCCAGTGGGAGTAAGTGAAGGCCCTTCATACTGTACCTTGAAAATTGAATAACAATCCGAATCAGATATGACTGTGCCACGATGTCGGGGACCCCGAAAAGTCGCAAGACTTTTTTGGGAGAGGAGGAACAACGGCGTGAGCAAACTTTTCGTGCTTTGCACGGAAATAAGCGATACAAAGTTTGTGACGACGAAGCACGGCGACGCCGCTTGACGGGGGCAGGAATAAAAAAACGGAATTCGGGAAAGAAAGCAGATATCGGAAGGCACTACGATCCTCACGCCGGTATCTGTCGTACATAGCCATAAAAAAGGAGGATGGAAGCTATGAAAAAATCGGAGCTCAAAGAGCTTTACCAGATGATGTTCCCGGATTACCCGGATATTGTAACCGTC
>CALWVE010000014.1 GCA_944384905.1 uncultured Clostridia bacterium
TTGTCTCCACTACCGTTCGCTTGAATTCCGGCGTGTATCGTTTATTCGGTATTCCTTTTGGCATAATAAATCACCCCATCTGTTAGATAGTATATCACACTGTCTAACAAATGGGGTGCTGTTCAAAACCGGGAGCAATCATTCTTTATTTTCTTTTGGCCACACTGCTGCGAACCAACGCGCGCTTAAGATGCGCCTGCGCCAGTTCCAGCTCCTGTTTGGAAAGCCGACCCTGCGCAATCCGCTCGCGAGCACGTTCGGCCGCACGTTCGGCGCGTTCCTGATCGATCTGATCCGCCCATTCAAACGTCGTGGGCAAAAGACGCACCCGGCCGTTGTTTACGGCCAGCATACCGCCGATACAGGCTGCACGGCGTGTTTGTCCGTCGGTGGTCGTCAGCTGTGCTTCACCCATGCCCAGTGCCGTAACATAATCGCAGTGTTTCGCCAAAATGCAAACGTCTCCGGTTATGGTACGCACCAGCAGTTTTTCGGCCTCACCGTCAAAATGCAGGCCGTCGGCCGTTACAATTTGCAGCGGAAAACTACGCATGGTTATTCACCCTTCCTGGTTTTGGCCACTACATCATCGATCGAACCGGCAAACAGGAACGCCGATTCGGGAATGTCGTCGTGCTTGCCCTCGATGATTTCGCGGAAGCCGCGGATCGTCTCGCTCAGCGGCACATACTTACCCTGCATACCCGTGAACTGTTCGGCCACGGTAAACGGCTGGGAAAGGAAACGCTGCACCTTACGGGCGCGGGCAACCGTCAGCTTGTCTTCTTCGGAAAGTTCGTCCATACCCATGATGGCGATGATATCCTGCAACTCTTTGTAGCGCTGCAAAATACGCTGCACGCTGCGCGCCACTTCGTAGTGTTCCTGTCCCACCACATCGGGGGAAAGGATACGGCTCGTCGATTCCAGCGGGTCTACAGCAGGATAAATACCCAGCGAGGAAATGCTTCGATCCAGAACCGTCGTAGCATCCAAGTGAGCAAACGTGGTAGCCGGAGCCGGGTCGGTCAAGTCGTCCGCGGGGACGTAAACCGCCTGTACCGACGTAATGGAGCCCTTCTTGGTGGAGGTGATACGCTCCTGCAAAGCGCCCATTTCGGTAGCCAGCGTGGGCTGATAGCCTACGGCGCTGGGCATACGGCCCAGCAGAGCCGAAACTTCGGAACCCGCCTGCGTAAAGCGGAAAATATTATCGATAAACAGCAGCACGTCCTGATGCTTCTCGTCGCGGAAATATTCCGCCATGGTCAGCCCCGAAAGACCGACACGCATACGAGCCCCCGGCGGCTCGTTCATCTGGCCGTAGACCAGCGCAGTTTTCTGCAAAACGCCGCTTTCTTTCATTTCGTTATACAGGTCGTTGCCCTCGCGGGTACGTTCGCCTACACCGGTAAAAACGGAAAGGCCGCCGTGCTGCTTAGCCACATTGTTGATCAGTTCCATAATCAGCACGGTTTTACCTACGCCTGCACCGCCGAACAGACCGATTTTACCGCCCTTGGCATAGGGGCAGATCAAGTCAACCACCTTGATACCCGTTTCGAGAATCTCCGTGGTGCTTTCCTGTTCGTCATAAGCCGGGGCAGGGCGATGGATCGGCCAGCGCTCCGGAACATCCGGGGCAGGCTGATCGTCTACCGGTTCGCCCAGCAGATTGAAAATACGCCCCAAACAGCCCTCGCCCACCGGCACGGTGATCGGGCCGCCGGTATCTTCTGCCGGGATGCCGCGTTCCAAGCCATCGGTGCTGCTCATTGCGATGCAGCGCGCCACATCGTCGCCGATATGCTGCGCCACTTCCGCCACAACGGTACGTCCGTTATGGGTAACGTGAATGGCGTTGAGCAGATCCGGCAGATGGCCGTCCGCAAAACGGACGTCCAATACAGGGCCGATCACCTGGACAACGGTTCCCATATTTTTATTTGCCATGGGAGTCAACTCCTTACTTATTCATCCTGCGCACCGGCCACAATTTCGGTGATTTCCTGCGTAATCGCACCCTGACGGGCCCGGTTGTACTTCAGGTTCAGATCATCGATCATTTCGCCGGCATTTTTGGTGGCGGCATCCATCGCCGTGCGCCGTGCGCCCAGCTCGCTGGCCACCGATTCACACAAAGCACCGTACACCACCCCGCCCAGGTATTCCGGCACAATCGCGTTGTACACGGTTTCGCTGTCGGGCTCATAGGTGATGACCTGCCGTGGAGAAGAGCCGGAAACCGGTTCTGTTTCTTTGGAAAGCGGCAGCAGCTGAAGGGTTCTGGGATTTTGTACCAGAACAGAAACAAACGAGGTAAATACGATATGAATTTCCCCGAACTCGCCCGCGCGGTACAGATCGCACAGCGTACGGGCCAGCGTAAAGCAATCGCTTACGGAAACATCGGCCGCTTCGGCGTAGGCGGCCGTAACGAAAGGCACGCCGCGGCGGCGGAAAAATTCCACCGCTTTTTTGCCGATCGGCACCACAACCGAATCACACCCGGCCATTTTTTCGGCCGCCATGCGCAATACGTTGCTATTGTAGCCGCCGGCCAGCCCGCGGTCGCCCGCGATGACAATCCAGCACGTTTTGGCAGCGTCCCGTTCCCCGATATAGGGAGAGGAAAGCTCGGAATCCGCGGCGGCAATATCGCCCAGCGTTTCATACAAAGCTTCATAATGCGGGCGGCTTTTCGCCATTTGTTCCTGCGCCCGGCGCAGCTTGGAGGAAGCGACCAGCTCCATGGCCTTGGTAATCTGCATCGTGTTTTGCACACTATGAATACGCAGCTTGATATCTTTCATGGATGAGGCCATGCGGTGTTCCCTCCTTTACGCTTTTTCGTTTAAAAACGCCTGCACATAGGCGTCGAGCGCCGCTTTCAGGCGTTCTTCCGTTTCGGGAGCAAGCTTGCCCGTCGTGCGGATCGCCTGCAGAACGTCCTCGGCGCTGTTATCCATATACGTATACAATCCCTGTTCAAAGTCACGGATATTCGCTACTTCAATGGGTTTGAGATAATCGTTGACAACGGCATACAGAATGCATACCTGACGCGCCACTTCCACCGGCGCGTTGCGGTCCTGCTTGAGTACTTCCACGATACGTTCGCCCTGTGCCAAACGCTCCTTGGTGTCTTTATCCAGGTCGCTGCCGAACTGCGCAAAGCTCTGCAATTCGCGGTACTGGCTGTACAAAAGCTTCAAAGAACCCGCCACCTGTTTCATAGCCTTGATCTGCGCGCTGCCGCCTACACGGGAAACGGAAATACCCGGGTTTACGGCGGGCATAACGCCGGAATGGAACAGCTCGGTTTCCAGGAAGATCTGGCCGTCGGTGATGGAAATCACGTTGGTGGGAATATAAGCCGAAACGTCGCCGGCCTGCGTCTCGATGATCGGCAGCGCCGTCAGCGAACCGCCGCCGTATTCGGGCGCAATGCGCGCCGCACGTTCCAGCAAGCGGCTGTGCAGGTAGAAAACGTCGCCGGGATACGCTTCACGTCCGGGCGGACGGCGGATCAGCAGAGAAAGCGCACGATACGCCACGGCGTGCTTGGAAAGGTCGTCATACACAACCAACACGTCTTTGCCCTTCGACATGAAATATTCGCCCATGGCGCAGCCCGCATAAGGCGCGATATACTGCAGCGGCGCCATCTCGGAAGCCGTTGCGCTGACTACGATCGTATAATCCATAGCGCCGGCTTCTTCCAGTGTGTGAACCAGCTGCGCCACCGTGGAACGCTTCTGACCGATGGCGACATAGATGCAGATCACATCCTGTCCCTTCTGGTTGATGATCGTATCGGTAGCCAAAACGGTTTTACCGGTCTGGCGGTCGCCGATAATCAATTCACGCTGGCCGCGTCCGATCGGGATCATGCTGTCGATGGCCTTGATACCCGTCTGAAGCGGAACCGACACGCTTTTACGCTGAATGATACCCGGCGCGGGGCTTTCGATCGGCCGGTATTCGGCTGCATCGATCGGGCCCTTGCCGTCGATGGGATTGCCCAGCGCATCCACAACGCGGCCGATCAGGCTTTCGCCCACGGGAACAGACACCACGCGGCCGGTGCGTTTTACCACATCGCCCTCGCGGATGCCCACGTCATTACCCAAAAGCACGATAGAAACGGAGTTTTCCTCCAGATTCTGCGCCATGCCGTAGGTGCCGTTGGGGAATTCCACCAGCTCGTTTACCATGCACTTTTCCAGGCCGGATGCACGGGCAATACCGTCGCCCACCAGGATAACCGTGCCGGTTTCGTTGTGTTCAATTTTGTTTTCATAATATTTGATTTGAGCCCGGATTATTTTTGAAATTTCTTCCGGTTTCAGCTGCATATCCGAATCGCCTACTTTCTGTTTGGGGATGTGTTACAGAACCACGTCCTGCAACTGACGGCGCACGGCGTCAAAACGCGCACGCAGCGTACCGTCGAGCTGACGGCCTTCCATTTCCAGACGCACACCGCCCAGACACACGGGATCCACCCGGCAGTCCAGTTCGATCGTCCGGCCCGTCACCTGAGAAAGACGGTCGCGAAGCTGCCCGCGCAGGCGATCGTTTAACGGCACAGCCGTGACCGCCCGCACTTCCAGAATTCCGTGATCTTCATTATATCGGTCTTTATAGGCGCGCAGGCATCCCGCAAGCTGACCGATCGTACCGTTTTCACATAGAATCTTCAAAAAATTCAGCAGATACAAGTCAATTCGATCCCGCAGACAGGTATCCAGCACCCCGCAGCGCTCCGCTTTGGGAAGCGACGGCGTAGCCAGCAGATACACAAACTGCGGTTCCTCTTTAAAAAGATCGTTAACCGTATGCAGCTGCTGCAAAATCTCCTCTGTTTTGCCCTCTTCACGGGCCAGGTCATACAGCGCGCCGCCGTAGACCCCGGCTGTCTTCGTCATGATGCATCCCCCATCTTGCGGATGAAGTCTTCAATCAGCGCTTCATGATCCTTTTCGGAAATCTCTTTCTCGGTCACTTTTTCCGCGATGTCAATCGCAATGCCCGAAATATCGTTTTTCAGCTCGTTGACAGCTTTTTTACGCTCCTGAGCGATATCCGCCCGGGCTTTTTCACGGATCGCGTCGGCCTGTGCGTTGGCGTCCGCCAGAATCTCGCGCTCTTTCGCCTGGGCACGGACCACAGCTTCACGCAAAATCTCGTCGCGCTCGCTCTTGGCGGCGTCGAGATGCTTCCGGTAATCCTGCTCCAGTGCTTTTGCTTCTGCTTTGGCACGGTCCGCATCCGCATACATCCCGTCAATTTCCTGCTGACGGTCGTCGATCATCTTCTTCACAGGCTTAAAAAGGAAATGCCTCAAGATCAGGAACGTGATGATCATGTTGCAGAACGTTGCCAGCGCGGTCCAGGGGTTTACGCCTACAATACTTTCAAAACCGGACAACCCGATCCCTCCTTTCTGTCGTGCTCATTCTACGGCTGTTTTTATCTGAACACGAACAGCAGCAGCAGGGAGATAACCAGCGAGTAAATACCGGTGGATTCCGTAATGGCGCAGCCCAAAATCATGTTGGTACGCAACAGACCGGCAGCTTCCGGCTGACGAGCCATACCTTCCAGCGCTTTACCTACGGCGTTACCTTCACCGATAGCCGGGCCGATAGCACCTAAACCCATGCAGATGCCAGCGCTGATCGCGCAAGCCGCTTTCACGATAACTTCTTCCATTTTTGTTTCCTCCTAAAAGAAAATAAAGAAAATACAGTTTTTTATTCCATCGCATACGCGATTTGAACCGAAATCAGGATTGCTTCCCTTCCTCGGGCGGGGGGCAGGCATTGCCCACATAGACCATGGTCAGCAGGCTGAACACCAGCGCCTGTACACCGGCGGAAAAGACGTCGAAATACAGAGAAAGCACGCCGGGAATACCGACTTCCAAAAACGGCACGCCGCTGAGCACACCCAGCGTCTGCAAAAGTCCCAGCGCGCCCAGCACGCAAAACAAAATACCGGGGATTTTCCGCAGGATACCGGGCTTATGCTTAAGCTGAACCCAAACCAGCCACACGACGCCCAAACAGAGCAGCACTACGGCGGCCACTACGCCGCCCAGGCTGGCGATGAGTCCCAGCAACGCCGCAGAAGCCGTAGCCAGCGCGGAATACAGCATCGACATCAATACACCGCCGCCCATGATATTGCCGAAATGACGGAACGCCATCGAAATAGGCTGTGCAATTTCCGATACGATGTTCATCGGCAGCATAACGGCAACCGGTTCCGCAAAACCCTTGAGCCAGCCAAAAAATCCGCTCGTGCGAATGTTGCAGGCCCACACCAATACGCTGGTCATCAGCGCCCAGGTCAAGGTTGTGGAAAGATCAGATGTTGCCGAACGCAGAATACCTGTCATACCGATCAGCGAACCGCAGGCGGAAGAGAGAAACAGCGCGCCGATATACGGCGTCCAGTAGGAATTGTGCTTGCCCATGGTTTCTTCTACCATGTTATACAGCATCCCCACCAGCTTTTCCACGACAACCTGTACGCGCGTCGGACGTTTTTGCAGTTTCCTGCCCAAAATAAATCCCGCACAGCACAGCAGCACCATCACCACAAACGAAGAAACGATCGTCTGTGTAATCGGAATGCCGCCGAAAATCGGGATTTCAAAGTAAATTTTCGGACCGTTCACTTGGTTTTGTCACCGTCCTTGCGAAAATATTCCAGCACCATCAGGCTGGGCTGCACAAACAGCAGCGGCAAAATTGCCGCCAGCGGATCACATACATCCGCCGAAAGAATAACAATATAAACGCCTGCCAAAACCAGCAGACGCACAACCGAGCCACCCTGAATAGCCAAACGTGCCCGGGCTGCCGCCTGTTCGCTCTGTCCGTTTTCGGTTTTATCCGCCGCGCGGGAAACGCCGATGCTCAAAAACAGAAAATTCAAAACGGAAAGAGCCAGACCGATCCCGGCGCCCAATAGTACACGAACCGAAAAACGGTTCAACAGCGCAAACACGCCTACCATCAGCACGGTACAAACCGTTTCTCCCAACAACATCCACAAAACCTGACGGATGGCTGCCTTATTATGAAACACGAGAAAAGTTCCTCCTTTAGTATTGCCGCTCAACGGTGATCGTTAAACGAAACCGGCGGTTCTTCTTTTTCATCTTCGCCGGCCTGGCGCTGCATGGTTTTCAGCGAAGACCAAAGCCCCGAAACGGCGCCGCCGATCCCTAAAAAGATTCCGACCGGCACAATCCAGCCGCCTACATTCATTGATTCACGAAGCCACAGCGCACCCAGAATACACAGCACCAGCGGCGCCGCTACCGAACAGCCCAGCTGTGTAATCCACGCCAACAGGCGCAAAGACCGCATGTTTCGCCTCCTGTTTTGGTTCAATCAGACAGTCCCTATAAAAGGGCCCACTACCCAAAGTTTATATTGATTATAGCAAAACGGTATCGTTCTGCCAATACTTTTTTGAAAAAAGTACACAATTGTCCTTTTCTTATCAAAAATTTACACAAATCTTTCTGTTCCCATTTTAAAGTTCGATATCCAGGCTCAGCGGCATCGTAATTTGTATATTCTGCCCCAAAAACACTTGTACGCCCTGTGTAACATGGCGATAGTCAACAGGATACGTTTCGTGCTATAATAGGTATGTATCCCGCCGGATGACTTTCTGCACAAGCAGCGGGAAAAAAGGAAACGGAAAGAAGGAGTTCACCATGAAGTACGGTGTATTTTCTGTCAGTATGCCGGAATACAATCCGGAAGAAACCCTGAAAATTTTGAAAGAACTCGGCTATGACGGCGTAGAATGGCGTGTAACCAATATGCCCAAAGAAAAGCCCGAAAACATCCCGTTTGACCGCCGCTACTGGGCCTATAACGAGAGCACCATCGAAATCGATACCATCGAAGAAAAGGCTGACGAGCTCAAAGCTCTGTGCGACAGCTACGGTATCGAGATCTTCTCGCTGACCACTTATCTCACCCCGGCCGATTATGAAAAGGTAGAACCGGTTCTGCGTGCCGCTCAGAAAATGGGCGTCAAGAAGATCCGTGTGTTCCCGCCTAGCTATCAGCCCAAAGACGACCAGACCCCGTATGCCGAACTGATGTATGAAAACAAGGCTTATGTGAAAAAGCTGGAAGCCCTGGGCAAAAAGTACGGCGTAAAGATCATGATGGAAATCCACATGAACAACCTCTCCGCTTCTCCCAGCGCCGCTTATCGTCTGGTAGAAGGCTGTGACCCGGCTTACATCGGCGTAATCTTTGATCCGGGCAACATGGTTAACGAAGGCTACGAAGATTATCAGAAGAGCTTCGAACTGCTGGGCTCCTACATCGCTCACGTTCATGTGAAGAACGCTGTCATCGTAGAAGACGGCCGCGACGAACTGGGCAGCAAAAAGTGGAAGCGCGAACAGGCTCCTCTGTGGGACGGCATGGCCGATCTGAAAGATTTGTTCCGCGTCATGAAGAAATTCGGCTACGACGACACGATCTCCGTAGAAGATTTCTCCAATGAATCCAGCACCTATGACAAGCTGAAAGCCAACATCGAATATGTAAAGAAGCTGGCCGCCAGCGTATAAAGCAACTGACAGAAATTCAAAGCCCCGGATGCAATGCATCCGGGGTATTTTTTATTATGTCTGACTATTTTATTTTTAGAGAGCAGATCAACGCTTGCGGGGAGTCTCCGCTGACAAGTCGCGAATCAAGTCTCCGTCAAAACCTAAGCTTTTGTCGCGCGGCAGTTTGCCGCCTTTAGGGAACCCCCGGCGAGGGTTCCCTACGAATCCAACATCCCCCGGATGTTGGATTCTACCCTCCTGCGCTTATGGGAGCAAGGGTGTTCCGCTCTCTGCGGAGAGCGGGAAGGGCTTCGCCCCTTCACCCCACCACCTTTTGAAAAAAGGTGGACGAAAACTTTCATGTTTGTGTATTGGGATTCTGTCTCGTGAGTTAAGCTTTCAATTTCATTCTAGCTTACCCGCGGAGGTTCTCCGCCTGCTCAAACAGTTGGCGCACCTCGGCGCGCAGTCCGCGATGTTCCGCTGCGCTCAGCTCAGGGTCTTCCGCAAGCAGTGCTTTGGCACAGGCCTGTGCCTGACGAAGCACCTCAATGTCATCGGCCATGTTGGCTATGCGAAGCTGCGGCAGACCATGCTGGCGCGAGCCAAAGAAATCACCCGGGCCGCGCAGCCGCAGATCTTCGTCTGCAATCTTGAAACCGTCGTCTGTGCTGCACATGATTTTCAGCCGCTCGTTGGCTTCTTCCCCGCGTGCATCCGAAAGGAAAATACAGGTAGACGGATATTTTCCGCGCCCAATACGGCCGCGAAGCTGGTGCAGCTGCGAAAGGCCATACCGTTCCGCGTTTTCGATCAGCATAATCACGGCGTTGGGAACGTCCACACCGACTTCCACCACCGTGGTAGAAACCAGCAAATCCAGTTCTCCGGCGGCAAAAGCCGTCATCACAGCATCTTTTTCTTTCGGTTTCATCTTGCCGTGCAGCATCCCGATGCGCAGGTCCGGGAAAACTTCTTCCCGCAGGCGGCGGGTGTATTCCATCACGCTGGCCATATCGCTTTCGCTCTCTTCCACCAGCGGACAGATAATATAGCCCTGCCGTCCTTCTTCAATATGGCGGCGGATATAGCCATACGCGCGCTGACGCTTGGAAGAATCAATCCGGTAGGAAGCGATCGGCTGCCGCCCGGGCGGACGTTCATCCAAAATAGAAAGATCGAGATCGCCGTAAATCATCAGCGCCAACGTGCGCGGAATCGGCGTAGCGCTCATGACGAGCATATGGGCGTGTTCCCCTTTTTCGGCCAGCGCCGTGCGCTGTTCCACGCCGAATCGGTGCTGTTCGTCGGTAACCACCAGCGACAAATTGCGGAACCGAACCGTGTCGGTAATCAGCGCGTGCGTGCCTACGGCCAGGTCGATTTCTCCACTCTCCAGTTCTTCAAGCAATTTGCGGCGTTTCGCCGGTGTAAGCGAACCCGTAAGCAGCGCCACGCGGACGCCTGTTCCCGCATACATTTTTGAAAGCGATTCAAAATGCTGCGCCGCCAAAATTTCGGTGGGCGCCATCAGGGCTGCCTGCCGTCCGTTTTTCACCACGGTGTAGCAAAGCGCAGCCGCCACGGCCGTTTTACCGCTGCCAACATCGCCCTGCACCAGCCGGTTCATTGGGTGATCGCCCCGCATATCGGCCACAGCCTCGCGAATCGCGCGTTTTTGTGCGCCCGTAAGCGTATAAGGCAAGAGCTTTTCAAATTCAACCGTATAATCTTTTTCCAGCGGGCAGGTATTTTCCGCCTTTTCCCGGCTTTTGAGCCGCCAAAGTCCCAGCTGCAAAACGAGCAGCTCTTCGAAGATCAGCCGGCGGCGTGCCACAGCCAGCGCACTTTCATCCGGCGGGCGGTGAATATTCCACATAGCAAAGCGCAGGTGACACAGCTCATATTGCTGCCGGATCGTATCGGGCAGCGGATCGTGGAGCGGATCCGGCAGCAGCAAAAGCGCATTTTGCACGGCAGATGCAATCTGGCGGCTGGTCAGCCCTTCCGTCTGCGGATACACCGGGATCAGCTGCGCCGCCTTTCCCTGCGGCAAAAACTCCGGCGACGTCATTTCCTTGCGCAGCAGCGAACCGTTCATGCGCCCGCGGAACAGATACGTTTCCCCGGGCAAAAGCAGGTTCTGCACAAAGCGGTTATTGAAAAATGTGAGCAGCAGGTCGCTCTCGTCGTCGGTGACTGTTACTTTATAAAGCGTCATCCCCTTGCGGATGCGGTGTTCCGTGGGCCGGTTCAGCACTCGTGCGCAAACGGTACAAACTTCCCCGACCGGCGCTTCCGAAATTGAATCGGAAACCTGCCAGTTTTCATAGGCGCGCGGATACAGCCGCAGCAATGCGCCTACGGTGGGCGCACCGATTTTCTCAAACAGCGCCGCCCGTTTTTCCCCCACGCCTTTGAGCGTGGTTATGTTCTGTTTTGAAAGCATCAGCCGCCCTCCTTTCCGAAATCCGATACAAAACAGGGGCAACGCATTGCTGCATTGCCCCTGCACAGCGGAAATCCGCCTTACTCAAGCGAAACAATAAAGTAGTAAACCGGCTGGCCGCCATTGACCAGCGTAATTTCCACATTGCTGCTGATCTTGCTGCGAATGCGGTCATAGGCTTCCTGAGCCTGTTCTTCGGTAACATCCTGGCCGTAGATCAGCGTGATAAACGCCGTTTCCTTTTTGGCCATAGCGCGGGTCAGCTTAACGACCGTCTGAATCATGTCGTCTTCCACATAGCGGAGCTTGCCGTTTTCAAGGCCGAGAATCTCGCCCTGACGGATCTTCTTGCCGCCGAATTCGGAATCGCGCGCAGCAAACGTAACCAGACCGGTTTCCACTACGGACGCGGCATCCATCATCAGCGAACGGTTCATCTCTACGCTGCCGTCCGGATCAAAGGCCAGCATAGCGGAAAGGCCCTGCGGCACCGTACGGGTGGGGATAATCACAACCGTGCGGTCTTCCACCAGCGGAACAACCTGTTCGGCCGCCATGATAATGTTCTTGTTGTTGGGCAGCACATAGACCGTCTTGGCCGGAACAGCGAGAACCGCCGCCAGAATGTCTTCCGTGCTGGGGTTCATCGTCTGGCCGCCGCTGACAATACCGGCACAGCCCAGATCGCGGAACAGATCCTGCACACCGGCGCCGGCAGCTACGGAAACAAAGCCGAAATCGTCGGTCGGTTCGGCGCGTTCGGGCGCGGCCTGTTCGGCCTTTTCCGCCGGAGCCGCAGCCTTGGCCTGCGCATTCGCCTCGGAAGCCTTGCGGTGCTGTTCCTTCATGTTTTCGATTTTCACGGTCAGCAGCTGGCCGTATTCCAACGCCTTCTGCAAAGCGTTGCCCGGCGCTTCCGTGTGCACGTGGGTCTTGATGATTTCTTCATCATCCACCACAACCACACAGTCGCCGATCGTCATCAAATAGGAGCGCAGATCGTCGGGGTCTTTTGTGCATTCGGGATCGCGGCCTACGATAAATTCGGTGCAGTAGGTGAAGTTGATCTCCTGATCAAATTCTGCCGCGGCGTTACGGAAGAAAGCTTCCGTTTCAGCCTGCTTTTCTTCGGGTGTGAGCACGGTTTCCACCATCTCGCCGTCGCGCAGCAGAGAAAGCATGCCTTCAAAAATCAGGCAGAGGCCCTTACCGCCGGCATCCACAACGCCGGCTTTTTTCAAAACGGGCAGCAGGTTCGGGGTTTCTTCCAACGCTTCCTGCGCACCCAAACAGGCCGCGGCCCATACATAAATCGGATCGGTATCGCGTTCCGCCGCAGCGGCTGCGCGTTCCGTTGCCACACGGGCAACCGTCAGAATCGTGCCTTCCGTGGGGTTCATAACAGCCTTATAAGCAGACTGTACGCCGAGATCGAGCGCCGTTACCAGGTCGTTGCCATCCACTTCGTTCTTGCCTTCAAAGCCCTTGGCAATGCCGCGGAACAGCAGAGACAAAATAACGCCGGAGTTGCCGCGCGCGCCGCGCAGCATGGCAGAAGCCGTCGCCTTGGCCGCTTCAGCCGCCGTAGCCGTATCTTCCAAAACGGCCAGCGCCGAAGAAGCCGCGCTGATCGTCATCGACATATTGGTACCCGTATCGCCGTCCGGCACGGGGAAAATGTTCAGTTCATCTACGCTCTTTTTTACTTTGATAATATTATTTGCACCAGAAATAACGGCATCGCGCCACTGTTTACCGGAAATCATTTACAACACATCCTCGTTCAAGTATCGTACGTTTTCCTGTCCGTTCCATCGTTTTTTCGCCGGCATGCACAAAAACCGGCCTGATACGATGATTATAGCATACCCAAATAAAAAGTTCAAATATTTCAGCATACAAAATACGTATCATTTTTGTGAACGCTGAACAATATTCTCGAAAATCTGTATTCTTTTGACATCTTTGCACAAACCGGTCTTTTCATCCGCGTCAAACAATACGCCTTCCAGCTTGCAGGGACCGGCGGCCAGATCAAAGCGCACCGGCATATGGCTGCGCTGTTTTTCAATGGCCAGCTCGGGTTTGACGCCCAGCACGGAATCGATCGTTCCCGTCATGCCCGCGTCGGTAATATAGCCCGTACCGCCCGGCAGGATGCACGCGTCGGCCGTCTGCACATGGGTGTGCGTGCCGAAAATCGCCGTCACCTTTCCGTCGAAATCAAAGCCGAGCGCTCGTTTTTCGCCTGTGGCTTCGGCGTGGAAATCCACAATTTTAAGTTTGGGCAGATCCGGATCGCGCAGAATCTCATCCAGTTTTTTAAAAGGATTGTCAAGCGGCTCCAGGTAAACCACGCCCATCAGATTGATAACGGCCACCTGAATGCGTCCCATATCGTAGACGCACACGCCGAGGCCAGGCGCGGCACCCGGGAAATTAGCCGGACGCAGCAAACATTCCTCTTCTTCATAGAAAGGATAGCTTTCCCTGCGGCGGAACGCGTGGTTGCCGGTGGTAATCACCTGCACGCCGCTGTCAAAAAGGAAATGCGCCGAAGCGGGCGTCAGGCCATTGCCGTCCGCGGAGTTTTCGCCGTTTGCGATCACCAGATCGATCCCATATTCTTTTTTGAGTCCCGGCAATTTCTCGCGCAAAAAGCGGCAGCCGATTCCGCCTACAACATCTCCGATCGCCAGAATTTTCATGATAAGCTCCCTTCCTGAACGCATCGCGCCTTGACGCTGCTATTATATGCAGATTTTTGGTATCAAACGACAGATAAAAAGAAAACTGCGGGCCGTTCCGCTGCCGGAACAACCCGCAGAAAATCATTTGGCGTAATCGGTGGCGCGGCTTTCGCGGATGAGGTTGACCTTGATCTGGCCGGGATATTCGAGATCGCTCTCGATCTTGCGGCAGATATCGCGGGCCAAAAGCACCATCTTGTCGTCGCTGACGACTTCGGGCTTCACCATAATCCGGATTTCGCGGCCGGCCTGAATCGCATAGGAGCGTTCCACGCCTTCGAAGGACGAGGCCACTTCCTCCAGCTTTTCCAAACGCTTGATGTAGTTTTCGAGATTTTCGCGGCGGGCACCCGGACGTGCGGCAGAAATGGCATCGGCCGCCTGTACAATGCAGGCCACAATCGTCTTCGGTTCCACGTCGCCGTGGTGTGCTTCGATCGCGTGGGTCACAGCTTCGTTTTCATGATACTTACGGGCTACATCCACGCCGATGGCCACGTGAGAGCCTTCGATTTCGTGGTCGAGCGCCTTACCAATATCGTGCAGCAAACCGGCGCGCTTGGCAATCGTGGGATCGAGTCCCAGTTCGCTCGCGATGATACCGGCCAGCGAAGAAACTTCCAGCGAATGATCCAGCACGTTCTGGCCGTAGCTGGTGCGATAACGCAGACGGCCCAGCAGTTTCACCAGCTCGTGATGAATGCCGTTGACGCCGGCGGCAATCACAGCGCGTTCGCCTTCCTGTTTAATAGTGGCTTCCACTTCGCGGCGGGCCTTTTCCACCGTTTCCTCAATACGAGTGGGATGGATACGGCCGTCGGAAATCAGCTTTTCCAAAGCTACGCGGGCGATTTCACGGCGTACAGGCTCAAAGCACGAAAGCGTAATCGCTTCGGGCGTATCGTCGATAATCAGGTCCACGCCGGTCAGCGTTTCGATGGCGCGGATGTTGCGGCCTTCGCGGCCGATGATGCGGCCCTTCATTTCGTCGTTGGGCAGCGGCACCACACTGATGGCAGCTTCGGAAACATGATCGGCGGCGCAGCGCTGAATCGCCAGCGAAATGATTTCGCGTGCGGTGCGGTCGGCCGTTTCCTTTGTCTGCTGCTCAAATTCCATCACTTTGATGGCTTTTTCGTGCGTCAGTTCGTTTTCCAGGTTTTTCAGCAGGTAATCTTTAGCCTGGTCAATCGTAAAGCCCGAAATCCGTTCGAGCATTTCAAACTGGCTCTTTTTGACTTCTTCGGCTTCTTTAAATTTTTCTTCAGCTTTTTTCAGCTTGTTTCCGGCGGCTTCTTCCTTGGATTCAGCGGCAGCGATCTTCTTATCAAGCGTTTCTTCCTTCTGGTTGATGCGCCGTTCCTGACGCTGAACTTCCTTGCGGCGCTCGTTGAGTTCGCGCTCGGATTCATTGCGCAGGCGATGAACTTCGTCTTTGCCTTCGAGAATAATTTCTTTTTTCTTGGCTTCCGATGTCTTAATCGCATCGTTGACAATGCGTTTCGACTCTTCTTCCGCTGAGCCGATCACAGCTTCTGCGATCTTCTTGCGATGTGCAATACCTGCTGCAAACGCCACAACCGCGGCAAAAACGGCGACGATCACAATCAGCAGGAGGCACAGCCAAAGCGGTAGATTTGGCATTAGGTACCCCTTTCTTTCCATGTTTCATTTTTTGTTTTCATTAAAAAAGAGAACGTCCCCCGGCGGCTCGGCCGGCGGGATCGGATGCGGATCGTAAAGTTTTATCTAGTTTTAATCTATGAACAAAAAGATACAAACCCACATGATATTTCTATTTTATTACTAAGGAGATACGATTGTCAAGGCAGAATGTTTCTTTCGTTGAAAAATTTCCACGCCGTTCCCCTTTGACCTGTAAAAAACGAACAAATTCCGAGCAATAGCAGCCAACCATTTTCCGTTTATCCTACAGTTTACAAAGCATTTCTTCTGGTTTTTTATAGCAAAATGCGATTTTTAATTTTGCCCGATTGACATTCCAAACAGCCGGTGTTATAATACAGTTAATAAAACAAATGCTTTGACGGGGAAGCCTGAAAGCACAATGCATCAGAGAGCTGCGGTCATCGGCTGAAAGCCGCGGCGGCGAAGGCTTTTGTGGATACCGCCCCCGAGCAGCCGCCGAACGCGCCTGAGCGCTTAAGGCGAGCCGGCAGCGCCGTTACCGCTTATCAAACGAGGGCAGAAGTTTTTCTGCTGAATCCGGGTGGAACCGCGGGAATTTCCCGCCCCAGAACGATCTGGGGCGGTTTTTTTATTTTCAAAAAGCCGCTCCCAAACTTCGCGCAATGCGCTATGAAAGGAAGTTTTGAACATGATCCAGGTCACACTCAAAGGCGACGTCCGTTCCTTTGAAAGCGGCGTCACAGTGGCGGAAATCGCCAAAAGCATCGGCATGGGGCTGTATAAAGCTGCCTGCGCCGGTAAAATCGACGGCCATGTCGTCGATCTGCGCACCCCTGTTACACAGGACTGCGAACTTTCGATCCTCACTTTTGATGATCCCGAAGGCCAAAAAGCCTATTGGCACACCACGTCTCATATCATGGCACAGGCCGTCAAGCGCCTGTTCCCGGAAGCGCTGTTCGGCATAGGCCCGGCCGTTGATACCGGTTTCTATTATGATATCGGCGGCGTAAAGCCCTTCACGCCCGAAGATCTTACCAAGATCGAAGCCGAAATCAAGAAGATCATCAAAGAAAACCTGCCGATTGAACGCTTTGAGCTTTCTGCCGAAGAAGCTGAAAAGCTGATGGCCGAGCAGGGACAGAAATATAAAGTTGAGCTGATTCAGGAACACGCCGGCAAAGGCGAAGCGATCTCCCTGTATCGTCAGGGCGAATTTACCGATCTGTGCGCCGGCCCGCATCTGATGAGCACGGGCTGCGTGAAAGCCGTCAAGCTTACGGCCGCCACGGCCGCCTACTGGCGCGGCGACGCCCAGAACGACATGCTGCAGCGTGTCTATGGCGTATCGTTCCCCAAAGCTTCTCAGCTGGAAGAACATCTCGCCGCTCTGGAAGAAGCCAAAAAGCGCGACCACAACGTGTTGGGCCGCCAGCTGGAATACTTCACAACCTGCGACCTGATCGGCCAGGGTCTGCCGATCCTGCTGCCCAACGGAGCAAGAGTGATTCAACTTTTGCAGCGCTTTGTAGAAGACGAAGAACAGAAGCGCGGCTGGTTGCTGACAAAAACGCCCTACATGGCCAAGAGCGACCTGTATAAGGTAAGCGGCCACTGGGATCATTATAAGGATGGCATGTTCGTTTTGGGCGACGAAGAAAAGGACGACGAAGTGTTCGCCCTGCGCCCGATGACCTGCCCGTTCCAGTATCAGGCTTATCTGAACCGTCAGCGTTCCTACCGCGACCTGCCGCTGCGCTACAACGAAACGTCCACGCTGTTCCGCAACGAAGCTTCCGGTGAAATGCACGGCCTGATCCGTGTGCGTCAGTTCACAATCTCGGAAGGCCACCTGATGTGCCGTCCGGATCAGCTGGAAGACGAATTCAAGGGCTGTCTGGAACTGGTTATCTTCATGCTCAAGACGCTGGGTCTGTATGAAGACGTTTCCTACCGCTTCTCCATGTGGGATCCGGAAAACCGTGAAAAATATATCGGCACGGAAGAGCAGTGGGACGAAGCACAGGGAGCTATGCGCCGCATTCTGAACCATCTGGAAATTCCGTATGTCGAAGGCGTGGGCGAAGCCGCGTTCTATGGCCCGAAGCTCGATATTCAGATCAAGAACGTATACGGCAAGGAAGACACGCTGATCACGATCCAGATCGACCAGCTGCTGGCTGAGAAATTCGGCATGGAATATGTGGATTCCGACGGACAGCGCAAGAACCCGTATATCATCCACCGTACGTCCATCGGCTGCTACGAGCGTACGCTCGCCCTGCTGATTGAAAAATACGCCGGCGCACTGCCGCTGTGGCTGATGCCCGAACAGGTTCGCGTGCTGCCCATCAGCGAACGCTTCCATGAAAAGGCACAGGAAGTGGCCGATGCGCTTTCGAACGCCGGCCTGCGTGCATCCTGCGACAAGCGCAGCGAAAAGATCGGCTACAAGATCCGCGAAGCACAGATGCAGAAGATCCCCTATATGCTGATCGTAGGCGAAAAAGAAGCTGAAAGCGGTACGGTATCCGTCCGTCACCGCAAAGAAGGCGACTTGGGCGCCATGACGGTGGAAGACTTCCTTGGCAAGGCGCTGATGCAGGTCGCCACCAAAGCGAAAGACTAAACTTCATTATTTCATTATTAAGAAAGCGGGAGACCCAGTTGGGTTTCCCACTTTAGCTTATAAAAAAGATATATGAAGTAAACATATTACTCAATCGGTAAGATTATAAAAGGGAACCCCCGGCGAGGGTTCCCTACGCTGAAACCGTCCACAGGACGGTTTCAGCTACCCTCCTGCGCTTCATGAGGAAAAAGTATTCCGCTTTCTGCGGAAAGCGGCCAAAGGCGCTGCCTTTGGAATCCGCAAACCTTTGAAAAGGTTTGATCGAAACTTTTTTCGTTTGTGTCGGTTAAATCAGATAAGTTTTTTCAAAACTAAAACGGGAGACCCAATCGGGTCTCCCGCTGTTTGTTTTTTATTGGAAATTACAGGTCTGCGCCGTAATCGATGACAATAACCTGTCCGTTCACAGCCTTGGATTCATCGCAAGCCAGGAACAGCACCAGGTTGGCCACGTCTTCCGGCATGCAGATCGGCAGGGTGAGGTCGGCGTGTTTAGCCATGGCACCCATCATATCCGGGTCGATCTTGGTACGGTCTAGCGTAGCCGTCATCGGCGTGGCTACGGTTCCGGGGCAGATCGCGTTGCAGCGAACCCCTACGGAAGCACCGCGCATGGCGATGTTTTTCGTCAGACCGATGGAAGCCGCTTTGCTGGCCACATAAGCCGCGCCGCCGTTTCCGCAATAGCCCGCCACACTCGACACGTTTACAATCGAGCCGCTCTTCTTTTCCATCATCACTTTGGCGGCCGCACGGGTCATGTACAGCGTTCCCTTGGTGTTGATATCCACCAGTCGATCGATCGTCTCGTCGCTGATTTTTTCAATCGCTTCGATTCCGCTGTCGAGCACACCGGCGTTGTTAACCAGCACATCTACGGTGCCGAACGTTTCGAGTGTTTTGGCTACAACCGCGTCGCACTGTTCCGAGCTGGAAATATCGCAGGGAACGACCAGCACTTCGCCGCCCGCCGCGCGGATTTCAGAAGCAACCGCTTCGAGCTGTTCCACACGGCGCGCCGAAATCACAACTTTTGCGCCTTCGGCTGCACACATTTTAGCGGCGCATGCGCCGATACCGGAATTGCCGCCTGTCAGAATCACAACTTTGTTTTGAAGTCTGTTCATGGGAAAAACCTCCATTTAGAATCTTGTATCGTTTGAATTTCCGTACAGGATTTTATCGTCTATGGCTATCATAGCAGTTTTCCGCAGAATAATCAACAAGTAGACCGAAAAATTCTAAAAATATTTAAAATTCAGCAATAAATTGCACAATTACTCATTAGTGAGCCTTACCCGTAATTTTTTCGATTGTAATGGCATACACACCGGTTTCCTGAACAGAAGCTGCTATGTAGGCCTCGCCTTTTTCCTGATAATCCGGGGAATATTTTTTCACCAATGCCCGCAGCGCAGCGACCGGGTCTTCGGCCGGAGCCGCCGTTCCGAAAACGATCACGCTTTCATAAGCCGTGCTGAATTTTTCAGGCAGTACCTTTGTTTTGCCCACCACCGTAAAGCACACGCGCGGATTTTGCGCGATATTTTCCAGCTTATGCCCCACACCCGCGGCACAGTGGAACACAATCTTTCCATCCAGCAGCGCGTAGCTCAGCGGCACGCCATACGGATCGTTCTGAGCGTCAGCAGTGGAAAGTACGCCATATTCGCCCGATTCAAGCAGCGCATACGTTTGTTCTTCGGATAACTGCCGGTCTTTGCGGCGCATCGGTTTGGTATACATAATCGATTTCCTTCCTTTTTATAGGATAAATTCCCGCGCTGTCCTCTGACAAATCAAAGAAACGCCCCACAGGTTTTAGGATTATTATAAAAAAGCGCCCGCCGAAAAGCAACCGTTTTCGGCGGACGTTGATGATTTTATGCTTCTTCCCAGTAGCGGCGCAGATTTTCGGCGCCGATCGCGATACCGGTCAGCGGATCTTCCATGCCTTCAAATTCTACGGAAATCGTCTTGTCGTAGCCGGCCTTTTTCAGAGCGGCCAGGCAGGTTTTCACCGGCACATCGCCGTGGCCGATAATGGCTCCGCGCAGATACGTTCCGGCGCGGCTCTGGAAAAAGCCCTGGCCGGGATCGGGCAGTTCACGGTGACGGATGTGGAAATCCTTGGCGTGCGCGTGGAACGCATACGGCGCCACGCGGCCCACTGCCGTGCGGGGATCTTCATCGGCGCAGGTAAAGTTGCCGATATCCACCAGCAGGCCAAAGTTGTCGTCAGCCACGGCGTTGACCAGCTTTTCTACGCGGTCGCTGTCCTGGCTGAAGAAACCATGGTTTTCCACCATGGTGCGGATGCCCTTTTCCTTGGCATAAGCGGTCACTTCCCGGCAGGAAGCCGCCAGCACAGGCAGTACGCTGTCAAAGCCCTTCCAGCCGCGGGTACCGGGAGCAAAACCGCCGGTGCAGTCGTGGCGAATCTGCGAAACACCCAAAACGGCAGCTGCATCAATCATTTTCTTCACGCGTTCAATTTCGGCGGCCGTATCCCCGCCGCAGCCGGTGAGGAAGTCGCAGCCAAATGCCCAGTTGACGATCGGCATATTGCAGCGTTCGGCTTCTTCGCGCAGAATGGCGGCATGTTCCAGATCGCTTACATTGTCGTCATGGACAAATTCGGAAAATTCAATTCCGTCAAAACCCATTTCCTTGGCCTTGGCGATGCAGTCTTTCTGCGTCATCTGGCCGTCGCGGATCAGGCGGATATAGCTATAAGAACTTACGGTAAACAGCATAATCTAAACTCCTTTCCCAGCTCAGCGCAGTACGACTTCGTGGCCGGTACGGGCGGATTCATACAACGCATCGAGAATCGCCATCAGTTCCACGCCGTCTTCGGCCGGAGCCAGGCATTCGGCCTCGCCCTTCACACAAGAAACAAAGTGATCAATCTCGTTTTTGAAGAGGTTGTCAAAGCTCAGGGCGGTGGGCGCCGTGAGGGTGACGTTGGTCATATAGCCGTTTTCTTCGGCATACATTTCGAGTTCCGGATCGAGCTTCGCGCCGGCCTTGGTGCCGAACAGTTCGATCTTGCCTTCGGGCGCTTTGATGTTCAGGCTGAAGCTCGCTTCGATATGCAGCACAGCACCGTTATCAAAGCGGATCATGCCGGAAGCCAGATCTTCTACGTTGCAAATGTCGTTTTCGGAACGGCCCACGGAAGAATAAGCTTCTTTTCCTTTAATATTGGGACGATTGCCCAGCTTGTTGAACGTTGCGCCGTAAACGGAAACAGCCTTCGGCTTGCCCATCAGATAGCGCACGAGGTCGATTACATGCACGCCCAGGTCGATCAGCGGACCGCCGCCGGAAAGTTCCTTGTTGCCAAACCAGCCGCCGGGATTTCCGTTGCGGCGCAGATAAGTCGCCTTGGCATAATACAATTCGCCGAAATAATCGTTGTTGATAAAGTCCTGCAAAATGGCACAGTCGTTGCCAAAACGGCGAACGAAACCGATCATCAGCAGCTTGCCGTTGCGCTCGGCCGCGGCTTTCATTTCTTCGGCATATTCCTTGGAAATGGACATCGGCTTTTCGCACAGCACGTGCTTGCCCGCGTTGAGCGCGGCAATCGTGCAGGGTGCGTGCGCGGCGTTCCAGGTGCACACGCTCACGGCGTCGATTTCCGGCAGAGCCAGCAGATCGTTCATATCCGTGAAACGGCGGCTCACGCCGTATTTGTCGCCCATCTTGTTGAGCTGTTCTTCGTTGATATCGCAGAACGCATACAGCTCCACATCGGGGTTGCGCAGATACGCCTGAATGTGTTCGTTGGAAATATTGCCGACGCCGATCACGCCAACTTTAATTTTCGACATGGTTTATCCTCCTTATTTTTCAAAAAAAACTCCGCAGATAATCGGCAGCCAGTGCAATATCAGCCGCCGGGTTTTCGCCAACTTCGCGCTCAATGGTGAGATACCCTGTGTATCCAATGTCTTCGAGCGCTTTCAAATACTCCCCAAAATCCACACTTCCGCGGCCAAGCGGCAGCTCTTCAAAGGCCTGGCCTTCCTGAATCACATCTTCGATCATATGGTAAATGATCTCCGGATCACGATCGAGCAGCTTGCGGCCGTCTTTGGCATGCGTATGCACGATGTAATCTTTCAGCGTGTATACAGCCTGTACCGGATCGTCTCCGGTTACCATCACGAAGTTTGCCGGGTCAAGGTTTACCGATACGCCCTTCGAACCCAGGGAATCCAGAAAATTCTTCAGGGTGACGGCGCGTTCCGGGCCGGTTTCCACGGCAAAATGAGCCTGCATGGAATCGGCAAACTCCGCCAGATCGCGGCAGGCCGCCTGCATCACGGCATAGCGCGGATGCGCCGGATCTTCCGGCACAACGCCGATATGGGTGGTTACGATATCGGTTTCGAGATCCTTGGCCAGTTCTACAATCCGCTTGGATTGCTCAACCAGGCCGGGATTGAGTTCACTGTTGCCGAAACCTTTGCCCAGATCACCGCACAAAGCGGAAATCGTAAGACCATAAGATTTCACTTCATCCAAAAACGCACGGCGCTTTTCTTTTGTCATGACTTCGGGGGCAAATTCTCCGCGCGTGGCATAAACCTGCACACCGGAAAGCCCCAGCTCAGCCGCCTTTTTCAGCGCTTCGTGCCAGTCGCAGCGAAACGATTCCAGCAAAACACCGATGGGAAATGTACGCATTCCGAACAACTCCTTTCAGTTTCTGTCACAGATTTCATTGACAGCTTACAGTTCCTATTTTATAATAAAACCGAATTTTGTAAAGCCTGTTTCTTGCCTGTTTTTTGGTACAATCTTGCTTTTTGCGGAGGATCGTATGGCATTTTCATCGTATGAAACCCTGGCGCACGCCGACCCGTCTTTTCCGGTTATTTTTCATCTGGATCAGATTTCTTCCTTGCGCACAACAGGAAACGCGCATTGGCATGAAGGGATCGAGCTGCTGTACTGCGTTTCCGGCACAGCCCGTCTGGTAGCCGATACCCAAACGCAGATCATGCTGCCGGGGCAGCTTTCCGTCATTCCCTCGGGCGCGCTGCATTACACGGCCAAAGAGCCGGGGCAGGATTGCCTGTATTATTGCCTGATTGCCGATCCTTCCCTGCTGGCTCAAATCGCGTTTCCGTCGAATCTCGAAATTCAAAAGCAGATTGAAGACCCCGCCATCACCCGGCGCTACGAACAGATCATCCGCGAAATGGAAACGCAGGAACCTTTTTATAAAGACGCCGTGAAAGAGCTGGTTCGGCTGCTGTTTATCGATCTTTACAGAAACTGGTCCTCCTCCGGCATCCCGGCCGCGCTTCCCAGCCGCCAGCCCGAAATGGTAAAGCAGGCGATTCTGTATCTGCGTGATCACCTGCACGAATCGCTTTCCATTGAAGATCTTTGCCGGCAAGTCGGGTTCAGCAAATACTATTTCTGCCATGTCTTTAAAAAGGTAACGGGCCGCACCGTGATGGATTACACCAACAGCCTGCGCTGTTCCCAGGCTCGCGGGCTGCTGGAAAGCGGCGAATGCAGCATCTCGGAATGCGCCGCGCGCTGCGGTTTTTCGGATGTTTCGTATTTTACAAAGGTTTTCAAGCGCCAGACCGGCCTTTTACCCTCGCAGGTGAAAGTTAGGGCAGCCGAAAAAACGTCCTCCGTTTCTCATGATAAGAATTTTGAAAAAAATGCTTGACGAATACCGCAGACTATGCTATAATTCAATTCGTTCTAAAAATGCGGGTGTAGTTCAGTGGTAGAACTCCAGCCTTCCAAGCTGGTCGTGTGGGTTCGATTCCCATCACCCGCTCCAGGAAGATTTCCGTTTGGCTGGCATTTTTCATGCGCCAATAGCTCAGCTGGATAGAGCAACTGCCTTCTAAGCAGTAGGCCAGGGGTTCGAGTCCCTTTTGGCGCGCCATACGCCATCCAACTGAACGGCGTAAATCTTTGATACTGTGGTGGATTTAGCTTAGTCGGTTAAAGCGCCAGTTTGTGGCACTGGAGACCATCGGTTCGAATCCGATATTCCACCCCACAGAAAACAGACGGGGTAATGATCATCATTACTCCGTTTGTTCATATTTTGGGCTGTAGCCAAGCGGTAAGGCAACGGACTTTGACTCCGTCATCTCGTGGGTCCGAATCCCGCCAGCCCAGCCAGATGAAAGCTGCATTTTTTCAAAATGCAGCTTCTTTAATTTTGAATATGCATTTGCTTATAAGGTGATGACTTATGACTACCGTATATTTTATTCGGCATGCAGAAGCAAATTCCTGTATACAGGATCCATTTTCACGGCCGCTTACAGAAAAAGGGCTTCGTGACCGCTCTCTTGTAACGGATTTTTTGTCCGATAAAAAGATTGATCTGGCCTTTTCCAGCCCATACCGAAGGGCTATTGAAACCATTTCAGATTTTACAGAAAAAAACGGTATTCCTATTAAAATTATTGAAGACTTCAGGGAGCATGAAACAATAAGCGACAACTATTGTGACGCCGATTATTTCCCTTTTATTCAGAAATACTGGGAAAATAAAAATTATAAAGTCCCGGGAGATGAAAGTATAGGAGATCTTCAAAAAAGGAACATCCTGGCACTCGAAAAAATATTGAAAGAATATAAGAATAAGAATATTATTATCGCAACACACGGCATGGCTTTATCTTCTATACTTAATTACTACGATCCGTCATATAACTATTACAGTTTTTTGGCAATGGTAAAAATGAAGCCCTGGATAGTAGCAATGACTTTTGACGATTTTGTCAATATCAATATAGAATATATAAATTCATTTGTTAAATGATTTTGGATCACCTGGTACATTCTCACGGTCTTCTCCCTGCCCGTGAATCACAGATCTTGCCTTTTCTCTTTTCATTTGATATAGTAGAACAAAACAAAAAGGAGGAATCGGCATGCAAGCCAATGAACTTTGGGCCCAATTCGCGCAGGCGAATGATCTGATAAACGAGCCGTATGAAGCGTGGGCCTTTGGGGGCGCACCGGACGAATTGGCCTGGCTGGTTTTGCAAGGCGAAAAAACGGCAACTTCATCCGCCTATGATGTCTACCGCATGAAAGGCCAGCCGCTTCCGAAAGCAGGCGAATACAGCGTTATTCTCAATTCCAGGCAGGAAGCCGTCTGCATCATCCGGACAATAAACGTACAGATTCTCCCGTTTGGCGAAGTCGATGAACAGCACGCTCGCAAAGAAGGCGAAGGCGACAAAAGTTTAAGCTACTGGCGAAAAATCCACCGAGATTTTTTCAAGGCAGCTCTACAAAAAATCGGTTTATCTTTTGATGAAAGCCGAAAAGTTGTCTGCGAAGAATTTGAAGTTGTTTACCCGTAAAATAAATAGAAAAAGCGCACCCGCGGTGGGTGCGCTTTATTTTTGTTTTTATAGAACTTCTGACGCGCGACACAAGCTATACTATTTAGCAAAAGCTTATTCGCGACTTGGGAGCGGCAACTTGCCGCCGGGGGCCTCGTTCCTCGACCTCACCATATTTTTGAAAAAGATGGACAAAAACTTTAATATTTGTATCACAAGCTTCCGCCGCGGCCGCCTGATTGCAATTTTCATCAAAGTGAAGCGAGGGTACCGAGCGACCCGCGACTCACCCGCGGGGGTTCCCCGCCGCCTTAGCCGTCATACCAGTCGGCCAGACCTTGTCCGACGGCCTCGTCCAGCGTTTCGGGCCACGGATACGCACTGCCGCCGTAGCGGTTGTACCAGCAATCCGGGTAAAGCGTATGTTCCGCCGATGTAACGTTTGTTTTCGTCACCGTTTCGCCGTCGCGAATACGCCGCGCCACAACAGCCGTACGGAAATTATCAAACTCATACGAACAGGTCGAAAGCAACAGCAGATCGTCGTTTTCGTTTACCGTGACACCTGTATCCACCATCGAGCGCTTCATCACCTCATACAGGTATTCGCGCTTCTCTTCCGCCGACGAAAAACCGGTTTGAGCATAGGAGAAAACTTCCCCTTGCGATGGATCGATATTCGTCTTGATGACCGAGATAATCAGCCACTGTGAAGCTTCTTCCGTGGTGTTGTATTCAATCACGGGAGATTCCGCCACTACTTCCGGATCTCCAAATTCCACCAGAGACCGGAACATGGAACCATCGTTCATGCTGTGGCCGTACAAGACCTGCATGTCCCCGGTAATTTCGCAGCCTGCGTCCAGAAAAATACTGCCGTAAGCGCTGTACTCGTCCTTATAGGTGCGATACAGATAGTGCTCCGGATCGTCCACAGACGAATGCAAAACCGGATAATCAATCACCGTGCCGTCCACGGTAATCCAGCCCACGATATCTTCGTTCACCGTGGCGGCCAGTTCCCGAATCGCTTCGCGCGGATCGGGCTTGGCTTCTTGGCCGTCCGAAGAAACCGGGTCCTGCTTATTCAAAAGCTCGGAAAACTGATCGCGGATATCGTTGTTGACCGCCTCGTTTACGGCAGGCTTAATCAGCATCTTATCGACCAAAATCCATCCGGAACCCAAAAACACCGCCAGGCAAATCAAAAACAAAAAGGTATAAATCGCCGATTTCACAGGCGATTTCCGCTTTTTCCGGTTGGGCGTCCGAGGCTCACGGTTTTCATAGGAATAATGCTTGGCCATCAGTTCACCACCCCTTCCGGCAGCGGCAGGCCGTCGAGTTCACGGCGGACAAGATCCAGCGCACAGGAAGCCGCTGTGTGTCGGTTCCATTCGCGGGAACGCACACGGCTGCCCGTGCTTTTGCGGCAGACAACCGTTTTTTCCGCCGTACTCATGGCGATATAAACCAGCCCCACCGGTTTTTCGGCGCTTCCGCCGCCCGGCCCGGCGATACCGGTAATACCGATGCCGATGTCGCTTCCGGCGGCTTTGCGGATGCCTTCGGCCATTTCACGCGCCGTTTGGGGGCTGACCGCGCCGTATTGCTCCAGCGTCTGTGCAGAAACTCCCAGAACCTGTTCCTTGATGCGGTTGGCATACGTCACCGCGCCCATCTCAAACACATCGGAAGCACCGGCGACATCGGTGATCCGCTTGGCCAGCAGGCCGCCCGTACACGATTCCGCCGTGGCAATCGTCATGCCGCGCGCCAAAAGCTTGCGGACAACCGTTTCTTCCAGTGTTTCGATATCGACAGCATAAATATATTCCGAGCCTACACGGCGGCGGACTTCTTCCATCACGGGCGCACACAGCGCATCAGCCGTTTTTTCATCCACAGCTTTGGCCGCCACGCGCACAAACATTTCCCCGTCTTTGGCATAGGTGGCAACCGTGGGGTTGGCGCCGTTCATCAGATCATCGATGAGAGCGGCAACGTGCCCCTCGCCCTGTCCATAGACATGCATATCGTGCGTTACAATTACCGCGCCGCTCTTCCCCGCCAGATACGGCCGCACGCTTTCTTCCAGCATGGGAACCAGCTCCGAGGGCGGGCCGGGCAGCATAATCACTTCACAGCCCGTGTCGGCCGTAAAAGCACAGCCGGGCGCCGTGCCGTGGTGATTGGCAAAAACCGTGCAGCCGCGGGGCAGCATGGCCTGTTTTTTCTGGTTTTCGTCCATGACGCGCCCTTTAAAATGCGCTTCAATCGTGCGCAGGCTGGGTTCGTGCATTTCAAGCGGAACCCCGGCGGCACGCGCCACGGTTTCTTTGGTGATATCATCCCCTGTGGGGCCTAAACCACCTGTGGTAATCAGCAGCGTGCTGCGTTCCAGCGCCGCACGCACCGTTTCAAACAGGCGGGCGTCGTTATCGCCCACCACTTCCGTGCGCAGCATATCAATTCCCAGCACGGAAAGCACGCGGGCAATCGCCGTGGTATCCGTATTGACCACACGCCCGAGCAGCAGTTCGGTGCCCACGGAAAGAATTTCAGCTGACATGAACAGACTCCTTTCTCAAAACAAGCGGGGAACCCCAGCGGCAAGTTGCCGCACCTAATTCACGAATAAGTTTAATGAATTTATAGTTTGCACCGCGCAGCAAACACCGGTTGATTACTTTCATTTGCTTCGCCGCTATCTGGACGTTTTTGCCGCACATTTTACAAGCACAAGAACAACCAAAAGAACAATAGCTGCAATAATCATATCTTTGCCTCCGTTTTTTGTTTTGAGGTCAAAAGAATTACGCGCTCTATGCAGAGGGCCGAGGGCGCTGCCCCTCGACCCCGCCGCCTTTTAGAAAAGCTGACAAGACTTTAATTTGTCTATTCTGCCTTTGCCGAGAAACTCAATTTTTCTCGCAGAACAGTTCAACCGTTTCGCCGGTAGGCGCTTCGAAAAACGCAATGCGCGCATGCAAAGCCGGATCGCCCAGCGCCACGTCTTTCGGCTCGATCGTTACCTTAAGTCCCATGCCGCGCACGGTTTCGATCAGCTCGTCCACATGGTCGGTGGCCAGCGCCAGGTGCTGGAACATACCGTTTGCGGGCAGCGGCTCTTCCGTGGCCAGCAACTCTACAATCGAATTGCCCGTGGAAAGCATGGCGCATTTGCCTTCGTTCCAGGTGCGCAGCACGGGAAGACCCAGCGTTTCCGAATAAAAACGCATAGCTTCCGGGAATTTTTCGGGCGTGACACGCAAAGCGACATGGTGGGTTCCTTTGATCAAAGACATTTTTAACTCCTCCAATTTTTCTGTTTATCAGCACGGCTCAGCCGTGAACCAACTCAAACAACGCAATTCCCGGCTGATTTCAGAACGAAGCCGTTTCAGCCGGATAGATCCGCTCGGGCGTAATTTCCACACACCGCACGCTCTCGAGGCACTCATCCACAAGCGCCTGCACATCCAGCGCGGCCTCGGCTTTTTCAACAAAAGGCAGCGACGGGCGGGTGCGCGGATGACGCGGGGTGAACACCGTACAGCAGTCTTCATACGGCTCGATGGAAATATCAAACGTGCCGATCTGATGCGAAAGCGAAACGATTTCTGCCTTGTCGGTGCCGATCAGCGGACGGAACACCGGCATTTCTGCCGCCGCATCCGTACAGGCGATCGCCTGAATCGTCTGGCTGGCCACCTGTCCCAGGCTTTCACCGGTAATCAGCGCCGAGCAGCCTGTCTTTTCCGCAATCCGGGTGGATGCGCGCATCATAAACCGGCGCATAATAATCGTGAACAGCTCTTCGGGGCACTTATCGCGAATCTCTTCCTGCATGTGCGCGATTTCCACGGTGTACATTTTCATGCGGCCGCTGTATTCGCTCACCTTGCGCAGCAGCTCCTGCACCTTCATTTCGGCGCGTTCGCTGGTATACGGCGGGCTGGCGAAATGAATCGCCGTCAGCTCCACGCCGCGGCGGGCCATCATCCAGGCCGCAACCGGGCTGTCAATACCCCCGCTGATGAGAATGGCCGCCTGTCCGCCCGTGCCCACCGGCAGGCCGCCGGCGCCCGGACGCGGTGCGCCGTGAATATAGGCCGCTTCTTCGCGGATTTCCACGCGCACGGTCAGTTCGGGGTTATGCACATCCACGGAAAGATGCGGATTTTTGGAAAGCAAATAGCCGCCCACCTGTGCCGCCGCTTCCATGGAAGTCAGCGGGAATTTTTTATCGCTGCGCTTACCTTCCACCTTAAACGTGGAAACACCGGCCAGCTCGTTTTTCAGATATTCGGCGGCCGCGCGCTGAATCGCCCCGATTTCTTTTTCCACGGCGCAGGCGCGCGCATACGCGATCACGCCGAAAATCTTACCGGCCTTTTCTTCGGCCAGATCCAGATCCGCCTCGGGGGAAGCGGGTTTCACATAAATCGTAGACTGCGCCGACGTTACGGTAAATTCCCCGCGGGGAGCCAAACGGCGGCGGATATTTTTGAGCAAAACCTGTTCGAACGTTTTGCGGTTAAGACCTTTCAAAACGATTTCGCCCAGCTTAATCAGCAATACTTCTTCCATTTTCGTCTCCTTCTATTATCGAGCTCGCGCGAGCGTGCGCAGCCCTTCTTCCAAAGCGGTCACAAGCGCCGCCACGTCTTCTTCGGTATTATAGCGGGAAAAACTCACCCGCAGCGAACTGTCGATTTCTTTTTGGGGCAGCCCCATCGCCGTGAGCACATGGCTGCGCGCCGATTTGGCGCAGGCCGAACCGGACGACACATAAATGCCGCGCGAAGCCAGAAAATGCAGCATCGTTTCGGCGCGGACCGTTCCGGCCGAGAAATTGAGAATACACGGCAAGCCGTCTTCAGGCGAATGGATCACAACACCGGGCATATCGGCCAGCTTTTCGCGCAGACTTTGGTTAAGCGCGCGCATGGCGGCTTCTTCCTGCGCCACAGGCGGCAGCGCTTCCACCGCCGCGCCCAACGCGCCGATCAGCGGAACCGATTCCGTACCGGGCCGAATATTCTGCTCCTGCCCGCCGCCGAACACACGCGGCGTGAGATGTACGCCGTTTGCAATATACAAAGCGCCGATACCCTTGGGCGCGTGAATTTTATGCCCGCTGATGCTCATCAGGTCGATCCCCATTTTGGCCGGGCGAAGCGGAAGCTTGCCAAAAGCCTGCACCGCGTCTACATGCAAAAGCGCGGGCGCGCCTGCACGCTTGATCGCGGCCGCGGCGGCTTCCACCGGGAAAATCGCGCCGGTTTCGTTGTTGACGGCCATCACGCTCACCAGAATCGTATCACGGGTTACGGCCTCAAACACATCCTCTTCCCGGATATAGCCATCCCGTCCGGGCTTGAGATAGATGACCTCAAAACCTTCTTTTTCAAGCTGCTGTGCCGTATACAAAACGGAATGATGTTCCACAGCCGTGGTAACAATCCGTTTGCCGCGTTTGCGGCGGGCATACGCCGCGCCGAAAAGCGCCAAATTGTTGCTTTCCGTTCCGCCGGAGGTAAACACAATATTTTTTTCCTGTACGCTCATCGCCTGTGCGACTGCACGCCGGGCTTGAGTCATGGCGGTTTCCGCCCGAACGCCCATCGTATGCAGCGACGACGGATTGCCATACTCTGCCGTCATCAGTTCCAAAGCTTTCTTGGCGGCTTCTTCGCAAACCCTTGTGGTTGCGCTGTTATCCAAATAGATTTCGTGTTTTATCTCCATGCTGTTGTCGATCTCCCTGCCCTGCGGCACTGCTTGTCTTGATTCATACCTAGTTATTATAGCACATCGCTGATTCGACTTCTACCCTTATTTCAAGCGCATCCCTTTAAAAAAACGATGAAAATCTTTTGGTTTGTCATCTATTTGTAACTTTACATGCGCACGATAAAACAGTATAATGTGAAAAAGGAGATTTGGTTCGTCCAATCCCCCATTTCATACAAGGGCCGCCTAGGCAGGCCCGTGGAGGATTATTATGTCTGTAAACAAATCGCGTTTGTCCCGGCGAGTAGGCTGTACACTGCTTTGCCTGCTCTGTTTGTGTGCTGTTCTCAGCCTGTCCGCCTGCAAAAAGACCGAAAACGTTTCGTCCGGCGAAAATACGTCTTCGGTTGTTGCCGATGGCCGCTTCACCGAAGGCAGTCGGATCCTGGGTATTGACATCACCGGTCTCACGCCCGAAGAAGCCGCCAAAAAAGTCGAATCCGATTTTCATTACACGCTTCGAGTAGATCCTGTTTACAAACAGCTCGATAAAAAAGAGAAATCGGCCGGCAAGCCGTTTGAAATCACGGAAAAAGATCTGGGTCTTGCAGCTATTGTCCAGAAAGACCTTGAAAAATGGGCTTCCGGCGGCGAGCAGCCCAAGACGCTGACCCTCACGGAAACCACGCTGAAAACGCTGGAAAAGAAATACAACGATACTTTTACACCCCTCTTGCGCGAAAAGAAAGATTCCGCCTTTAAGGGATTCGATACGTCCAGCATGACGTTTAAGTTGGAAAAAGGCAAAAGCGGCTATGAAGCCGATCTGAAAGCCGGATTTGAGACGGTGAAGAAATCCCTCTCCAATCTGTATGTTTCCACCACGAAACAGCAGGCCGAGGCATCTTCCAGTGCCTCCTCCGCCGTTTCTTCGGCGCCTGTTTCTTCTGCGTTTGCTTCCTCGGTTGCCTCTTCTAATAAAATGTCGTCCACTTCTTCCTCTGCGTCCTCGGCTACTTCTTCTGCAGGTCAAAACACCACGCCTGCCGATGAAACCCTGACGCTCACCATCACCGAAGTCGACTACAAACGCGACGCCGAAAAAGCCGCCTCCAAGATGGGCGAACTTGGCTCTTACAGCACCGTTTCCACCAATACGTCCAACGGCAACCACAACATGGCCCTGGCGCTTTCGCATGTAAACGGCTCTCTGGTACAGCCCGGTGAAATTTTCAGCTACAATGAAGCCGTAGGCGACAGTAACGACCCGGCCAACGGATTCCTGCCCGCAGGCGCTATCGTAGGCGGCCAGATCGTTCAGGAATACGGCGGCGGTATTTGCCAGGGTTCCACCACGCTTTACGGTGCGGTGATCCGTTCCGGCCTGGAAATCACAACCCGCGATTGCCACGCCATGCCTTCGAGCTATTGCCCGCTGGGTCTGGACGCAACCGTAAGCTATCCTTATCTTGATTTCTGCTTCCGCAACAACACGCCGTATCCCATTTATATCGATGCTTATATGTCGGGCGTTACGCTCTACTGCACCATTTACGGCTACAATGATGGTTCCTGGGATGAAATCGAGCCGGTCTCTTGGCTGACTTCTTCCACTTCTCATGGCATCGTCTTCGAAACCGACAGTTCGATTCCCGTGGGCGAATATGAACTCAAATCGAGCGGCTATGACGAACTCAACGCCAGTGCGGTACGCAAATACTACAAAAATGGAGAATTGGTCAAGCAGGAATATCTGCCGGATTCTTACTATCCGATGGAAGACGCCTGCTACCTGATCAATCCCAAAACGGATGAAGCCCGCATTCTGCAGGTGATCAACGGCGAACGTGATTCTTACTTCGATCCGAAGCCGACACCGAAACCGACGCCCACACCCACGCCGAAACCGACGCCCACGCCTACCCCCAAGCCGACTCCGACACCGACACCCACTCCCACACCGACGCCGACTCCGACACCTACGCCCACCCCGACTCCTACTCCTGATCCGACGCCTACCCCCACACCTTCCGCCGAACCGACAGAAGCACCGACCGATTCGGTAGAGGAATAAATTATTTGTTATCCCAAATAAAAGAGAGGTTCTTTCCATGATGAATGACGGATTTTTTCGCCTGTACGCGGCCACGCCTTCTATTAAGGTAGCCGATTGCCGGCATAACCGGCTTCAGATTGAACAGCTCATTTGCGACGCCAGCGGCCATCGTGCCGCTGCCGTTGTTTTTCCGGAGCTGTGTCTTACCGGCTATACCTGCGGCGACCTGTTTCAAAACCGCACCCTGCTCATTGAAGCCGAACAGGAACTGGCTGTGCTGATCGAAAACACAAAAGACTGCCCTGTACTTTGCTTTGTGGGCGTGCCGGTACCCTGCGGCGGAGCGCTGTACAACTGTGCGGCCGTCTTCTTTATGGGAAAACTGCTGGGGCTCGTTCCCAAAAGCGAAATTCCGAACTATTCGGAATTCTATGAACTGCGCCACTTTACGCCGGGTAAAGGCGTAAACCGCACGCTGACTTTCGCCGGTCAGCAAACCTCGCTTTCCACGAATCTCATCTTCGATTGCGAAACCGTGCCCGGTCTTTCCTTCGGCGCGGAAATCTGCGAAGACGGCTGGGTGGCCAACCCGCCTTCGGTTAAGCTCGCGAAAAACGGCGCCAGTGTGCTGGTCAATCTTTCGTGCAGTGATGAAACAATCGGGAAAGCCGGCTATCGCCGCTCGCTGTTTGCCGCAGCTTCCGGCCGCCTCACAGCCGCTTATGTTTACGCCGATGCCGGCGAAGGCGAATCCACCACGGATATGGTGTTTGCCGGCCACCGCTTCATCTGCGAAAATGGAACCGTTCTCGCAGAAAGCAAACTTTTCACAACCGGCCTGACCGGTGCTGATATCGACGTAGAGCGTCTGATGCAGGAACGCCGCCGCATGAATACCTGGGCGGAAGAAAATGATCCCGCCATGCAACACATCGGCTTTGCCTATCCCGAAAACACCTGGGACGGCTTTATTACGGAGCGTGTCGCTTCCCCCTATCCGTTTGTCCCGCAGAACACCGACGAACTTTCCGAACGCTGCGAAGCGATTCTTGGCATGCAGGCAACCGGCCTGCTCACCCGCCTGCGCCACATCCACGGCAAACATGCCGTGATCGGCCTTTCCGGCGGATTGGATTCCACGCTTGCTCTGCTTGTCACGGCCGAAGCGTTCGACCGTCTGGGCCTGCCGCGCACGGGAATTCACGCGATTTCCATGCCAGGCTTCGGCACCACCGGCCGCACCAAGGGCAACGCCGAAACGCTGGCGCGTGAACTGGGCGTGGACTTCAGAGAAATTTCGATCCACGACGCCGTGAACCAGCATTTCAAAGATATCCGGCAAGACCCGGACAAGCACGACGTCACCTATGAAAACGCACAGGCCCGCGAACGTACCCAGCTTTTGATGGATGTTGCCAACCAAAACGGCGGCATCGTGATCGGAACGGGCGACCTTTCCGAACTGGCGCTGGGCTGGGCTACCTACAACGGCGACCATATGTCGATGTACGGCGTGAACGCCTCGATCCCGAAAACGCTGGTGCGCCATCTGGTGCGCTATAAAGCCGAAAACAGCTCGCCCGCCGTTTCGGCCGTGCTGTTCGATATTCTCGATACCCCGGTCAGCCCGGAACTGTTGCCGCCCGTAGACGGTGTGATTTCGCAGAAAACGGAAGAGCTGGTCGGCCCCTATGAGCTGCACGATTTCTTCCTGTATTATTTCCTGCGGTTCGGCTTTACGCCCGGCAAGATCTACCGCATGGCCTGCCGCTCGTTTGAAAACGCTTTCGAACCTGAAACGATTAAAAAATGGCTGCAAATCTTCTTCCGCCGCTTCTTCCAGCAGCAGTTCAAACGTTCCTGCCTGCCGGACGGCCCCAAAGTGGGCAGCGTTACGCTTTCGCCGCGCGGTGATTTCCGTATGCCGAGCGACGCCAGCTCCCGCCTGTGGCTGGAAGAAATCGAACAACTGTAAATTCTTCAGAGGAGGAACCGCACATGGCCTATACAATCCTTGTTTCCTTGCCGGTTGAACAGCGCCACAAAGACCTGTTGGAAGCCGCCGCGCCCGGCTGTACCTTCCGGTATAAGCCGCTCGCCGAAATTACCGAAGCCGACGCCGCCGACGTGCAGATCATCATCGGCAACGTGCCCGCGCCGGTTGTAAAAGCCGCTCCCGGGCTTAAATGGATGCAGACCAACTCCGCCGGCGTGGAAGCCTATATTCAGCCCGGCGTACTGCCCCAAGGTGCTGTACTCACCAACGCGACGGGCGCTTACGGATTGGCGATCTCGGAATATATGACGGCCGTGCTGCTTTCCATGATGAAACGTCTGCCCACCTACCGCGATGCACAGCACCGCCACGACTGGAAAAGCCAGGGACAGGTCAAAAGCATCTACGGTTCCACGATTCTGGTCGTCGGCATGGGCGACATCGGCGGTGAATTCGGCGCCCGCATGAAAGCCATGGGCGCTACGGTGATCGGCGTTCGCCGCACCGATACCCGCCCCGTTTCGTATGCCGATGAAGTCCATACAATCGCCGACCTCGACATGCTCTTGCCGCGCGCTGATGTGGTGGCGCTTTCGCTGCCCGGTACGGCCGAAACCGTGGGCTTGATCGACAAAAAGCGCCTGGCCGCCATGAAGCCCGGTTCGTATCTGGTCAACGTGGGCCGTGGTACCTGCGTGGATACCGACGCCTTGTGCGAAGCCCTGAAAAGCGGCCATCTCGCCGGTGCGGCGCTCGATGTAACCGACCCCGAGCCGCTCCCGCCCGATCATCCGCTGTGGGATGTGGAAACCGCGCTGATTACGCCGCACGTTTCCGGCCACTACCACCTGCAGGAAACATTCGAGCGCATTGTGCGCATCAGCGCCGAAAACCTGCGTCATTTCCTCGCGGGTGAGCCGCTGAAAAACACCGTGGACTTTTCCACAGGCTACCGTAAACTTGTTTAAAACTTTCCCGCCGCGAAACCTTTCAGCGGATTTGCCGGCGGGATTTTTGCGTAAAGGAGACCCTATGATTCAGGATATTGCCCCGCATCTTTATCACAACGCCTACCTGCCCCGCGCCCCGCGTGAAGGTGATCAGGTTTTGCTTTGCCGTCCGAACGGCGTTTTTCTCCGGGAACAGCCCGCGGCTTACCCGGAGGCACTGCGCCTTTCCCCAAACGGCGAACATCTGCGCTATCTTTTTGCCATCGATGAAACAGCCTTTTATCTTTGGGAAGGCGAATTGCCCGTGCTCGATGCTTTTCCCGCCGAAGAAGGCTGGGACTGGCACACCACGGAAATTTTCCGCTTTCTCGAACCGCGCTTTCTGGGTTTTGCGGGTATAACCGGCTACCGGCTGTGGCTTTGGTATGGTTCCAACCGTTTTTGCGGCCGCTGCGGCAAACCACTGGTTCATCACGACACCCTGCGTGCCCTCTCTTGCCCCGAATGCAGCAATCTAATTTTCCCCACCATTTCACCCTGCGTCATCGTGGCCGTAACAAACGGCGACCGTCTGCTGCTCACCCACTACGCCGCCGGGCACAGCAACTACCGCCACTATGCGCTGATTGCCGGCTACACTGAAACCGGCGAAAGCCTGGAAGATTCGGTTCATCGCGAAGTGTTTGAAGAAACCGGCCTTCGGGTTAAAAACCTGCGGTTTTACAAAAGCCAGCCGTGGCCGTTTTCGGGTACCATACTGGCGGGATTTTTCTGCGAACTCGACGGCAGCGATGAGATCACGCTGGAAAAAGAGGAACTGAGCGAAGCCGTGTGGCTTACCCGCGATGAGATTCCCGTGCCGAACGATCATTCCAGCATCACCAATGAAATGATCGATGTTTTCTGCGGGAGATTTCCGAGCTAATCCCTTGTTCATAGATGTTTCACAAAGTTATGACCACGGTTTGAAAAGTGTAAATTAACTATAAACTTGTTTCTGTATCTATTGAAAATGCCTAGAAAATGCTTTATACTGCAATCATTCCACATGGTTTATAAGCAGAAAGAAAGGTGCCTTGGGTGTTTCAACGTTTTATTTATCAGCTCCAGCGTTTCATGTACGGCCGTTACGGCGGGGACTCGCTGAATATTTTCCTGCTCATTTTAGGTCTTATTATTTCCTTTGCCGCGCAGATTTCCGGTGTGTTCTGGATCGGGCTGTTTGCTTACATCCCCGAAATTTATTTTATCTTCCGCGTGCTTTCGCGCAACATACCCGCCCGTCAGCGTGAACTGCGTGTTTTCCAGAAAGTCTGGTTCCCTGTTAAAAATTTCTTCACCCGCACCTGCGGCGGCTGGTTCAAATACCAAGCAGAGAAATTCCGGTATCGCTCCGTATATAAATATTTCAGCTGTCCCAAATGCGGTCAGCATCTGCGCGCCCCGCGCGGCCGCGGCAAAATCCTGGTAACCTGCCAGAAATGCCATACGGAATTCAAGAAAAAAGTATAAAAATAAAGTCCTCCGTACAATCCATACTACGGAGGACTTTATTTTTGTAAAATCAATCTGAGGTTTGACAGTTCGACTGCAAATAATCAATCCAGCCGGACAGGCTCTCTAGACTAAAATCGGTTAAAGCCTTTTTATAAAGCGCAAATGCTTGAGGATATTCCGTCTCCATCCATTTCAGCGTCTTTTTAGGACCCAGATAAAGACGATGTAGCTTATCGCAGAAGATTTCTAAGCTATCCGTCAGCACCCAATGCCATCGGAACGCGCCCTCGGCATCGCCCCTTTGTGCCCGCGCCAGCATTTTCACGCACCAATCCACACTCTTCTGGATCTCTTCATCCGTTTTATGCGGAAGATTCTGCACATAGGATACAACTTGATTTTTCAGGTTTGCCCCTTTATTTTCTGTGTCCAGAATCACTTCTGCATCTAAAATCTGAAGAAAAGCATCACAGTCGTATTCTTTTTCAAAATACGATTCCGGATAAACAAAGACATCCAATTGAATGCCGTCTAAAAAGCCCGTATCATGAAATACGTCATGGCTGCCGGAAATCACCAAAGCGTCAAAATCGCTGTTGAGATTTTGGGTACCGTCTCGATACGAACCATAAATAAGGATAGAAAGCGGATGATAGGTCTGCTTTAAATACGCAATGATCTTTTCCATAAAATTTACCTTATTATCCTTAAATCTGATCGCCTGCCAAATAAGAAAGCGGGACTTTTATGCCAGAAGCCCGATGATTCCCTGTACACCATACGCCAGCGCAAAAATCACAGGCTGATGCACGATATACACGATGAGCGCATGCCGCCCCAGCCAGGATAAAAACGGGATGCGGCGCGTGTACATCCATTTCGGGAAGCGCTCTTCCGCGGCCAGCCGACCCACGAACGTTCCAGCCAAAAAAACAAAAATCCACGGCAGAATCGGGAAGTAATCGGCCGAATAAAACGACGAGCTATGAAATCCCAGCGGCGCCAGGCAGTCTGTCTGATACAAAGCACCCGGCAGCTTGATGGCAAAACAGGCAACACCTTCGCCCACCTGAAACGTGGCCAAATACAACACCACACAGACGGCAAGCCCCACCGCAAGCGGCACCCGCCGAATCGGCTTCTGAATACAGCCGAACAGCAGCATCGCGCACGAAAGAAAATGCAGAATACCAAACAAAATCCGCTCTTGCGGCAGAAAGACAACGGTTACCAGCGTAACCAGCAGCGCTACAGCCAATAGTTTTGCGCCGCGCTTGAGATTGGAATGGGACAAATCCGAGGATATGCCCGAAATAAAGATAAACAGCCCGGCAAAAAACGGCTCGGCAGGCATGAAAAAGAGCAGCAGTTTCAGTCCCCAATCCAGCCCAAACACAAAGGCCAGCGAATAAAACGCATGATAAAAAATCATGCACAAAACGGCAAAACCGCGCACCTCGTCCATAAAATGAATGCGTGCGTGTGAAGTGTCACTTTTCATAAAATCCTCCCTTGTAACTAAATAAATATAAATGAAAGCCCATGCCATGCCGCAAACACTCGTTACACAAACGAAAAAGTTTCGATCAAACCTTTTCAAAGGTTTGCGGTTTCCAAAGGCAGCGCCTTTGGCCGCTCTCCGCAGAGAGCGGAACTCCTTTGCCTTCATAAGCGCAGGAGGGTAGCCGAAAGCGTCCGGGGGACGGTTTCGGCGTAGGGAACCCTCGCCGGGGGTTCCCTCATCAGCTTCAACCCGTACAATCCACCAGTCATACCTTTTCAAAAGTTTATAGTCTGATTATAACAGGTTCGCTTTTCCAATGCAACGTAATCGCGCAGCGGTTGACTTTTTAGCCCTTACTGCTATAATGAATGCATTCGATAAACAGCCGAATAGCGGCTTAAGGGAGGAAAATGATGTCCAATATAGAAAAAATTGACCCGAATTTTCAGATCGGTACCACGCTGAGCCGGGACGACCTGCATTTTTATAATGTGGAACAAACCCCGTTTTCCGTTCACGGTCTGATGCGTGAGGACGATCAGTTTGTGCGTATGCCGAAAAAAATCGCCGAAACCGTCAACGGCGGCGTCGGCGTTCTGTATGTACATACGGCGGGCGGCCGCGTGCGTTTTGCCACGGACGCGGATGCGATCGCCATTTCCGTGACGTACGGCGAGATCAGCCGCATGTCTCATTTTGCTCTGACCGGCTCTGCCGGCTTCGATTTATACGCCGACGGACGCTATGTTAAGACATTCCGCCCCGGATGGAATGTAGAAGGCCATTTTGAAAGCATTCTGCCCATTCCCGGAGAACGGACCATGCGGCAGATCACGCTGGAATTTCCCACTTACAGCGGCGTAAAATCGCTTTTGGTAGGGCTGCCCGAAGGAGCTCGTCTGGAAGCCGCCGCACCCTATCGCCACACGCTGCCCATCGTGTATTACGGCTCTTCCATCACGCAGGGGGGCTGCGTTTCCCGGCCGGGCAACACCTATCAGGCCATTCTGTCGCGTGAGCTGGACACAGATTATATTAACTTGGGCTTTTCGGGCAACGCTAAGGGTGAAGCCGAGATGGCGCGCTACATCGCCTCGCTGCCCATGAGCGTGTTTGTGATGGATTACGATCATAACGCGCCGAATGCCGAGCATCTCAAAGCCACGCATGAACCATTCTTCCGAATCATCCGCGAAGCACAGCCCAATTTGCCGGTGATTTTCGTTTCCCGCCCTACGTCGTATCTTTCGGAAGAAGAAATCCGCATGCGCGAAGTCATCCGCACAACATGGCTGCACGCTGTGGCAAACGGAGACACGCACGTCGATTTCGTCGACGGCAGCACGCTGTTCACCGGACGCGGCGGCGACAGCTGCACGGTAGACGGCTGTCACCCCAATGATCTGGGCTTTATGGCTATGGCGAACGGCATTTTGCCCGCACTGCGCCGCTGGATTGAAGTCAGCGAAGCAAAAGCCTGATTTATTCCGCCCGCGCGGCCAGATCGCGGATGACTTCTCCAGCCAGAATCAACCCGGCACAGGCCGGAACAAAGGAATTACTGCCCGGCGGCACTTTACCGCCGGGTGTTTCTGTTTTTTGGGCACCGGCCCGCACCACGGGCGGCTCTGTGGAATACACCACTTTGAGCGCTTTGACACCGCGGCGGCGCAATTCACTGCGCATCACACGCGCCAGCGGACACACGGAAGTCTGATAGAGATCGGCCACCTGCAAACGGGTAGGATCGAGCTTATTGCCCGCACCCATGCAGCTGATGATGGGCACACCGGCCGCCTGCGCCTGCAAAACCAGCTCGATTTTCCCGCTTACGGTATCGATGGCGTCCACCACATAATCATACTGTGAAAAATCGAACTGACCGGCCGTTTCCGGGCCATAAAATACATTATGGCAATGAACGACGCAGTCCGGATTGATCGTGGCAATCCGCTGACGGAAAGCTTCCGTTTTCTGCATGCCAACCGTTTCATGCGTGGCAATGATTTGGCGGTTGATGTTGGAAATGCTCACGGCATCGCTGTCGATGATATCTAGCGTGCCGATTCCCGCACGCGCCAGCGCTTCGATGGTGTAGCCGCCCACGCCGCCGGCACCAAACACGGCCACCCGCGCGCCGAAAAAGACCTGCATAGCGGCTTCCCCAAACATTTTTTCTGTCCTGCAAAATGGTGTTTCCATTGTATCCTCCTCAAGAAAATTTCAGTTTACAAAAGCTGCGCCATGGAAAAGAAGAAATCCTGAATCCATTGCGGCAGGTGCGGCGCGGCCCCACTGATTGCGGCTCGAATTACATCGGGGTCGGCATCGGGCCGCAGCGTTATCGCGCCGGAAACAGACGAACGGCCGATCGCAAGCGGTGCCGAAGCGGAATCGCCAATCGCAATTTTGCTTGCAAACGCCCCGCCTCCGACGGCATACATCCCAACAGCTCCGCCGCCCATGGAAAACACGCCGATCGCGGCGCCGCCCAAGGCTACCAAACCAATCGCGCATCCGCCCAGAGCAATGCCGCCGATGCCTAGTCCGCCAAGTGCCAAAAGAAGGCCGAGCGAGATCCCGCCGAACGAAAAAATTCCGGCTGAAATGGCACCCAGCGTAAAAACGCCCACCGCCACATTGCCAACGGCAAAAATGCCCTTTGCTAAGGTGGGGCGTCTGTACCCAAGCTTTACATGCACCAACGGCAAGCCAAACAAGGTGCGTTTACTTTTATATTCAAATACATACGGATCGGCATAATGGCGTTCATAAACCGGTTCCACCTGGGAACGGGCGACACTTTCTTCGCCCGTAACAAGATAATCCAGAGACACGCCGAACTGACGTGCGAGCGCGGTGAGATTTTCAAGATCGGGGCGCGCGGTTCCGGCTTCCCATTTTTGAACGGCCTGACGCGTAACTCCAAGCAGGTTGGCCAGCCCTTCCTGCGATAACCCAGCCCGCCTGCGCAGGGTATACAAACGTTCTTGAAAATCCATTTTCATTCCTCTTTTCACGGTTTTCTTGTCTGTAAGCATACCAAATTCATCCCGATTTGACAACCAACAAGTGCGGACAATTTGACAACTACCCGTTGCGATCCCTATTTTTGCCCTTGAGACGTCAAATTTCTTTGCTTATAGCCAAATTATTTTCTAATCAGGAATTATTATAAAAAACTTAACCTCTATAATCAAAGTATCAAACGGAGGAGGGATAACCCATGCGTACATGTCCGAATTGCGGCGAGCTCAACGGCGACGGAAATACCTACTGCTACAAATGCAATACCCTGCTTGAAAAAATGCCTGACTACAACAAAATCTGCCCGAAATGCAAACGTATCTATGCCGGCAACGTCGAAACCTGCGAAAAGTGTCATGTGCCGCTGGCGGTCTATACGGGAAAAGCGGCCTATAATCCCCAAACCAAACTGGAACCATGGGTCTATGTCGTGTCGATTCTTGCGCCTTATGTGGGCATCCTTCTGGGCATTATCTATCTGCTGCGCGGAGAAAAAGAGACCGCCAAACCGCTTTTTTCTATCTCCGTTTTGACCATTATAATCGGCGTATTTATTTCTATGTCTTGTGTTTACATTTGCGCGTTGTTTTAGTCGATCAACCCGTGCCGTTTTGGGCACGGGTTTTGCTATATTTAAATATAAAATCGACAAGCACCTGACAGCACTTGTCGTTTTGAGGCGATTCGCCGGGGTATATGCCGGGGTATATAAAGAAAAACGGGAACAAGCCAAAGCTTCTTCCCGTTCCTAGTGATCCATCGGGACGACCGGCCGCAATGCGGCCTATTGGAAAAACCACCTCCGCTTCGCGGCGATACCGGTTTTCCCACTCTTCGCTGAAAACGTGCCCCCGGCACGTTTTCTTTACGCTCAGACCCTTCGGGTTCGAATCCCCTCTGGGAATATACAAAGAAAAACGGGAACAAGCCAAAGCTTCTTCCCGTTTCTGGTGATCCATCGGGGATTCGAACCCCGGACACCTTGATTAAAAGTCAAGTGCTCTGCCAACTGAGCTAATGGATCATATATACACTTTTTACAGCCCTAATATTATATCAATAAAGAAACAGCTTGTCAACTGCTTTTTTGCGGATTGATCCTAATTTTTTCAAAAACTTTTTGGCTTCCTTTCTTCTGTTTCAATCTTGTCCAAAAGCTGGTATACTAACAACAGAAACCAACGGAAAGGAGCCTGCCTGTGATTCATCTGCCGCCGTCTGTACGGGTCATTTTACAGCAGCTGGAACAAAATGGTTTTGCCGCCTATGCAGTGGGGGGCTGTATCCGCAATTCTCTGCTGGGCCTTCCGGTTCACGACTGGGACCTCACCACTTCCGCAACGCCCGAAGAAATGACGGCCTGTTTTGCTGGCGAACGCCTTCTGCCCACCGGCATCCGCCACGGCACAATGACGCTCCTGCGCGATGGCATCCCGTATGAAATCACCACATTCCGCCGGGAAAGCGGTTACATCGATCATCGCCGCCCGGATCGGGTCGATTTTGTCCGCGATCTGCGCGAAGATCTTTTGCGGCGCGATTTTACCGCCAACGCCATGGCCTGTGATAGTACCGGCCGCCTTTCTGATCCGTTCGGCGGGCAAAATGACCTGCGGCTGCACATTCTGCGCTGTGTAGGCGATGCCGAAACACGTCTTAAAGAAGACGCGCTGCGTATTCTGCGCGCCCTGCGGTTTGCCGCCTGCTACGATTTAACGCCCGAACCGCAAACAGAAAAAGCGTTGTTCGCCCTGTGCGATACACTTGCCGCTGTTTCGCGTGAACGGGTGCTTCAGGAACTGCGCCGCATGCTCTGCGGAAAATCGGCGGGCGAAATCACCTCTCGTTTTTTCCCCGTTTTGCGTGCCGCGGTTCCCGGGCTGATGCACGAGCCGCCGCATTTGCCTTCGGATTTTCCAAACGACGAGTCCCTGCGTTTTGCGTGGCTTTTTTCCGGGCATACAGCGTCGGAAGCCGAAAGCTTTCTGCATGCCCTACGGGCAGAAAACCGCCTGCGCCGGCAAGTAACTGCGACTGTTTCGCTGCTGCCGCAGGTGCCCGATGCATCTTTGCCCGTGCTGCGCCGCCAGTTAGCGGAATACGGCGAAACGGCTTTGCGCGGCGCACTTCGGCTTTCGGCTCTCTGCGGACAAGATTCCGCCGACGCCCAAACAGCGCTCGATCACCTGCTTGAAAACGAAACCTGTTTTTCCGTACGCGATCTGGCCTTAAGCGGGGCCGATCTGCTGGCGCTGGGGTTTCGCGGCACGGCCATCGGAGAAACACAGCGGCAATTGCTGGAAGCCGTCTTTTCCGGACGGTGCGTCAATACACGCGAATCACTTCTTGAAGAAATTCCGCATTTACCCCCGTCTTTTAAAACTTTAACCTAACTTACCATGACCCAATCCATGCTTTTTATACACGAAAGGATGATTTTTATGCCAAAATTGGCCGCTATCGGCGAACTGCTCATCGATTTTTCTCCCGCCGGAACTTCCAAAAACGGAAACACGCTGTTTGAACGCAATCCCGGCGGCGCACCGGCCAACGTAGCTGTACAGGCCGCCCGGTTGGGTATAGAAAGTGCGTTTCTGGGCAAAGTGGGCGCGGATGATTTCGGCCGCTTTTTGAAAAATACGCTGGATACCTGCGGCGTGGATACCCGCGGACTGGTACTCGATCCCCATGAAAACACTACGCTGGCTTTTGTACAGCTGAATGAACAGGGCGACCGCAGCTTCAGCTTTTACCGCAATCCCGGCGCGGATACCCAGCTTCGTTCGGAGGAAATCAACGAAGACGTGTTTTCCGGCTGTGATCTGCTGCACTATGGCTCGCTACTGTTCACCACAGAACCCGGACGCAGCACGGTGTATACTCTTTTGGAACGCGCGAAAAAAATGGGAAAAATCCTTTCCTACGACCCGAACTGGCGTGAACCGCTTTGGAAAGACCGCGAGACCGGGCTGCGCGAAATGCGCGCGGGCGTAGCTTATGCCAATATTTTAAAGCTTTCGGAAGAGGAACTGCCGCTTTTAACCGGCGAAACGGATCTTGCCCGCGGACTTTCCGCGCTGCACGCCATGGGTCCCGCCGTCATTGCGCTTACCCGCGGCGCACAAGGGTGCCTTGTTTCCTGCCGCGAAGGAACGGCCGCCTGTCCCACTTACGACACGCCCGTCATCGATACCACCGGCTGCGGCGATAGCTTTTTCGGCGCTTTCCTTTCGCAGATTCTGCTTTCGGGGTTTGAAATTTCCAGCCTGACGCTGAAAGATCTCTCCGCATTTGCAGATTACGCCAACGCTTCCGGTTCGGTCTGCGGCACGGCGAAGGGGGCTATTCCCGCCCTGCCGGACGATGCCGCCATCCGCGCCTGCATGGCGCAGACGAGCAAGCTGCATATCTAATTGTTTGATCGCCCACACTGTTAAAAGAAACAGCTGACAAAATGAAAAAGGAGGGGCTGTCATGCAGACTTTATACACAAACGGAACGATCCTCACGATGGAGCATCCCGAAGACAAGCCCGAGGCATTGCTGGCGGAAAACGGGCGCATCGCCGCATTGGGCACGGAAAAGGAACTGCGCGCATTGTGCCGCGCCGACTGCGAACAAATCGACCTGCACGGACACACCCTGATGCCCGCGTTTATCGATGCGCACAGCCACATCACGCTGGCCGCCCAGCAATCAAAAATGGCGGATCTTTCCGGCTGCACCGACTTTGACGGCATCGTGGAAACACTGCGCACGTTTATTCGTGAAAAGAATATTCCCGCGGGGGAACTGGTGTTGGGCTGCGGCTACGACCACAACTTTTTAAAGGAAGAACGCCACCCCACCCGCGAGGTGCTCGACCGCGTCTCCACAGATCATCCGATCGTCATCACGCATTCTTCGGCGCATATGCTGTGCGTCAACAGCCGTATGCTTGAAAAAGTGGCTATCTCCGCACAGACGCCCGACGTGGACGGTGGTGTGATCGGGCGCATTCCGGGCACCAACGAACCCAACGGTTATTTTGAAGAAGCCGCCATGCAGCCCATTCAGGCGCTGGCCGGCGGCATTGGCGACGATTTTTTGCAGCAAATCGAAGACGCACAGCAATATTATCTGCGCCACGGTATCACCACCGTGCAGGACGGCGCTTCCGTACCCATGCTGCTGCAATTCTACGACACGCTGGCCAAGCAAAACCGTCTGAAAATCGACGTGATTTCCTATCCGCTGATGACGGAATGCGAATCGCCCGTAAAAAAACAGCTCACGCCGTTTAAAGCTTATTTGCAGCAATACAGCGGACATTTTAAGATCGGCGGCTACAAGCTGGTACTCGACGGTTCACCGCAGGGACGCTCCGCGTGGCTTACCCGGCCGTACGAGGGAGAAGAAACCTACCGCGGCTATCCGTGGCTGAAGGATGAAGAAGTCCGCCGGCTCGTTTTGGAAGCCGTAGACGACAATGTACAGCTTCTGGCGCATTGCAACGGAGACGCGGCCGCCGACCAGTATCTCGCCGCGTACCGATATGCGCTGGCGGCTTCGAACAATCCACAGAAAGACAAACTGCGCCCGGTGATGATCCACTGCCAAACGGTGCGCGACGACCAGCTCGACGAAATGGCGCGGCTGCACATGATCCCTTCCCTGTTTGTGGTCCACACCTGGTATTGGGGCGACGTACACCGCAAAAATTTAGGCGAAGCGCGCGCGGCGCACATCAGCCCGGCCAAAGCCGCGTTTGATCGCGGGCTTGCGGTGAATTTCCATCAGGATGCACCCGTCGTACCGCCCGATATGCTGCTGACGGTCTGGGCCGCCGTGAACCGCCGTACACGCTCCGGTTTTGTGCTGGGCGAAGATCAGCGCATCGGCGTTTGGGACGCTCTGCGCGCCGTAACAATTAACGCCGCTTATGAATACGGCGAAGAAAACGAAAAAGGCAGTCTGCGCCCGGGGAAACTGGCCGATCTTGTCATTCTCGACCGCAACCCGCTCGCCGTAAATCCTGAGGAAATCCGGGAAATTCGCGTATTGGAAACGATTAAAGAAGGGCAGTCGCTCTGGAAACAGAAATAGCCGCCCTCCTCAATTCTTATTTTCGGGTAATCGGCTGGATTTTCCAGACGGTTACCTTTTTATTTTGTTTTCTGCAATTTTCAATTACAAACTTTGTTCCTTTGGAACGCCCATCCCAGAAGGCAATCACCTGGTCGGCATAATCGATAATCTGCAAATTTCGCTTTAAAGGCGCCGCTTTTCCATACTGGTTATACTCTGGAAGAAATTCCTTAAGTTTTAAACCGTTTTCCAGGGCATACTTCCTTGCGCAGGCATCTATACCGCGAGCACCGCCAGAAACGATTTCCGTCACATTTTCGGGCAAATATTCTTCCAAATGCTCGATTTCCATCTCTCTCGAACCAATCACAGCAACCCTCATCGCCTTGTTCCCCCTTAAAATTATTGCGTCATTTTTATGTCATTATATCACCACTTTAATTGTGACGCAATATTTCCACTATAATTAAGTCAAAATGATATCTTGTGCCAAGAACGAGGTAAAAAAATGGAGGATAAGCTTTTACGATATACGCTTCGGGTAGACCGGCTGCTGTTTCAAAAATTCCGCTATATCGCGGAATCGAAAGGCAGATCGGCCAACAAGGAAATTGAACAATATCTGAAACGATGCGTAGCGAAATTTGAGGAAGAAAATGGGGAAATTGAGCTTTCCGCCAAGGAATGATAACCATTTCGTCTATACGGTATAAACAAAAAGTTTTCGTCTGCTTTGTGTTCGGCAGGCGAAAACTTTTTTTGTTTTATTCAATTGATCAGCGCATCACAGACGGCCGCGTGCGTTGGCCAGCATCAATTTGATGCGGTTTTCCTGGTTGATGGCCGTGGCGCCCATATCGTAATCGATGGCCACAATGTTGACATCCGGGTGCATCTCCTTGATCGGCTTCATCATGCCTTTGCCCACAATGTGGTTGGGCAAGCAGCCGAACGGCTGAGCGCATACAATATTCTTTACGCCGCTTTCCACGAGTTCCAGCATTTCGGCGGGCAGCAGCCAGCCCTCGCCCATCTTCACGCCCATGCTGATCAAGCCGTGACGCAGCGCTTTAATCCGTTCAAACGGCGTGGGTGCATCAAACACGCCGTGGCTCTTGATCGCTTCGATGTATTCCAGCTGACGCTTGAGCATGACATCGTAAATAATTTTGGCACCGGCCGCTTTGGCGGGATGCAGGCGGTACATTTTGAATTCCACCACTTTGTCATACAGCTTCATCAGCAAAAAGTCCATCAGGCCGGGCATAACAGGCTCCGCGCCTTCCGAAAGCAGGAACTGTTCCAGATCGTTATTACCCAAAGGCGAGAATTTCACGAAAATTTCGCCCACGATACCTACACGCACTTTCTTTTCCTTACTGCGCGGGATGGCGGCAAAATCGTTGAGAATGGCGCGGTAATTTTCCTGCACCATCTTTTTGGTATGGCGGCCGTGGCTGAGCTGGCGGCAGAGCTTCTGCACCCAGGTGTCGATCAGCTTATCCGTATCGCCCGGATGCAGTTCATACGGGCGGCACTGGTTGCCGATCAACATAAACAGATCGCCGTACAAAACCGCATGCAAAAGCTGCATGATCATCGGCAGGCTCACCTGGAAACCGGGGTTCTTTTCCAAACCGGCTACATTAAACGAAATAACCGGAATATCACCATAGCCCGCTTTTTTCATTGCCTTGCGAAGCAGGTGGATGTAGTTGGAAGCACGGCAGCCGCCACCCGTCTGGGTGATGAGCAGCGCCACCTTATTGCGATCGTATTTGCCGCTTTCCAGCGCGTCGATCATCTGGCCGATGACGAGCTGCGCAGGATAGCAGGTATCATTGTGAACATATTTGAGGCCTTTATCGCGAACCGGCTTGCCTTTATTTTCGAGCAGTTCCACTTTATAGCCGTAAGTTTCAAAAATCTTGATCAGCAGTTTGAAATGAACGGGCAGCATGGTAGGCACCAGAATGGTGTGCGTCTGCTTCATTTCCTTGGTAAAAATTACGCGTTCGGCTTCTTTAGCCGCGTTTGTCGGATGTCCGGCCATGTTGCATTCCCCTTTCCTCCAGAGCACCGAGCAGGCTGCGCAGACGGATGCGCACCGCGCCCAGGTTGGTGATTTCGTCAATCTTGATCTGTGTATACAGCTTGTTATGAGATTCCAAAATCTCGCGCACTTCGTCGGTCGTAATGGCGTCGATGCCGCAGCCGAACGAAACAAGCTGTACCAACTCGGTGTCGTCGTGCTCTGCCGCATACTGGGCGGCATTGTACAGCCGTGCATGATACGTCCACTGGTTCAAAACATGCACACGCACGGGATCGGGCTGCATCGCAATGCTGTCCTCTGTGATCGTGACAAAGCCCAGCGACGTACACAGTTTATCGATACCGTGGCTGATTTCCGGATCGATATGATACGGACGTCCGGCCAGAATCAAAATCCGCTTGCCGTTTTCACGCGCCCACTCGATCGCCCGCTGACCTTCACGGCAGATGTCTTCCATCCAGGCATGATAAGCCTGCATACCGGCTTCCGCCGCGGCACGCACCTGAGAAAGCGGGATGTCACACAGGTATTTTTTCAGATACCGGTGCATTTCCTTGGCCAGTTCGCCGGTGTTGTTCAGATTCAGATACGGCGAGAGGAAATTTACATGCTGCAAAGATTCCATATTGCCGCGCAGCAGCTCGGAATAATAGGCGACCACCGGACAGTTGTAGTGGTTGTCGCTGATTTTTTCATCCACATTATACGTAAGGCAGGGATAGAAGATCGCGTCCACGCCTTTTTCGATCAGCGTTTCCATATGGCCGTGCATGATCTTCGCGGGATAGCAAGCCGTATCGGAAGGGATACTGTACTGCCCCTTGCTGTATAATTCACGGTTGGAGAAACCGGAAATTTCCACGCGATACCCCAGACGCGTGAAGAACGTATGCCACAGCGGGATTTGTTCATACATACCCAGCGCCAGCGGCAGACCGATCGTACCGCGCACAGCTTCCCCGGGCTGCAGCGCCTCAATGCGGGCACGTTTAAATTCATGCAGGTTGGGCAGTTCTTCCACCCTGCCCTGTGCGCCCAGCGCCTTTTCGCAGCGGTTGCCGGAAATATACCGTTCGCCGCCGGGGAAAATATTGATCGTCAGGCTGCAATGATTTTCACAGCCGTTACATTTGGCAGCGGTCGATTTATGTGTAAAATGTTCCAGCGCTTCGCGGGTAATGATCTGCGAAGGCGTTCCGCGCCGTTCGGACTGCGCACGGGCATACAGCGCCGCGCCGAATGCACCCATCAATCCGGCGATTTCGGGACGAATCACATCGCGTCCCAACACGCGCTCAAAGCTGCGCAGCACGGCATCATTCAAAAACGTACCGCCCTGCACCACAATCTGCTGGCCCAAATCATCGGCAGAGGGCGCACGGATAACTTTATAAATCGCGTTCTTTACGATACTCATCGAAAGACCGGCGGAAATATCTTCGATGCTCGCGCCGTCTTTCTGCGCCTGCTTTACGGAGGAATTCATAAACACCGTGCAGCGGGAGCCAAGATCGACCGGCGCTTTGGCGAACAGACCGAGTTTGGAGAACGTTTCCACATCATAGCCCATCGACTTGGCAAACGTTTCAATAAACGAGCCGCAGCCGGAAGAACAGGCTTCGTTGAGCATGATGCTGTCGATCGAATCGTTATGTACGCGGAAACATTTGATATCCTGTCCGCCGATATCCAGAATGAAATCGACTTTCGGGTTGAAATGACGCGCCGCCGTAAAGTGCGCCATCGTTTCTACCAGACCGTCGTCCACATGGAACGCATGGCGGATCAAGTCTTCGCCATAGCCTGTAACCGCACTGCCGGCAAGCGTAATGGAAACCCCGCACATACGGTAGATTTCTTTAAGCTGGTCGCGCACGATTTCTACCGGGCTGCCCTGGCTGGAGCAATAATATTGGTAGATAATCTCGTTGTTTTCGTTGATCAAAACCACTTTGGTGGTGGTACTGCCGCAATCGATGCCCAGCCACGCCTTGCCGGTGTAGCCATCGGCCGAAACTTGGCGCACCGTGGCTTTCGCATGGCGCGCGGCAAACGCTTCGTATTCTTCTTTAGACGCAAACAGCGGTTCGCTAACGGTCGTTTCGCGCGGCTGATTGGCCGAAGCCTCCAGGCGCGCCACCAGCGTTTCGTAATCTGTCATTTTCTGCTCGCGGGCAGCATAAACGGCCGCGCCGATGGCTACGGCATACAGCGCGTAAGCCGGGAACACTGCGTTTTCTTCTGTAAGCTGCAAAGTTTCCACAAAGCGGCGGCGCAGACCCTTACAATAATACAGCGGGCCGCCCAGGAACATCACCTTGCCGTCGATTCTGCGACCCTGCGCCAAGCCGGCAATCGTCTGGTTTACAACCGCCTGATAAATACTGGCGGCAATGTCGGCTTTGGCCGCACCCTGATTGAGCAGCGGCTGAATATCCGTTTTGGCGAATACGCCGCAGCGGGACGCAATGGGATAAAGCTGACGGCTCTTGAGGCTCAGCTCGTCCAGTTCCTGTGTAGTTACATTCAGCAGGGTTGCCATCTGGTCGATAAACGCGCCGGTGCCGCCTGCGCACGAGCCGTTCATCCGCTCGTCCAGACCGCCCTTAAAGAAAATCACCTTCGCGTCTTCGCCGCCGAGTTCCACCACCACGTTGGTGTCCGGCTCGGCCTGCTTCACAATTTCGCCCTCGGCAAACACTTCCTGCACAAACAGAACATCGGCCGCTTTCGCTACGCCCAGACCGGCCGAACCCGAAATAGCCGCTGAGAAGGTTTTACCTTCCAGCAGCGGGCGGATCTCCTGGATCATTTCCAAAGCTTTCTGGCGCACCTGCGAAAAATGTCGTTCATACCGCTCATAAATCACACTGCCATTTTCAATCACCACAATTTTGGCCGTGGTGGAACCGATATCAATGCCCAGAGAAGTACCTTCTCCGGTTTTCAGATTCTCTAAAATCATCTCTGCTCGTTCCTTTTCCCTCGGTATCCCGTGCACAGCACAGGGATCATTTCCACAAAATCCAATTATTCAGCATTTATTATAAACCTGCCGGGGCAAAGTTTGTGAACAATTCTTGACATTTATACGTTCTTAACACTTTTTGTATGACTGCCCAAATTCGACAAAATGCAGTGGAGGACAATTATTGCTTTTTTGTCTGGTTTTTCCTGTAAATTTTACCATCAAATCAATGAAAGTAGACATAAAAAGGCAGCCCATGCACATTTAAAAGCTGCACAGGCCGCCGGCGTTTTGTCTATAAACTTTTATTCGATCACAAATTCAAATACACAATCATTTGCGGGATCAATCGCTTCAAAATCAACGGTGAGCATCGTCTCCGGACGGTCTACCAGGTGACTCTGTGCCTTGCCTTCGCAGAATCCGGGCTTCAATTTGCTGGGATCAAACCGAATCGTCAGTGTGGCCTTTTCGCCCGTGAGCCGAATCGTGTCTCCGCAGATCTCCGCCTTTGCGCGAGTCACGAAACGTTCCACAATGGATGTGGGCTTGCTTGCAAATGCAAAGCTGTCTTTGATCGTGGTTTTCCCTGTTTCGGTGTCAAAATCGATACGGCGCACCAGCGAACGGAGATTGTCGTTTCCATAGGCCGGAGCCAGATCCATTTCCATCCACCATTCCCCGAAAGAAACGGAACCCGTGCCGTATTCGGGGCCAGCCAGCTGTGTTTTTCCTTCTACAATCGGCACATTGTGTCCCTGGGAACCGCAGACGAACTGATCGTATCTCGTTTCGGAGAAATACGCCCGCGAATACATACCGCCGCCGTAATCGATCAGCATTTCTTCACCGTTTTTAAACAGCTCGAAGGTGCCTACGTCGTTGTGGTTGTGGCTTTCGTTGTTGGTACCGCCCTTGGCCGCAAAGCTCACACCGTTTTTGCCGTTGCAAATCAACCACTGGGCATCGGGCAAAATGTAGTTTTTGTCCGGCTTGTGATTTTCATCCAGCGATTCATCGCTCCAGGCCAGATCACGCAGCATACCTGCCCAGCGATAGCAGGCGTCGCCGGTATAGGCGGAAAAATACGGGCGCGGCAGCGAATCGACATCGGGATAGCGGGATTTCATATAGGAAGTCAAGCCCCACCAACGGGTGGTATCCGCCGGGTTGCAGTCGGCAAATTTAATAATATTGCCGCCCTCAAAATAGGCTTTCTGCTGGAACAAAGCGATCTGATGCACGCGCTCGTCCTTAAACCAGTCAATCTCCCCTTCTGTGCGGCGGAAAAGCATTTCGGCATAAGCCGTAAAGAACGCAAAACCATAGGTCCAGTAGGAAATGCCCTCCATGCTGGTGCCATCCGCCGGGAAGCTGCTGACATAGCTTTCCATAGCGGCCTGCATGCGCTCCAAAAGCGCGGCCAGCTTTTCGCCGTCTGTTTCATACATCGCGGCTATGCCAACCGAACCGGCGCACACGGCTGCCCAGTTGTTTTTCGATTTTTCCCAATTAAAATGAGCCTCGAGCATACGGTCGAGCACACGCGTTTCTACCAGATAGCGCGCACGCTTGACCACGATCGGAGCCAGCTTATCGCCGACCAGCGCCATCACTTCGCTGAGCAGGCAAGCCGTTTCTCCGGCGAACAGATCGATCGTATAGCCGTCGTCTTCCAGGCGGGAAAGACCTTGTCCGCCCAGATGCGCAGGCAACGCCCAGGTGTATTCATCACACACCGACCAGACGGCGTCTTCCAGCGCATGGATATCTTCTTCTTTTTCATACAGCCACACGAGCAGCGCAAGCGTCGCCACACGGCCGCGATTATCAAAGTAATATCCCTGATAAATTTTGCGGTCGCCCGTTGTTTCAAATAATTTAAACGCGCCGTACGGAATCGTCACCACGGTTTTTGAACGATAGAGTTCGCCCTGCTTCTGCATTTGGCCGAGGTAATCGCGGTAAACTTCTCCGTTTAAAATCTGTTCCCGCTTTTGGGGCGAAACCGGCAGCAAACAGTCGGGCTTCGGATGGCGCCGGAGTACCTCGAGCAGCGCTTGTTTGTCCATAATCATACAACTCATCCTCCAAGATTATCTTTTCAACATTTTTTGATCTGCCGGTTGAAAACAGCGCGGCAGCAGCTTTTACTTCTTTGAAATCTGAAATTCCAGTTTTTCTTCCGGTTTTTCAGGGACAAAATCGATCAGATACGCGGTCTCCACCGGTTTCATATCCATTTTGCAGATGCTCATACGCGGCTCAAACGCAGCCGTTTCCACCGAAACATGGCAGGCTTGCTCACACGTGATCGTCCAGCCCTCGATCGAAACAACATTTCCCTGCACTTCGGGCACACAGCGGGTCACAAACCGCTCGCGCACCTCGCTGGTTTCGCAGCCGGTAAAGATATCACACAGCTTAATCTGTTCGCCATCGAAATCCAACCGGCGCACAACGCCAACCCCGGGCAAATCATACGCTTTGGAAAGATCTAACGTGAATGTCTGCTCGTCCCATTCCAGCACGCGCGCGGCGTATGCTTCTCCACTTTTCTGCACGGCGCCGCCGATAATCGGCAGGCTGTGCCCGCGCGAACAGGCACAGATGTTTTCGAGCCGGCGCGGCCCGAAATACCACGATGTATATTCCGGCCAGCCCAGGTCATCCAGAATATAGCGGCCGTCGTCAAACAGCAGAAAGCTTCCCACGTCGTTATGGTTATGCGGCTCGTTGTTGTGTCCGCCTTTGGCTGCGAACACGCATGTTCCCTGCTTGCGGATCATCCACTGGGCATCGCGGAAATCGTAAGCGCCGTTTTCCGCCAGCGGACGCGCAGAAAGCGCGGGATCGTACCAATAAAAATCGCGGATAAAATCGCAGAAACGATAGCGGATATCGTCGTCAAACTGCGCTTCAAAACGCTCGTCCGGAAGTGTGACCGTATCGTATTCCTTCGCCAGAAAATGCGCCAGACCGATATGGAAATCGATGTTGTGCGGCGCGTCGGCAAACGGGATCACATAGGTGTCTTTTAAATAAACTTTCTGGCGGAATTCGGCGATATGCCGGATTTTTTCATCCCGGAACCAATCAATTTTCCCGCCCGTATAATCGCGCACCAACGCGGCGTAATAGCAGAAATAGCCGAATCCGTAGGCCCAATACAGCGAACCTTCCAGACAGCAGCCGTCGTCATGATAGCTGGCCAGGAAATCGCGCATCAATTCATCGGCGTGTTCCATAGCTGCTGCGGCCTGCTCTTTTGTGCCCAGCCGCAGAACCACTGCGGCGGAACAGCCCCCGCACACGGCCGCCCAGTTGTTCTGCCCGTAATTGCGGTGACGTTTGGCCAAAAACGGCTCGATAATCCGCTCATGCAGTGCATGTTCTATCCGCTCGCGCACCTGCGGATGCAGGCGCTCCCCCAGCAGATCGAGAATTTCACTCAGCGCACAGCCCGTTTCACAGGCAAACAGATCCAGACAGGCAATAATTTCGTCCGGCGAAGCGCCCTCCGGAATATGTGCGGGCAGCGCCCAGGTATATTCATCGCAAACGGCCCACAGGATGTCTTCCAGTTCAAAAAGCCAGCGCTCATCATTCGGCTCGGCCAACGCCATAGCCGTCATCGTATTCATCCGGCGGCGATGGGCAATATAATCGGCCTCGTATTCCACGCGGCTGCCCGTTTGACGCAGCAGTTTAAACGTGGAAAACGGCAGCGCCGCAATCGGCGTTCCCAGATATTCCGCGGCCGCCTTTCGAACCGGTTCCAGCAATTTTTTCGTATGGTCGTTCTGCGGGAACGACTCTTTAAAAAAATGAACCATTTGATTTCCTCCTCAGTATCATTCAACACAACTCGGCGTGCCAATTCACGCCGCTTTATGAGGTAATTATACCATCCCAAGTGGGGTTGTCAATGCGCTTTAGCGGGTAAAAAGAAAAACCGCATTCCTGAAATTCGACTTGTCTTTCGGGGCAAAACGTGCTATAATACAAATGTTGTCCGCCCGTGGCGAAGCTGGATATCGCAGCAGATTCCGATTCTGAAGGCCGGGGGTTCGAATCCCTCCGGGCGGGCCAGAAAACAGAGTATCCACTTTTGTGGGTGCTCTGTTTTTTTGTTTGGGAGGGATTCGAACCCTGAGAGGGTCTGAGCGTAAAGAAAACGTGCCGGCGGCACGTTTTTAGCGAAGAGACGCGCGGCGGGGCCCCATCTGTGGGGAGTCCGTGCGTACCGGGACGGCTCTGCCGTACCGGTATCCCTCCGGGCGGGCCAAAGAAGCACTGCAATTTTGATACAATGTGTATCAGGGTTGCGGTGCTTTTTCTTGCTCTTTTCAGAATAATCTGATAGTATAAAGTAAATCTGGTATTCAGGAGACGGATATGAAAAATCAACGCATTTTATTGCCCTATTTATA
>CALWVE010000015.1 GCA_944384905.1 uncultured Clostridia bacterium
ACATACAAGCCCAAGGAGTGATTGGTCAGCCAGTTGCTCCTCTCATTGTAGCTTAGGCACGAGATGGAGGGAAAGCCGGACTGGCTGTCCGGCTTTCCTGTCCAAATTTATTGTAATAGGAGTGATCTGCTATGATACTTTCCGGCAGGGAAATTGCCGCGAAAATGGGCAAAGAAATCTTTATCGAACCGTTTCATCCCGAGCAGATCAATCCCAACAGCTACAATCTTCGTTTGCATAACGAATTGATCGTCTATGATGAAGACGTACTCGATATGAAAAAGCCGAACCATTTTCAGCGGATCACAATCCCTGAGGAAGGCTTGGTCCTGCAGCCGAACCGGCTGTATCTGGGCCGCACCGTAGAACACACCAAAACGCTCAATCACGTTCCGATGCTCGAGGGCCGTTCCAGTGTAGGACGGCTGGGCGTGTGCATCCACATCACAGCCGGATTCGGCGATGTGGGCTTCAATGGCTACTGGACTCTGGAGCTTTTCTGTGTACAGCCTGTTCGGATCTACCCCAATGTTCAGATCTGTCAGATCTATTACCACACCATCGAGGGGGATTACGATCCGTACGTCAGCGGTAAATATAACAACAACCAAAGCATCCAGCCCAGCTTGATGTACATGGACTTTCAAAAAGAACAGCCAAAGGATTAACCTTTTGCAAAACGACGAACAGCATGCAGGAACGGCGGTCGCGGCGTTGGCCCGGACGTTTGATTCTGCATGTTTTTTTATTTCTCCCCTCTTTTTTCAGGGGCGAAATCGGAAGGAGGCCGTTTTTATGGCACACACCCCAAACCATAACCCCGAACTTGACCATGAGTTTAATGAGGAAAAGCAGCAGCCCCAGACTGGTATTCCGTTGATGTACCGTGATCACGATGGAGTTAACGAACCGTATGAAATGTATGCCATCAACCGTCTTGGCGGTGTTAAAACCAAAGGCTGGAAAGATATTCTTTTAAAGATTCTGATTGTCGTGATTGTCTTTTTAATCGGCGGATTCCTATATCAGGTCGTTTTCCCCTGGATTTCCGATCTGCTTGGTTTGCCCTCTCATTTCTCTTATCATGTATCCTTCTAAAAACGATTTTGCTTAACGCACGTATAAAAAGGAGGTTTTTTCATGGCACGCAACACCAATACAAGCCACAATCCCGAGTTTGATTACGAGTACAAAGAAGAAAAACAGGAAAACAAAGGCATTCCGCTGCTTTACCGCGACCACGACGGCGTAGCTGAGCCCTATGAAATGTTTGCTATCAACCGCTTAAACGGTGTCAAAACCAAAGGCTGGAAGGACATTCTTTTGAAAATCGTGATTGTAGCACTTGTTTTCCTGGTTGGCGGACTTCTGTTGTTTGTTGTTGTTCCGTGGATCATCCACTTATTTGATCCGTCTTACAACTATACTTCCGGACTTTTCTTTGGCGAATAACCCACACTAAAATTTGCCGCTTTTGCGAAAAGGAGATTATTTTATGGCACACAATCCTGAACTCGACCATGAATTCACCGAAAACAAAAAGGAAAATCAGCCGGGTACTGCAGGTTTCGTCTACATCGACGAAAATTACAGTCGGGCAGGCAGCAATGTGTTCACGCCGCTGGAAGGCCCACAGATGACTTCCCTCACCACGATGGGTAATCTCGACGCGAACAAAAGAAGCTGGAAACGTATACTGGGCTATGCAATTGCCCTGGCCGTCGTTATGACGATTTTGTATATCGGTCTGCGGCTGGCCGGCGTCCCGTTCTATTTGCCCTAATAATTGGAGAGGAGATTATACTATGAACCAAAACCCTGAACTCGATCATGAATTTCGAGAGGAAAAGAAGCAGGATAATCAAGGAAATTCCCCGACGGCAGGATTTCTGTATATTGAAGAATCGAATACCCGTTACGGCGCGAATGCGTTTAAACCGGTTGAGCCGCAGCAGATGGCCGCTTTGCAGCAAACCGGAAACAACAAAACCTGGGCTATCATTAAAAGCGGCGCGATCGGCGTAGTTACGCTGGCGGCTGTTTTGGGTATTCTCTATCTGCTCAGTGTCCTGGGCGTTCTGCCCGATCTATAAATCCATGTAATGAAAGAAAGGAGAACTTCCATGGCACACAATCCCGAACTCGATTATGAATATCGCGAAGATAAGCAGCGCGATGATGCTCAAAAAAGAGCTGCTTCCGCAAGCCTCTTCTATATGGAAACGCCAAGCTCCAATCCAATGGTGAATGACTTCAAACCGGCAGATGCCGAACAGATGACCATTTTGCGTCAGGCGGAAAAGAAACCATGGAAGATTTTTAAAAGCGCTCTGATTGCGATCGTTACCATCGCCGCCGTCTTTGGCTTGTTCTATCTACTGCGCGTTTCCGGACTCTTCCCTAACTTTTAACCCGATTTTGGTGTAATACAACATTCCCCTTGCATACAGAAAAGCGCCCCGCAACAGGGCGCTTTTCGTTTTTTGATGACCTTTTTATTTAGTTGCGGAAAATTTTCTTATCCGCGCCGCTTTTTTGCAGCAGAAGAATCAGGGGTAAACCCAAAACCAAACAGACAGCCAGCTCTCCTGCCCCGACGCTTAGCGCATTGGGCCAGAAAACAGCCGGATTAAAATAACTGAAATGGAATGCACCGGCCTCGGAAAGGCAGCTGATCTCCCATCCGATAATCAGGGCATTACAGACAGCCGGCGGCAGCAAAGAAAGTACCGGCACACGCCCTACGCAGATTTTGCGCAGCATGTAGCTGAGAATAGCCGCCAGAAGCGTAGCTCCTGTGCCAAACACCCAGTCTACAATTCCAAGCGGGCTCATCAGGTTGGAAAGCAAACAGCCCAAAGCCAGTCCCGGAATAGCCGCCGGTGTAAACACAGGCAGCACCGTCAGCGCCTCCGAAAAACGGAACTGAACCGGCCCATAAGCCAAATTCAGCGCGGCTGCGACGTAGGTCAGCACGGTGTAGAGCGCAGCAATCACAGCGCTCTGTGCCAGATACAGCACCTTGCGATTCGTTGTTGTCATGATTCAATTTTCCTTTCGTAGTATAGTTTAAGGTCAGGAGGTTGCGACTGACCGCTGTCGAAACAGCAAGAAATAGTATACAACAATTTTCCTGTTTGCGCAAGTGGAGTTCGTTTCCTTTCGATTGTTAACCTATTTTAAATTTATAAGTTGACAATTTACTTTGCATGTGTTATGCTGTTCTCATAAAATCTGTAACAAGAAAAAATACCTGAAGGAGCCTGACCATGGAAAGTACACCCCTTGCAAAACGAACAAAATTCTCTGCCGCCGATCTTGTTTTTCCCGCCGTCTTTACCGCTCTGATTGCTGTTTGCGCATGGATCAGTATTCCGCTCGGGCCTGTTCCCTTTACTTTACAAACACTGGCCGTCCTGCTTTGCGGCGGTTTGCTGGGTGTTCGCCGTTCTATGTATGCCATGCTGGTATACACCGCTTTGGGTGCGATTGGCGTACCGGTTTTCTCCGGTTTTTCAAGCGGTCTGGCCTCTCCTTCTTCCGGCTTTGTGGTAGGATTCATTTTTACTGCCCTGGTCACGGCGCTGATTACTCAGCGTTTTGGACATTCGTTCCCTGTTTTGTTAATTGCCATGCTGCTGGGTGACATCAGCTGCTACCTGTTTGGCATTCCGTGGTTTATGACTTTGTATTTCCAAACCAAAGGGCCGATTTCGTTGGGAAGCACACTGGCCGCCTGCGTGATTCCCTTTATCATTCCGGATCTGTGCAAAATTGTTTTGGCGGCCTTCCTGACCAACCGTCTCATCAAACCGATGCAGCGTCTTTTCAGAAAATAATTATTAAACTGCAAAACAAAAGCCGCTTTCCAGCGGCTTTGTTTTATTAAAATCAGATTCAATTTCGAACTTTATCGATGATTCCCAAAAATGTAAGACAGGTCGCGATTCCGCCCAAAATATTGCCGATCGTCACAGGCAAAAGGTTATTCAGGAAAAAAGACTGCCAATTTAAGTTCTGGATAGCTTCCTGGGTAATACCGTAGGTATCCATACAAAGCTGCGTATAATGGGGATTCATCGAAGCAAAAATACCGGCAGAAATATAATACATATTGGCCACACAGTGTTCAAACCCGCAAATAACAAAGAGGAAAATTGGGAAAAAAACAGCAAAAATCTTGCCGGAGACCGTTGTCGCTTTGTTGGCCAGCAAAACCGTAAAGCAAACAATAATATTACACAGAATGCCGCTCACCAGAGCCGTTCCAAAGGGAAGCTGGGTTTTTGCTACAGCCGTTTTAATGGTAAACGCGCCCAGCAGACTCGAACTGTAATCAAATTGGCCCGAATTCGCTACCAGAAGGGCGATCAGGATACCGCCCACGAGATTTGCCAAAAATACAAGAACCAATGTCCGGACGATATACCAGGGCGTTATTTTCTTATAGATGACCCCGATAAACATCAGGCAGTCGCCGGTAAAAAGCTCGGCGCCCAACATAATGACCAGCATCAGTCCTACAGGGAACACGCAGCCGGCCGCCATACGCCCCACGCCAACGTCGGAAATGCCATGCATAGCCACCGCACCGGCACAGGCGCCAAACGCAATCGCAGCTCCTGCCAGAACACCCGCTATGAGCAGTTTATGAAACGGCTGAGCCGCTTTTTTCTGGCTGGAAGCCGTCAGAGCGGAAATGATATCTTCAGATGTGTTGATCAGAGTCAATGTTTCTCGTTCCTTTCTGGTTCATACATGCATAAAAAACCGGCATCATAAATTGAAGCCGAACTTAGATAATATAGCACATTTTGTCACAAAGTGAAATACCAAGAAACAAATTTCACTTTTAGCATAAATTTTTTCTTTTTGAGGATAGATACAAGTCCAAATTTTCCAATACAAAGGGCCAAGAGAAAACGCCCGTGCTTTTCTTCAAAACACAGACGTTCTTTTTATACACGTAATGATTCTATTTAAGGTTTAAGCGGAATCGCCATATTCCAGGTTTTGGTGCAGTTGGCAAAGCCTTTGCCGTCACGCCCGTCGGAAGTGGCAAAGAAAGCATAGGCAGGTTTACCGTCTTCAAACAGGATGAACGGCCGCTCGAGATTTCCCATCTCGCGCACCACACCGTCGTCCCAAAGCACACGCCGAGAATACATAAGGAAATCCCGGCGGAATTCCCAATGGATTCCGTCTTTAGAGGAAGCAAACAATCCGCCATACTTTTCGCCGCACACATTGCCGTACATATCCTTGGCGATCATATTGTATCCGTCCTGATCTTTCCAGATAAACGGATCTTCAAAATGAACGGAAGGATCGGTGAACAGCGGTGTCTTCATTTCCCGGCGATACGGCCCTTCCGGACGATCGGCCACCGCTACGCCGAATTCCATATTTCCATGCAGAAACTTGGGATACGGCGGCTTTTTATAGGAACGGGATTTATACACCAGCACAATGCGGCCGTCTTCATCTACGCAGGGCGCAGGATTGGAAACCAGGAAATTATCAAAACAATCGGGACGCGTATCCAAAACAGGCTTATCCAGTCGTTTCCACGGCCCGGTGATCTGATCGGCAATGGCTACGCCGATGCGCTTGTTGGCTCGTGCCACAATGGTGCGATAGCTTTCGAGCGTCAGCTCTTCCTCTTCGGGCAGTCCATCAAACGGATGGGTGCTGCCCATATAGTACAGCACATATTTGTCCTTCCAGCGGATAATATGCGGGTTGTGTGTAGCGCGGCCGTCCCAATACTGGGCACCTCGTGCGGGAAGCACGACTTCTTCAAAGCGGTAGGGACCTTCCGGCCGATCGGAAACTGCGCGCACCACTTCGGACGCCACCAGCCAGCCCGGATGCATGGGATACCGCTTGGGCCAGCGGGAAGCGAACATATGATACCGCCCGTCTTCCGCGCGGATCACGCTGCCGCACCACACCCAGTACCCTTCCATTTCAAAACCGCCGCCGACCGGCGCCGGCTGCATATGCTGTGTCAACGCTTCTTTCATTTCTTTTCCTCCCCTATAACGGATGCATGGACTCCAACTCAAAGGCAAATCATGGCACCCTCTTCATTAACCAAACGTTTTTGTCATTCTATCACATTCTGTTTCAAATAGCTATCTGTTTACAACGGTTTGTGAATTTTGTTTTTCATTTTGTAACTGGTTTTCTTACGATCGATTGACATCTTAGTCCGCTTTTGCTACAATGAGCCAAATTGATCGGAACATAAGCTTTCCGATATGTTGGCTCAGCAGGAGGAGTTTCACGCATGAACAAACTCAATTTAAGCGCCAAATGGATCTGGACAGACAACAATAAAACGCCCGACGCCCGTGTGGTATTCCGCAAAACGCTGGAACTCGACGCCATTCTGGCGGAATGCATCGCCTATCTGGCCGTAGACACCAAATACTGGCTTTATATCAACGGCAAACAGGTTGTATTCGAAGGCGGACTGTTCCGCGAAAGCTTAAAGGGCTGCAGCTATGCCGACCGGGTTGATCTGGCGCCGTTTTTGGCGCCGGGTAAAAACGTTATCAGCGTATTGTGCTGGTTCTACGGAAACGGCGGACGCAACAACACCGACGCGCCCGTACGCGAAAACGCCTGGTATTATATGGTGCTTGAGTTTATGCAGTTTATGGCCGAAGAACTCGCCGACCATCGGTTTGACGAATTTATCGAAATGCGCAGGGCAAGTCTGAAAGAAAACTTTGAAAAAACTTTCTGGAACGGGCAGTGCTTCGCGTCGTCTGATTTTGTAGACGACCGCGCCAATGCGCTGGCTGTGCTGGCTTCCCTCTGCGGGCCGGAAAAATACGAAGCAATGCGCTATATTCTGCTCACCACATTCAATTCCACAGTTTATATGGAAAACTATGTGCTGTTGGCTTTGTGCCGCATGGGTTATGTGGAAGACGCTTATCATCGGATGGTCTCGCGCTATACCAATCTGGCTTTGAATGAAAACTCCACGTTATGGGAAGATTTCTTTATTCTGGGAAGCCGCAACCACGCTTGGACAGGCGCACCCATCACCATCGCCTATCAGTATTTTATGGGAATCGATACGAACGACGGATTCGAAACCATGACCGTTACCCCCAACAAGACGCTGTTTAAAAAGATGGCCTGTACCGTAAACGGAAAAGACGGACTGATCCACATGAAAGTGGATAACGTAGCCGGACGGGTCACGGTGATCAACGGCTCGAAAACGCGCGTTACCGTACAGTATTGATTTAACTTTATATTGGCATAAAAGAACCGGCAGAGCAAGGAGACAAATCTCCAAGCCCTGCTGGCTTTGTTTTAGCGTTTATTCAACCAGTGTCTTCCATTCAACCGGCGGGTTTTCAGCCATAAAGCGATTAGCTTCATCGCTGCCCATCAGGAAATCGTACTCTGAAAGCCATTCTTTTTCAATTCGGCTGCCGCTCTTATCGAGTGTAAACCGATCAATTTCATACACGCCGGTACCGCGGCTGAAATCAGCCGTCAGCAATCCTTTGCCGTCGCCTGGCAGAAGATATTCCGATGAAATCAGCGTCTCCCCTGCACACAGAACAGGTTTATAGCCGTCCCCTGTTTTTTCGCAGCGGTAAATCCGGCAGTACATACCATAAAACACATCGGTAACCAGGCCTTTGGAACCTACGATCAATTCAGAAATACCGTCCCCATCCATATCGTGGAGGAAGTAGGCTATTTCTCCTGTAGGTGAATCGTTTTCGGAGAACAAGTCGCCGGGGCCCTGCGTTTTGATCGATTCCAATACTTCGTCATAGGCTTGCTCCGGCGTTTTTCCAGTCTCTCCGGCCGACTGGTTTTCACCGGAAGTTGTATCTTCCGGAAGCGTAGCTTCTTCAATCACATGAATCCGGTATTTTCCGTCTTCATCCGGATACAGGATCGCGCGCTTATTGACGGTTTCTTTTCCCCCGCCGCCGGCATAGTCAGCATGCCAGGTAAAATACAGCGTCATCTGCTCCGGCGTATATTCCGCCGAAACAATCTGCGTATCGTAAGAAGCACTCAGCGATGCAACCGGGAAAGCGACCTGGTCTCCTTCGACCAGCAGATACCCCAAATAGTCGTCCTGTGCATTGGCTCCTGTATTTTTTTCCGAAAGCTGGACGTCTGTGAACGAACGCAGCAAGCGGTTGACATCCTCTACAGAGAAAATAGATCGATATTGCGCATCATAACCATGCTCCGGAATCGGGGTAATCGCATCGGGATCTTCCTGACCACCCATACAGAGTTTATTGATCGTAAAGAACAAATCTTTGGTACTCATACCCTGTTCCGAAATTTCTTCCGGACCATAGGCCAGCACATATTCCACTTCTTCTCGGGTAAGATTTCCGGCAATCAGCTTTTCGTAGTCTTCATCCTTCAAGGTTTGAATCTGCGGTTCCTGCGACTGCGGAGGCTGTGATTCCGGTTGCTGTGACTGGGGCGGCTGCGCCGATTCAACGGGCTGAGAAATCGAGCTTTCCGGCGCCGGATTTTCAGGCTTGCGGTTATTCAAGTAGTTGGCGGCCATAAACCCGGACGAAACCACGCCGCAGGTCACCGCTGTACTGACTACCGCCACGGTGATTTTACCGGCAACCGTATGGATAAATCCCTGCTTGGCTGCGCCGGCCGCGGCTTTCGCGCCATGAACCGCCGCCTGAGCCGCGGTATGGGATGCCGCCTGAGCGGTTCCTTGCCCAGCCGCAGAAAGAATGGTTTGGGCGGCCTGCTGTTCGGCTGCGGCCAAGACGCCCTCAGCCAGCAAATTGCTTTGCTCGCCGCGCAGCAAATACAGCAGCAGCGGCAGCGGCGCCAGCGTATACAACTTGTAGCCTTTTTTCTGCAACTCTTCGGCTTTGCGCTTTAAGTTCTTTCGACCATAACTCAGACGAGATTTCACCGTATTTTCCGAGCATTGCAGCGCAACGGCAATATCTTTAATCGGAATACCTTCGATCTCATACATCAGGATGCAGACCCGCTGTTCTTCGGAAAGCGAATCGATCATTTCCCGCACCAGCATCTGCGTTTCCTGCTTGGAATAGGAAAGTTCGGGCTGATTTTCCTCTTTTTCGTCTTCTACATCCAGATAGAACGGATCTTCATCCGGCGTATCGGATTCCGCTTCTGAAAACAGCAGCGGATTCTTTTTTTGAAGCGCGTTTTTGGCCAAGTTTGCCACAATCATGCCCAGCCACCCGGGAAATGCTTCCGGTGTTTTAAGCGTATCCAACCGAGAAAAGGCTTTGGCATAAGCGTCTTGCAGCACGTCTTGCGCGGCGTCTTCGTCTTTCATATATTTGAGGGCCAGGTAATATTTGCTTTTGTATGTAGCCTCATACAAAAGGCGATACCCTTCCTCATCGCCATCCAAGGCCATTAAAACAGCCTGTTTATAATCCATTTCCACTCACTTCTCCCTTGTTTTTCTGATTTTTCCATAAATTTTTTCTTTCCGAATCGGATCCTCCGGATATTCTTTCATGGCCTTTTGAAATAGGCGCACAAACCACCGAAGAACGGCTTTCTCTTTCATTTTTTCACCCCGCTTTCTAAAACTAAGACAGCGGGGAAAGAAAAAAGTTTTATTTTTTCAATTTTATTTTTATTTTACATCACCCAGCGCTGTTTCGCAACCATCCGAAGCTATTGACAGGCCATTATTCCTGTGCTAGTGTATAGATACTGTTAACAGGCGGCGTTCTTTTCCCATTGACGGAAACCAAAAGTTATTTTAGAATAAAAGAAACGCAAAAACAAGGAGGCAGGCAAATGCAAGCCATTTATACTGCCAGAAGACAAAAACTTCTGGAAAACAAACCTGAAAACACCATGGTCGTGATCTTCTCGGGAAGAGCGCCCATGAAATCGCTGGATGAATCGTATCCTTTTGCGGTTGACCGCAATTTCTTCTATCTCACCGGCATCGAACGGGAAAATATGATCCTCGTTCTGCGCAAGGATTATCGGGGAACTTACAGCGAGACGCTGTACATCGAGCCATATGACGAAGTGCTGGCCAAATGGGTAGGCGGCCGTATGCGCAACGCAGAGGCAACCGCCATCTCCGGCATTCAGAATATCGACTCCGTGGAATCCTTCCCCGATCGGCTGGCCAGCATCATCGAATCTTCCCGCGGACTCGGAAAGCTCAATGTATATCTGGATTTGTGGCGTTATCACAAAGATCAGGCAGATACGCCCGCCCATACGCTGGCAGCCACTTTGCAAAGCCGGTATCCCGCTGTGGGAATTGAAGAAATCTACGGCGACATGGCCGCCATGCGCGCGGTGAAAGGCGAAGAAGAGCTCAAATTTATGCGTCAGGCGCAGGAGCACACCCGCATCGCTATCGAAGAAATGCTGGCTTACTGCAAGCCGGGCATGAACGAGCGCGAGCTGGAAGGCTCTTTTGATTTTGCGCTGATGAAACAGGGTGTGCGCGAGCATGCATTCCCCAGCATTGTAGCCGGCGGTGCGCGCGCCACCACGCTTCATTACGCGGAAAACAACCAGGTAGTCAACGACGGCGAACTGGTACTCATTGATCTGGGCAGTGCTTACGGAAATTACTGCGCCGATATCTCCCGCACGTTCCCGGTAAACGGGAAATTTACCGAGCGCCAAAAAGAGCTGTACAATGCCGTTTTGGAAGCACAGCGGATTGTCATCGAAAACGCAAAACCGGGCCTGACCACGCGCGATCTGAATCAGTTGGTCATCGACTACTACGAAAGCCGTCTGGACGATCTGGGTCTGCGCAAAAACGGCAAAGGCGTTCGGGATTACTACTACCACGGCGTGAGCCACCAGCTGGGCCTCGACACGCACGACATCTGCACCGATCGTGAACGCACCCTGAAACCGGGTATGGTCATCACGGTGGAACCCGGCATTTATGTAGAAGATGAAGCCATCGGCATCCGCATTGAAAACGACATTCTCATCACCGAAAACGGCTGTGAAGATATTTCGGCGGCAATTCCCAAAACGGTAGAAGAGATTGAAGCGGCTATGGCAAAATAATTTTTAACAAACGAGAAAGAGGTCCTGCTCCTTTTTGGAGCAGGACCTCTTTTTATACTTCCCGCAAAATCAAAATGCGGCTTTCGCCTTTCTTTAAGCAAATCGGCCATTTTGTAGATGGCTTATCGACCGGCTGCATCGTACCGTCCCAGGCGTCCCACACTTCGGCTACGCTTCCGTTTTCCAACTGAAGCACGGTGTTCACTTCCGATTCGCCCTCGTTGACCAGAATCATCAGAAACACACCGTCTTTTTTCAGGCAGGTGCAACGCAAATCGCGAGCGGCAGGTTCAAAAACATACGAGCGGCGGATGCATGTTTCGATCTGATGCCAGTCTGTTTCCGGCTGCCAATCAAGAACGTACCCGCCCTGTTCCTGGAATCTTTTCAAAATTTCCTGCGCATATCCCGGCACGGCTCTATCGGCAATCACCAGCGAATACGCCTGATTTTGCAGGCAGAGTTTTCCGTTTTCTACCCGGCAATTTGGAAGCAGTTCTTCCTCCAGATAGTTAAATTCAATCTGATTTTCAAAAAGCGGCTTCACAATCTCCCACGACAAATCCTGGGCCCCGCACAAAACAGCTACCTGTGCCTGATTCACCGAATCGGTCAGCAGGCTGCACATACGCTTAATATAATCGGTGACCCGGCGGTAATCTTCCCAGAATCCGCTGTGCATCCCCACTTCCGGCGGGCGTTCGTCTTTGCGCTTGCCGCGCAGGGAATAATAGAACGCGTGCGGATAGATCATATTCACGCCGCGGACAAACAGCCAATCGAGATACCATTTCATATCTTCCTGCGTAAAGCGGTACGGGTCATCCAGTGCGCCGCAGCAGCCGAAACATTCGTTGCCGTTGCGGCGTTTGCCTCTATGTCGGGCGGAATCGGAACTACATTTTCCCATGGTGCTGTGTTCGCCGCAAAGGGCTTTTTCGTTTTCCGGCGCAACATAGCGCCACACAATATCCTGGCACGGAATACCGAAATACTGAAGATAGCCGATGTCGGTGCTCTTTTCCGGGTGGCCGGTCAGCGCCAAATGATGCGCCGAGCACCAATCGGCAATTTGTTTGTAGTAGGCTGTAGAAAGGCGCTCATAAATCGCCCGGTTATATTTTTCGCGGGCCGGGCTTTTGTTTTCCGAAAACAAATCGTACAGTTCTTCTTCCAACCCGCCTTGCCGCTTAAAGTCATCCAAAAATCCCGTTGTCCACGGAATCATCCTCTGCGGCGCACAGCGGCCGAGAATATTCGGTTCATCGGTAAAAATGGCCGTCACGGTAGAGCCAAAATATTCTCCGATATGCTGCGCATAGACTTCATGCGTAAGCCGAATGAAACACGCCACCGCCTGCGGATTGAGCAAGTCTGCACTGGCAGGTGCATGGGCTTCCCCATCGTCTTCGCCGAAATGGATACCGCGGATGGTTCCGCCCGAAAAACATTCGTAATAGTAATAGGCTTTTCCGTTCTGTGTGGATTTTGAAACCAACGTCTCGTTCGGATGCATTTCCGGATTTTCTCTTCGGACAAGCCCGCGGGAGGCAAACGCCGGATTTTCTTTCACCACGTTCCCGTGGCACGAACCAGAGGGATACATACCCTCGTCGTACAAAACCACTTTCATATCCAGCTCGCGCGCCTTCTCCACGGCAAAACGGACATAATGAAAATACGTTTCCGTCAGGTAACCGATTGATTCGGGCAGTCCCAGCCGCGGGTGGATGACAAAACCATCCACACCCTTGGCTTTGAATGCCCGCATCTGCCTTTCAAGTTCTTCTTCCGAAAGCTCATCGTTCCAAAACCAGAACGGATACGGAGAAAACTCCTTGGAAGGATACAAAAAATTCTGTTTCAAACTGCTTAACATACCAATCCTCTCTTCCCCATCAACAGCCGTTCGCCCGGCTATTCTGGTTTCATTGTAAAGAAAGCAAGGCGGTTTGTCAAAACAAAGTTGAGCCAAAAGAAAAAGCGTGCTGTTTTAAGCAGCACGCTTTTGATTATACGTTACAAAGCCAACCGGGTTACAATCAGGCGTTCTTTTCCTTGATTGCGGCCTGAGCAGCAGCCAGACGGGCGATCGGCACACGGTACGGCGAGCAGGACACATAGTCCAGACCGACGTTGTGGCAGAATTCCACGGAGGACGGATCACCGCCGTGTTCGCCGCAGATACCCAGCTTGATATCCGGGCGGGTCTGACGGCCGAGCTGAGCAGCCATCTTCACCAGCTTGCCAACGCCTTCCTGGTCGAGCTTGGCAAACGGATCGAATTCATAGATCTTATTATCGTAATAAGCACCGAGGAACTTGGCAGCGTCGTCACGGCTGAAGCCGAACGTCATCTGCGTCAGGTCGTTGGTACCGAAGCTGAAGAACTCAGCTTCCTTGGCGATTTCATCAGCCATCAGAGCGGCACGCGGGATTTCGATCATGGTACCCACTTTGTAGTGCATATCCAGACCGGATTCGGCGATGATCTTATCGGCGGTGGAGGTTACAACATCCTTAACGAACTTGAGTTCCTTCACTTCGCCTACCAGCGGGATCATGATTTCGGGCGTGATCATCGTGCCGGTTTCCTCGGAAACCGTGATAGCAGCGTTGATAACAGCCGTCGTCTGCATAGCGGCGATTTCAGGATAGGTGACAGCCAGACGGCAGCCACGATGACCCATCATCGGGTTGAATTCGTGCAGGCCGGCAATAACTTCCTTCAGGCGTTCGACAGAGATGTTCATCTCGCCGGCCAGCTCAACGATTTCTTCTTCCTTCTGGGGAACGAACTCGTGCAGCGGCGGGTCGAGGAAGCGGATCGTCATCGGACGGCCTTCCAGTACGCGGTACATTTCCTCAAAGTCGCCCTGCTGCAGCGGCAGGATCTTGGCCAGAGCCTTTTCACGCTCTTCAACCGTTTCGGAAACGATCATTTCGCGGATTGCCTTGATACGATCGCCTTCGAAGAACATGTGCTCGGTACGGCACAGACCGATGCCTTCGGCACCGAACTTCACAGCCTGAGCGGCATCGCGCGGGTTATCAGCGTTGGTGCGCACTTTCAGCGTGCGGCGAGCATCGGCCCAGCCCATGAAGCGGCCGAAATCGCCGGAAATAGCGGCTTCCACGGTGGGCACGGCTTCACCGTAGATCTTACCGGTGGAACCATCGATGGAGATATAATCGCCCTGGTTGTATTTCTTGCCGCCCAGTTCGAAGTAGCCTTCTTCGGCGTGCATGGAAATTTCGCCGCAACCGGAAACACAGCAGGTACCCATACCACGAGCCACAACGGCAGCGTGAGAGGTCATACCGCCGCGAACCGTCAGGATACCCTGAGCAGCGGCCATACCTTCGATATCTTCGGGAGAGGTTTCCAGACGAACCAGAACAACCTTTTCACCGCGTTCGGCCCATTCCTTAGCGTCTTCGGCGGTGAACACAACTTTACCGCAGGCAGCGCCGGGAGAAGCGGCCAAACCGGCACCGATCGGCTGAGCAGCCTTCAGGGCCTTGGCGTCGAACTGCGGATGCAGCAGAGAATCGAGCTGTTTGGGATCAACACGCAGAACGGCTTCGTCTTCCGTGATCATGCCTTCGTCTACGAGGTCAACAGCGATCTTCAGAGCAGCGGCAGCGGTACGCTTACCGTTACGGGTCTGCAGCATGTAGAGTTTGCCGTTTTCAATGGTGAACTCCATGTCCTGCATATCTCTGTAGTGCTTTTCGAGGTTGTTGGCGATGGTAACAAACTGCTGATATACTTCGGGCATATCCTGAGCCAGCTTGTCGATCGGGCTGGGTGTACGAACGCCGGCCACAACGTCTTCGCCCTGCGCATTGATGAGGTATTCACCGAACAGCTTCTTTTCGCCGGTGGCGGGGTCGCGGGTAAAGGCAACGCCGGTACCGGACTTTTCGTTCAGGTTACCGAACACCATGGGCTGCACGTTAACGGCAGTACCCCAGGAGTAAGGAATATCGTTCATGCGACGATATACGTTGGCACGCGGGTTGTCCCAGGAACGGAACACAGCCTTAACGGCTTCCATCATCTGCACCTTGGGATCGCTCGGGAAGTCTTCGCCCTTCTGCTCTTTGTAGTATTCTTTGAACAGACGAACGAGCGTCTTCATATCTTCGGCATCGAGATCGATATCGTTCTTGACGCCCTTCTTTTCCTTCACTTCATCGATGATGACTTCGAAACGCTACTTGGAAATTTCCATAACAACGTAGGAGAACATCTGGATGAAACGGCGATAGGAGTCGTATACAAAACGTTCAAACTTGGGATCGGGGTTGCCGGCGATGAGGCTCTGGGCCACTTCGTCGTTGATACCCAGGTTGAGGATGGTATCCATCATACCAGGCATGGAAGCACGGGCACCGGAACGAACGGAAACCAGCAGCGGAGCGGTGGGATCACCGAACTTTTTGCCGTTGATCTCTTCGATCTTGGCCAGGTATTCATAAATCTGAGCTTCGATATCGGGAGCAATTTTGCGACCGTCGTCATAGTAACGGGTGCAGGCCTCGGTGGTAACCGTGAAGCCCTGCGGAACCGGCATGCCCAGACGGCTCATCTGCGCCAGGTTGGCGCCCTTACCGCCCAGCAGCTCACGCATGTTCTCGTTACCTTCCGAGAACAGGTAAACATACTTGTGATTCATTGGAAGATCCTCCTTGTTTGTATTCGGGGTTTGTGTTCGGGCATTCTGCCCGTGCGGCTGTTTCAGCCTGCCTAAATGTACTTTTGGGTTATGGAGATATTATAGCAGATTTCTGTTATGATTTCCATAGAGAACGCACGATTTTTTATAAATTTTTTGTCGGTTTATTCTATAAACCTTGCCGCACAAATCGGTACTCTTTTTATCCTTTTTATATAACATGCACAATTCGCAGCTTTTTAAGTTACTTTTTATACTTTAATGTGCTTTTTACCCTATCCATTCGATACTGCGCAAACAAAAAAGCAAACCGGGCAGAATACAAAAATCTGCCGGTTTGCTTTTTAAATTTATTCTGATTCGTGGCTCAAAATTCGTTTGAGATACTGGCCGGTATACGACTGCGGACAGGCCGCCACTTCTTCCGGCGTACCGCAGGCCACAACCGTACCGCCGCGGTTGCCGCCCTCGGGTCCGAGATCGATGATATAGTCGGCCGTCTTGATCAGGTCGAGATTATGCTCGATGACAATCACCGTATTGCCGCTATCCGCCAGGCGCTGCAACACTTCAATCAGCTTGTGCACGTCGGCAATATGCAGGCCGGTGGTGGGTTCGTCGAGAATATACACGGTTTTGCCTGTGGGGCGGCGGCTGAGTTCTGCCGCCAGCTTTACACGCTGAGCTTCGCCGCCCGAAAGCGTGGTAGCCGGCTGGCCGATTTTAACATAACCCAGCCCCACATCATACAGAATACGCAGCTTACGCTCCAACCGGGGCAGATCGCGGAAAAATTCCAAGCCCTCTTCCACGGTCATTTCCAGCACATCATAGATGTTCTTGCCCTTGTAGCGGATCTCCAGCGTTTCTCGGTTGTATCGGTGGCCTTTGCACACATCGCAGGGAACATAGACATCCGGCAAAAAGTGCATCTCAATTTTAATGATACCGTCGCCCTGACAGGCTTCACAGCGGCCGCCCTTTACGTTGAACGAGAAGCGTCCGGCCGTATAGCCGCGCATTTTGGCGTCCTGTGTAGCGGCAAACAGCTCGCGGATTTCCGTAAACAAGCCGGTATAGGTAGCCGGGTTGGAACGCGGCGTGCGCCCGATAGGCGACTGGTCGATCTGGATCACTTTATCGAGATTATCTACCCCTCGGATCTCTTTATGCGCGCCGGGATGTGTATGGGCGCGGTTAAGCTGCGCCGCCAGATGCTTATACAAAATTTCATTGACCAGCGTGGATTTTCCCGAGCCGGAAACGCCCGTTACACAGGTAAACGTTCCCAGCGGGAAGCGCACGTCGATATTTTTCAGGTTATTTTGTGTGCCGCCGATCACTTCCAGGAATTTTCCGCTTCCCGGGCGGCGTTTATCCGGCAGCGGAATTTTCTTGCGCCCGCTCAGATAATCGCCTGTAATCGATTCGGTACAGGAAAGAATACCGTCCACCGGGCCGCTGTAGATGAGCTGGCCGCCGTGAATACCCGCGCCCGGGCCGATATCTACAATATGGTCGGCCGCGCGCATCGTATCTTCGTCGTGTTCAACCACCAGCACGGTGTTGCCCAGATCGCGCAGATTTTTGAGCGTACCGAGCAGTTTATCGTTATCGCGCTGATGCAGACCGATGCTGGGTTCGTCGAGAATATACAGCACGCCCATCAAGGAAGAACCGATCTGCGTGGCCAGACGGATACGCTGGCTTTCGCCGCCGGAAAGCGAACCGGCCGAGCGCGAAAGCGTAAGGTATTCCAGACCGACGCTTTTCAAAAAGCCCAGACGTGAACGGATTTCCTTGAGAATTGCAGCGGCAATCATCGATTCTCGAGGCGTAAGCGTCAGCGTATCGAGAAAACTCAGTGCTTCGGTAACCGATTTATCGCAGAACGCACTGATGTTGATCCCGCCCACCGTAACGGACAGACTTTCTTTGGAAAGGCGCTGCCCGTGGCATTCGCTGCACGGCACAGCGCTCATATAGCCTTCGATTTCCTCTTTGATCCAGTTGCTCTGCGTCTCACGGAAACGCCGCTCGAGGTTATTGATAATCCCCTCGAACTCTACCTTATATTTGCCTGTGCCGTATTCGCTTTCGCGGACAACTTCGATCTTCTCCCCTTTTGTGCCGTACAAAAGAATGTCCACAATTTCATCGGGCAGATCGCCGATGGGAGTATCGAGCGAGAAGTGATAATGTTTGGCCAGCGCCTTCATATACATGGCGGCAATGGTGCTGCCCTCCATGGCCCAGCCGCCGCCCTTCAAACCGCCTTTGCTGATCGAAAGGCTTTTATCCGGGATAATCAGGTCGGGATCGATCTTCATAAACACGCCCAGACCGGTGCACTTGGGGCAGGCGCCGAACGGGTTATTGAACGAAAACATACGGGGCGTGAGTTCTTCCACGCTGATTCCGTGTTCCGGACAAGCATAGTTTTGGGAATAGAGCGTGTCTTCCCCGTTTACAACGCTGACGATCGTCAGCCCGCCCGCCAGCGAAGACGCCGTTTCGATGGAATCGGCCAAACGGGAACGGATGTCCGGGCGGATCACCAGACGGTCCACCACGATTTCGAGATTATGCTTTTTGTTTTTCTCCAGCTTGATCGTTTCGGAAAGATCGTAAATGATACCATCGACACGCACACGGGCATAGCCGCCTTTGCGGGCTCCGTCCAGCTCTTTCTGGTGTTCGCCTTTGCGACCACGCACCACGGGGGCCAGCACCATCAGACGCGTGCCTTCGGGCAGGGTCATCACCTTATCCACGATCTGATCGATCGTCTGCTGGGAAATTTCACGGCCGCAAACCGGACAATGCGGAATACCGATGCGGGCATAAAGCAGACGCAGGTAATCGTAAATTTCTGTTACGGTTCCCACGGTGGAACGCGGGTTTTTAGAAGTTGTTTTCTGATCGATGGAAATAGCCGGCGAAAGGCCGTCGATGCCGTCCACATCGGGCTTGTCCATCTGCCCCAGGAACATACGCGCATACGAAGAAAGCGATTCCACATAGCGGCGCTGCCCTTCGGCATAGATCGTATCAAACGCCAGCGACGACTTGCCCGAGCCGGACAAGCCGGTCAGTACGGTCAGTTTGTCGCGCGGGATTTCCACCGTGATATTTTTCAGGTTGTGTTCGCGGGCGCCGCGCACAACCAGACTCTTAAATGTCATGTCCTGTTTCCTTTCTATCCCAACCGACCGCTCAGCCTTTCAGCTTCTGGATTCTGTCGCGCAGGTAAGCGGCGTGTTCAAATTCAAGCAGCTTCGCGGCGGCCTTCATTTCCTTTGTGAGACGCTCGATCAGCTCGCGTTTTTCAATGGCGGAAAGCTGTTTTTCCTTTTTGCCTTTTTCATTTTTATGCGTAGAGATTTCCAGCACTTCCGCCACTTTTTTGGTAATCGTCTGCGGCGTGATGCCGTGCTCTTTATTGTAAGCTTCCTGAATTGTGCGGCGGCGCATCGTTTCGTGGATGGCTTCTTCCATGGAAGGCGTGACTTCATCGGCATACATAATCACTTCGCCTTCGGCGTTTCGAGCCGCGCGGCCGATCGTCTGGATCAGCGAACGTGCCGAACGCAGGAAGCCTTCCTTATCGGCGTCGAGAATGGCGACGAGCGAAACTTCCGGAATATCCAAACCTTCACGCAGCAGGTTGATACCCACCAGCACGTCGAACTCGCCCAGTCGCAGATCACGCACAATTTCCATACGTTCCACCGTGTCGATATCGTGGTGCATATAGCGCACGCGGATACCGTAATTTTCGAGGAACTGCGTCAGGTCTTCGGCCATCTTTTTCGTAAGGGTTGTGACCAGCACGCGCTGTTTCTTATCCACACGCTTGTTGATCTCGGAAATCAGATCGTCGATCTGGCCGTCTGTAGGACGCACGGAAACCATCGGATCGAGCAAACCGGTCGGGCGGATAACCTGTTCCACCACGGCAGCCGATTTTTGCAGTTCCAGATCACCCGGCGTAGCGCTGACAAACACCACTTGATTGATATGATCGTAAAATTCATCAAAATTAAGCGGACGGTTATCAAAAGCCGACGGCAGGCGGAAACCGTATTCCACCAGCGTTTCCTTGCGCGCGCGGTCGCCCGCATACATACCGCGTACTTGCGGCAGGGTAACATGCGATTCATCCACAAACAGCAGGAAATCCTCGGGGAAATAATCGAGCAGCGTAAACGGACGGCTGCCCGCCGGACGGCCAGACATCACGCGGGAATAGTTTTCAATTCCCTTACAGAAGCCGATTTCCGAGAGCATTTCAATATCGTATCGGGTGCGCTGCTCGATGCGCTGGGCTTCGATCAGCTTATTTTTGGATTTGAAGTAGGCCACGCGTTCTTCCATTTCCTCTTCGATCTCGCGCAGAGCAACTTCCATTTTTTCACGCGAAACCACATAGTGCGACGCGGGATAAATCGCGATATGCTTCAGCTCGCTGGTCATTTCGCCGGTGATCGGGTTGAATTCGCAGATGCGGTCAACCTCGTCGCCGAAAAATTCCACGCGCACGGCTTTTTCACTGGAATACGCCGGGAAAATATCCACCACGTCGCCTTTCACGCGGAACTTGTTACGTACAAAGTTGATGTCGTTGCGTTCATACTGCATGGTGACGAGTTTTTTGAGCATTTCGTCGCGCTCGAGCTGCATCCCCGGGCGCAGCGAAACCACCATTGTACGGTAGTCGATCGGGTCGCCCAGCGAATAGATGCACGAAACGGAAGCCACGATGATGACGTCCCGGCGTTCGGAAAGCGCAGAAGTAGCGGAATGGCGCAGTTTATCGATTTCGTCGTTAACGGCCGAATCTTTTTCGATATACGTATCCGTCTGCGCAATATACGCTTCGGGCTGATAGTAATCGTAATAGGACACAAAATATTCTACCGCGTTATTGGGGAAAAACTCGCGGAACTCAGAGCAAAGCTGCGCCGCCAGCGTTTTATTATGCGCCAATACCAGCGTGGGGCGGTTAAGCTGTGCGATCACATTGGCCATGGTAAACGTTTTACCGGAACCCGTTACGCCCAGCAGCGTCTGCTCGCGATGGCCCGCACGGATGCTTTCAACCAGCTTGGCGATAGCCTCCGGCTGGCTGCCCGTAGGCTTATAATTGGATACCAATTCAAACCGTTTTTCCTCCTGCATATCCGCATCCCTCCGCGCGAAAAAGCTCAAACAAATGTTCTGCCACTATTGTACAACAGCCGTCAGTTTGTGTCAATCTTCAAATAAAAATTCCTCCCGCCCCGCCTCTTGACAAAGCGGGCGCTCCCTTTTATGATGAAAGAAAAGCATGTGGGAGGCTGTTATGTATCATATTGAAATGCTTAGTCGGGTGGAAAACACCCCCGAACTCGAAACCAAACGCCTGATCCTGCGACGTTTCCGTGAAAGCGACGAACAGGCGCTGCTGGATATTTTCGGCGACAAAAAGGTAAACATTTTTCTTCCGATGTTCCCGCTGAAAAATCTGGAAGAAGCGCACGCTTATCTTATGGAACATTATCTCAAATTTTATGAGCAGGAAGCTTGCGGCTACCGATACGCCGTCTGCCTGAAAGAAAATCCGGATCGCGTCATCGGCTACATGGGTGTGGGCGAAAACGAAAGCCACGACACCGGCTGGGGCATGCACCGCGACTTCTGGGGGCAGGGCTTTGCCACAGAAGGGGCGCGCGCCATGATTGAGCGTGTCCGTGAGGCCGGTATGCCGTACATCACCGCCACGCACGACCGGAACAATCCGCGCTCCGGGCGCGTGATGCAGAAAGCCGGCATGACCTACCGCTATTCCTATAAAGAACAGTGGCAGCCCAAAAACTTCCCTGTTATTTTCAGAATGTACCAGCTGGATTTAAACGGTACGCACCCAACGTACGATCACTACAAAACCATGTATCCGGTTCATTTTGTGGAAACCCGGCTGTAAACTGCAAAGATAAGCGACGGCAGAATCCGAATCCCGGGTTCTGCCGCTTTTTGTCGTTATTTAAATCAGGCGCGAGCGAAATACGCAAGCAGTGCGTCGCCGTAAATTGCCTTGGCACGGGCATAATTTTCCGCGCTGGCTGCGGCAAAGCCTTCCATCATCACGCCGCTGTTGATTTCCAAAACTTTCAGGCCTTCCGCCGTTTGAATCACATCCACCGAAGCAAAACGCGCCCCCACCGTACCGGCGGCTTTAAGCGCAAACGCTGCAAGCGGCTCTGCCACGGCCGGGTCTTCGATGATCTCGGGAGAAGCCCCGCGGCCGATATTATGCTTCCACGAAACCTCAAATTTTTCGCCGTCAGCCGGTACATACGACAAATCGGCGCCATCGTCTGTTTCGAGTTTGGCAAATGTTTTGGCGGCAATCAGCTCGGCGGCCGTTCGTTTGCCGTCGCCCACCACAAACGGACGCAGCTTGCGATAGATCAAACGAACTTGCCCTTCGCACACGATACAGCGGTATTCGTTTTCCACTTCCACATAAGGCGCGATTGCCAAGTCTTGTGTAACGGAAAAAATATGGCAGACGGCAGCTTCCAGTTCGCGCATGGTAGAAGCTTTGAACACGTTGGTTCCTCCGGAACCGCTGTTCGATTTACACACTACCTTGCCGTACCGGCGAAGCAGTTCCATCATTTTTTCCCAGTCTCCGCCCGTTCCCATATAGTATTGGTTATCGGGGCGCATAAAATACGTATGTGGCACACAGGGAATCTGATTATGCGCCAGCACATCGGACAGCGCGCATTTATCGTCGCAGATCTGTTCCATCGCGGCGTCGTTATTGGGGAATTTATAGCCGATCACAAAAGCTTTTTTACCCTGATGATCCATTTCAAAAATCCAGTCTCCGGAAAAGCCGTGAATGGAAATGCCGTGTTCGGCGCAGATTTCGCGCAGCAAGCGCGGAAGCTGACGTGTTTTTTCTGACATGGCAATGCCTCCCTGTGGAAATCGTTCGCTTTATTGTAGCACAGCGGCGATTTTTGTCAATCAGAAGCAACCATTCGCTGCACTTTATTATTGCGAGCCGCGTTTCTTTCCAATATAATAAGGATAAGCAGATTCTTTGTTAAAAGGAGGGCAAATCTGGATGCATACGTTTACCCTGGGCGGAAAAACCATCTCTGTTTTTCCGGGCCGCGAACCGGGCGCGCCCGTGATCTATCTCAACACCTTCTCCGGCGAAGGGGAGCAAATTTGGCAGGCCGCACAGGCGGCCGGATTTCCGCCGTTTACGCTTGTGGCGGTCAGCGATCTTGATTGGAATCACGACATGGCTCCCTGGGACAGCCCGCCCGTTTTCAAAAACGCACCGCCCTGCACAGGCGGCGCAAACGATTATTTGCAACTATTAACAGCGGAGATTATCCCCTTGGCGGAAAAAGAACTTCCCGAAGCCGCAAAATGGCGCGGGATCGCGGGATATTCGCTGGCCGGGCTATTTGCCGTGTATGCCATCTATCAAACGGATTTGTTTTCCCGTGTTGGCAGCATGTCGGGTTCGCTCTGGTTTCCGGGGATCAAGGATTATATTTTTTCTCACGAACCGAAGCACCGCCCCGATTGCCTGTATTTTTCTCTGGGCGACCGGGAAAGCAAAACCCGCAATCCGCTCCTGCAAAGCGTACAGCAAAATACGAAAGAAATCCGGGCGTTCTATCAGAGCCAAGGGATCGACACGGTGTTTCAGCTGAACCCCGGCAATCACTACAACCAGGCCACGGAGCGCACCGCCGCCGGCATCGGATGGCTGTTGAATCGATAAGGCAATGTGAAAGCCAGATGAAGGGAACCCCCGGCGAGGGTTCCCTACGAAAGCAACGTCCAATGGACGTTGCTTTCTACCTTCCTGCGCTTATGGAGGAAAAAGAGTTCCGCTCTTTGCGAAGAGCGGCCAAAGGCTCTGCCTTTGGAAACCGCAAACCTTTAAAAAGGTTTGATCGAAACTTCTTGCGTTTGCACTATTTTCTTAAACACATGAGAAAAACAGCCCGGAAAAATCCGGGCTGTTTTAATTGCGATGATCTACGTTAAATCCGTTCGGCGACAAGCGTACCCATTTCGCTGCACGAAACTTTCTTCATGCCTTCCTGCATGATGTCGCCCGTGCGGTAGCCTTCGTCGAGCACCCGGTTAACAGCGGCTTCGATCGCATCGGCTTCCTCCGTCATGCTGAACGAATAGCGCAGCATCATGGCGGCAGAGAGGATCGTTCCCAGCGGGTTTGCGATGTTCATGCCCGCAATGTCGGGAGCAGAACCATGAATCGGCTCATACATACCCAGCGTGCCGGAGGACAGGCTGGCGGACGGCATCATGCCGATGGAGCCGGTGAGCATGCTGGCTTCATCCGAAAGAATATCGCCGAACATATTCTCGGTTACGATCGTATCGAACTGACCCGGATCGCGGATCAGCTGCATGGCAGTATTATCTACCAGAATGTCGCTGTACTGCACGTCGGGATATTCCTCGCTCAGGCGATGCATCACGGCGCGCCACAGGCGAGAGCAATCGAGCACGTTGGCTTTATCGACAGAAGCCAGCTTCTTATTGCGTTTTCTGGCCGATTCAAACGCAACACGGCCGATACGCTCGATTTCGTGCTCGGTGTAGAGCATTTCATCCGTGGCAACTTTTTCGCCGTTGGTTTCCGTTGTGGAACGCTTGCCGAAGTAAATGCCGCCGGTCAGTTCGCGCACGATCATCAAATCGATACCCTGACCCACAACCGTATCCTTGAGCGGGGAAGCATCCGCCAACTGGGGGAACAATTTGGTGGGGCGCAGGTTTGCAAACAACCCCAGTTCGGAGCGAACTTTCAGCAGTGCCTTTTCGGGGCGGATCGACGGATCGACGCTATCCCACTTGGGGCCGCCCACAGCGCCCAGCAGCACGCTGTCACAGTTTTTGCACTGTTCCATGCCTTCGTCAGTGATCGGAACACCGAATTTATCGATGGAGCAGCCGCCGATATCCACATCGGTATAGGTAAATGTGTGTCCGTATTTTTTGCAGACGGCATCCAGCACGCGCAGCGCTTCGTTTACGATTTCGGGGCCGATGCCGTCGCCGCGAAGAACGGTAATTTTCTTTTCCATGGTACAGTCCTCCCCTGCCTTTAGGCCTTAATGGAATTGAGCAGGCCGTTGGAAGCAATGATTTTCTTAATGAAATCCGGGAAAGGCTGGGCCTGATAGGTCTCTCCCTTGGTGATATTGGTGATAATACCGGTATCGAAATCGATGGAAACTTCGTCGTGATCTTCGATTTTCTCGCTGGCTTCGGGGCATTCCAGAATGGCCAGACCGATGTTGATGGAGTTACGGAAGAAGATACGGGCAAATGTTTTGGCAATGACGCAGGAAATACCGGATTCCTTGATGGCGATGGGCGCATGTTCACGGGAAGAACCGCAGCCAAAGTTTGCGCCGCCCACCATGATGTCGCCGGGCTTTACCTTGGCGGTAAACTGGGCGTCGATGTCTTCCATGCAGTGGGAAGCCAGTTCTTTGTGATCGGCAGTGTTGAGGTAACGGGCGGGAATGATAACGTCCGTATCCACATTGTCTCCGTATTTATGTACAATACCATGTGCGTTCATGATGCAGTTCCTCCTTTACAGATCGCGCGGGTCGACGATATGGCCGCACAATGCGGTGGCGGCGGCAACTTCGGGGCTGGACAGATAGATTTTGGATGTAGCGTGACCCATACGGCCTACGAAATTGCGGTTCGTTGTAGAAACGGCGATTTCGTTTTCGGCCAAAACGCCCATATAGCCGCCCAGACACGGGCCACAGGTCGGCGTAGAAACGGCACAGCCGGCATCGATAAACGTATCCATATAACCCAAACGGATGCAGTCTTTATAAACAGCCTGCGTGGCGGGAATCACGATGCAGCGGATACCGGGCGCGATGTGCTTGCCTTTGAGGATTTCTGCAGCAGCGGCCATATCGGAAAGACGGCCGTTCGTGCAGGAACCGATCACAACCTGATCGGGATGAATGTCGCCCAGTTCCTTAGCGAGGCGGGCGTTTTCCGGCAGATGCGGGCAGGCAACCGTGGGCTCGATCTCGGAAAGATTGATTTCGTAGGTTTCGTCGTATTCGGCGTCTTCGTCAGCTTTAAAGGCGGTGTACGGACGGGTAACACGTTCATCCATATAAGCGCGGGTGATGTCGTCCACCTCGAAAATGCCGTTTTTGGCGCCGGCTTCAATCGCCATGTTGGCGATGCACAGGCGGTCATCCATCGAAAGGGAAGCAAGACCTGGGCCGGTGAATTCCATGGAACGGTACAGCGCACCGTCCACACCGATCTTGCCGATGATATGCAGAATCACGTCTTTACCGGATACGCGGGGCTGCAATTTACCGGTAAGCACAAAGCGGATGGCGGAAGGCACCTTGAACCAGGCTTCGCCCGTTGCCATACCGGCGGCCATATCGGTGGAACCGACGCCGGTAGAGAAAGCACCCAGCGCGCCGTAGGTGCAGGTGTGGGAATCGGCGCCGATCACGCATTCGCCGGGAGCAACCAGTCCTTTTTCAGGCAGAAGAGCGTGTTCAATGCCCATTTCGCCCACATCAAAATAATTCTTGATGTGGAATTCGCGGGCAAAGGTGCGGCACTGTTTGGTCTGCTGCGCCGCCTTGATATCTTTGTTCGGGGCGAAGTGGTCCATAACCATCGCGATTTTATCGGTATCGAACACACCGGTAAAGCCGGAACGGGTAAATTCGTTGATTGCCACGGGAGAGGTGATGTCGTTGCCGAGCACCATATCCAGTTTGGCGTTGATGAGCTGGCCGGCCTTTACTTCCGGCAAACCGGCGTGCGCGGCCAGGATTTTCTGGGTCATTGTCATAGCCATTGCTTTCAGACTCCTTTACTGTTTGGTATTACAAACGCTTATGCTTTACGGTTGATGGCCGAGAACAGCGCGTTGATCGAAGCGGCGATGATATCGTCGTGGATACCGGCGCCCCAGCTGACGCTGCCGTCCGGCATGGTGATGCTCACATAGGTGATAGCCTTGGAAGCGGAACCCGTGCTGATGGCGTGTTCCGTATAAGTCAGGTTGGAATAGCGGATGCCCAGATGCTGCTTGAGCGCATTGCTGACGGCATCGAGACGGCCGTTGCCGCTGGCGGTGAGTTCTTTCTCTTCGCCGTTGACCTTGACCGTAAGGATAACCTTGATGCCCGGGGTACGGACAAAGTGGTAATCAACGAGTTCAAGCGGCGCGTTGACGTTGACATAGGTTTCGGTAAATACGCCCAGCACTTCCAGCGGAGAAAGTTCCTTATGCTGATGGTCGGAAACGTTCTTGACGGCGTAACCGACATCCTCGCGCATTTTGGCGGGGAGATTGTAGCCGAAGTTGTGCTCCAGCAGATAGCCGATACCGCCCTTGCCGGACTGGGAATTGATGCGGATAACGTCCGTTTCGTATTCGCGGCCCACATCCTGCGGGTCGATCGGCAGATACGGAACTGTCCAGAAGCGGCAGCTATATTCTTCGCGCCAGTGCATACCCTTGGCGATAGCATCCTGATGCGAACCGGAGAAGGCGGCGAACACGAGTTTGCCGGAATAGGGCTGACGGTCATAAACCTTCATACGGGTCACGCGCTCATACAGTTCCGTAATGGCGGGCATATCGGAGAAGTCGAGGTTCGGCTCCACGCCCTGAGAGAACATATTGAGCGCCAGCGTAACGATATCGACGTTGCCGGTACGTTCGCCGTTGCCGAACAGCGTACCTTCGATACGGTCGGCGCCGGCCAGAAGACCCATTTCGGAATCGGCCACGGCACAGCCGCGGTCATTATGCGGATGAAGCGAAACGATGACGTTTTCGCGGTATTTCAAATGATCGCACATATATTCAACCTGGTTGGCGTACACGTGCGGCATGGAAAGTTCTACCGTAACCGGCAGGTTGATAATCACCTTGCGCTCGGGCGTCGGCTGCCAGACATCGAGCACGGCGTTGCAGATTTCAAGCGCAAATTCGGGCTCGGTGCCGGTGAACGATTCGGGAGAATATTCATAACGGTAGTTATCGCCGTATTCCTTGGCAATCTCGTTGAAAAGCTTAGCGCCGGAAACAGCAATATCGATGATTTCGGCCTTGGATTTTTTGAAGACCTGTTCACGCTGCGCCACAGAAGTGGAATTATACAAATGAACAATGGCGTTCTTGCAGCCTTTCAGGCTTTCAAATGTTTTGCGGATAATATGCTCGCGGGACTGTGTGAGCACCTGCACCGTAACATCATCGGGGATCAGGTTATCCTCGATCAGCGTACGCAGGAAATTGTATTCGGTTTCGCTTGCGGCCGGGAAGCCAACTTCGATTTCTTTAAAGCCCAGACGGACCAGCAGCTTAAAGAAATCCAATTTTTCCTCGAGGCTCATGGGGACAATCAGCGACTGATTGCCGTCGCGCAGGTCAACCGAGCACCAGATCGGCGCATGATCAACATAGCCGCGCTGTGCCCATCTCATCGGGGCATTGGGTACTTCAAAAAACTGGCGGGTGTACTTTTGTGTATTCATCTTCCGTTTCCTCCTTGGCCCTTTAGGCCGCTTGCTTGATTCTTAAAGGCGCGGGCTTTACCCGAACCGCTTACAGGTAACAAAAAAGCCTTCGCCTCTTTTCAGAGACGAAGGCTATAAAGCTTCCGTGGTACCACTCTACTTGGCACTTTCGTGCCCACTCTACGCCTACTCGCCCAAAGGCGAATACGCTTCTTCGATAACGGCGAAGTACCGTTCTTCCTACTCGAAAACCAAAGCTTCTTTCAGTCGACCGCTCGAGGGAGAGTTCGATCCATGCGCAAAATCTGCCTTGCACCACCCGGCAGCTCTCTGCACTTCGCATTCATGCATCTTAATGCCCTGTCATTGCATTTATAAATATTGGCCTTATTATAGTCGCCTCCGTTGCGATTGTCAAGCGTTTTGTGAGACGAAAATAAATTTTTATGCAATTCGGCGGTTTATTTTACTATTCCTGACCCCCGCACCACACAATCTGGGTGCCTTCCGGGTAGTTGCCTATTCCGGTCCAATAAGTCACTTCGCAAAATACACCGCCCCGGGCATTATTTTCGCAGCGCAGATAAATATGCGGATATAATATTGAATCTGAACCGGTTCCCAAATTCCAAGGATAGCGTGGGTCTGGTTCACTGAGCTCTTCAGGATAGCATTCCCAGACCACCCAGGTTCGGGTCTCGTTGATATCCACTTCGATCGGCGCTCCATACAAACGAGAAAAGCGGTGAATCACTGTCTGGGTATCCGGCGCCGAAACAGAAAAAGTCATTTCACGCAGTATATCCAACCCTTCCGGGCCATACACGTTATCTTCATCTGTAAAGCTGATAAAAATACTACCCAAATCCACCCTGGACTGCCCCAGCTTAAGCCCGAGATGCTCCGCGGGATTCCAGCCCAATTGCTCGGATGTAAGTATGAGGGTACCGTCTGCGCCGCTGCTTTTTCGTTCATCAATCCCGAGCCGCTCGATCATTTCAGCTTTCTCCATTCCCCACGAAATGGACGCAGCGGGGAACAAAAACAGCGACGTTTGATAGCCAACACTATTAACAGGCAATGCCATCACCATACAGACTACCGCTATACTTAGAACGCGTAGAATTTTCATCATTTTCACTCCTTGCCGGTATCATGGGAGATACCATTCGGGATCAGGCAAATAATCTTTCGGATAATTCATGGCTCCGCCACTAAAGCTTATCTTGTAAATTTCCATGCCGTCTCTTTCATATTTGCTATCAATCGATAAATACGGATAAAGTAAAGCGCGCGGAAACGGGTATTCTGCGCCCACATACGCCATTTCCTCCGGGGTGCACATATCTGTTTTTTGGTAGCAAATCTATGAGCCGCTTTTCCGTTTGGGGTTATCCCCGAGATAAACGGGGCGGCCGTAAAACCGTTCCAAACGGTGCAGTAAATAATCTATGTTGGGAACCGCGACATTAAACTCGATATGATGCCATACGCTGTCCAAACCCTCTTTATCCATGAAAGACAGCTTGATATCCCCGCCCTTGCGGCTGCCGTCCGGATAAAGGGTAAGTCCGAGATGTTCGGCAGGATCCCAGCCCAATTCCTCCGGTGTAAGCCACAGGTCGGTTTTTTGTCCGCGGGAAACAACTTCTTCCGAAAGCCCGCGCTGCTCAATGATTTCTTCCCGAGACGTACCCCACGCAAAAAATGGTATAGGCGAAACAAACAGCGACGTCTGGTAGCCGACACTATTGATGGGCAGCGCCATCAGCAGGCACACCGCCGCTACACACAAAAGCCGCAATACCTTCATGACGTTTCCCCCTCTTCCGGACGGATCGTTTCTTCAGATTCCGGCATCATAATCATCCGCTCAGACCATCTCATTTCTCCGGCCGGGAAATTGATCGGACCCGCCATGAACCGAACGGAACATATGCAGTTTTCCCCTTGGTTCTGCTGATCGTTCTTGATATAAAGCTGGGGATAAATCTCTCCGCGTTCAACACGGCCGGAATAACCGCAGCGCTGTGCTTCTTCGAGTGTTGAAGTCGTTCCTTCCGGGAAACAAAACCAATACCCCATCAGCCAGTCTTTTCTGGAGCACCAATATGCCGGTGCGTTATACAGCGGAGACAAAGCCTTCAGAAGCTGATCTCCGTTTTCAAGGAAAACGGAAAAAGAAATCAGGTACAGCCGGCCGTCTGCGGAATCCGCTCTTTTTTGGAAGGAAAGACGGATTCTCCCGCGTCCTGATTCATCGGGCAAAGCGGGGATTCCCCAAGCTTCGGCCGGGTCCCAGCCAAGTTGTTCCGGCTCCAGCCAGATACTATCCGACGGCCCGCCCGCGGCATCTTCTGCGGAAAGTCCAAGGCGCTCAACAACTTCACGCCGCTCCATTCCCCACGTAAGCGAAGGTGCGGGACAATCCATCAACGTTTTCCGCCAGCGCATTTGATTGACGACAAAAGCCAATACCAAAACCGCTAAAACCAACGCACAACCACGAACAATTCTTTTCATCATGTACCCCTCCCCCTTCAAGGTAAAAACAGCAAGGGAACACAACTTCTTTTCTATTTTCAGTATAAAACGCGCTATAAGAAAAGTCAACAGAATATACAAATAAATTAAAAATATTTTATAGATATTGCCTTTTGGCTTGTGGGGATTGTAGCTTTTTTGAAAAAGAAAAAGCGAGAATACTTGCACTTTTTCCAAAAGCGTGTATAATTTATCCTTAAAAAGCACTGAATCGAGGTACACACATGGAAACCCTGTACAGAGATCTGAACAGCCTGGTTATTTTCCGCCATATTTTACAGGCAGCGCCGATGCAAAATCTTCTTAAGCTGCTGGCTTGTCCGCAGGATAACGCGGACGCGCTTTGCGGCGCATATGCTGATTTTGCCGCCGAACTGCTGGCCGAAGACTGCAATTTTTCGCGCTATCTGCTTCGTTTGGTTCTGGAAGATGAGAATATTTATACACGCTACAAAACCACCGGCGAAGGCGACGCTCAGGTTTTGGACCCGCTGCTGAATCGGGAACTGAATCTGCTTTCCCGCGCAGCTGCTTTCGGCGGCAGCACGCAGCGCGCCGCACTGGGTGATCCTACACTGGCTGCCTGGCAGACGGAACCGCTCGATTTTTATAAAATCTATCACGAACGCCTGGGCGAAATGTCCACCAAGGGCTTCGGCATCTTCGCAAAATATCATATGTTCATGCTGGATGACGCCGGCGCATTGGTGCCGATCAAAAATCCCGATCCGCAGAAGCTTTCGGAGCTGTTTGGCTATGAACGCGAACGCGGAAAGATTATCGCCAACACCAAAGCCTTGCTGGAAGGCAAGCCCGCGAACAATGTTTTGCTGTACGGCGACGCCGGTACCGGCAAGAGCAGCACCGTAAAAGCCATCGGCAACGAATTTGCCAAAGACGGTCTGCGTTTGGTGGAACTGAAAAAGAATCAGCTCTATCTGATTCCTGGCCTGCTTGATACGCTGGCTGTCAATCCGCTGAAATTTATTCTGTTTATCGATGACCTGACGTTTGCTTCTGACGACCGCGATTTCTGCGCGCTGAAAGCTATTTTGGAAGGCGGCGTCAGCAGCCGCAGCAACAATGTATTGATTTATGCGACCAGCAACCATCGTCACATGATCAAAGAAACCAACGCGGACCGTCAGGGTGATGAAATCAGCATCACCGATAAGCTGCAGGAAATCGTCAGCCTGTCCGCCCGTTTCGGCCTGACCATCACGTTCTCGCGGCCGGACAAGATGCTGTATTCCGATATCGTGGTGCATCTGGCGCGCGAAGCCGGAATCGATCTGGACGAAGACACGCTCATCGTACGCGCCGAAGCACATGCTATCCGCAGCGGCGGACGCAACCCGCGTACAGCCAAACAATTCGTAGATCTGCTGGCAGCAGGTGTGGTTTAAACGATTGTAAAATGAAAACCGACAGGGAATCCGTGTTCCCTGCCGGTTTTTTTATTTCATGTAAAAGCTTATTCAATTTCAAGCGAAACCGGTTCGTTTACAAAATCGTCGGCGCTGTAATCTTCGTCATCATAGGCGACAACGGTCATATCAATCGTCTCGATTCCATCCACTTCGATGCCGTTTTTTTCCAGCGATTCAAGGCTCCAGGTCACAGCGCTGTATCCGCACCGTCCCGCCGGAACCGTAGTAGCATAGAAAGGATCAACCATAAATCCATTGACAGCTACATCGTCCACGGTAAACATAACTGTCGTATCCGTTTTGTTCTCAAGGAAAAGATTCAGGCTGTATCCCCAAATATCGTCGTATTCACCGTCGATCGCGGTAACGGTTACGTATTGATTATCCACCAGTACCACATCGGAAGATTTCGCTTCTCTTTTGTAAACAGTCGCCTTATCTTTTCCGTTGGGATAAACATGCACGGTTTCGGTTGCCACAGATTCTGCTTCCCAGTCATCGGTATCGTAAACATCAAAGAATAACTCAATATCCGTGATATCGGTCAGACCGACTTCGGCGAGCTCCTCGCTGTCAAACCAGATTTCTTCGTTTGATTTTTTGCCGGCGGCCACTTCCGCTGCAAAGAAAGGATCGCTCTGCAAGCCGTTAATCGTTGCGTCCTGAACAGCGAACATATACGTTACGTCTTTCGATTTATTTTCCAGACGTACTTTCAGCGTGTATCCCATCATTGCGTCCGGCTCAATACCGGTCAGAACGACCGCGCAGTCTTTGTTATCGATCAGAACAATTTCTTCTGTATTAGGCTGCTTGGTTTCGGAACTCGTTGCACTTTCAGGCGCCGAAGAATCCGGAGAAACGACCGATTCACCAGATCCAAGCGTATCGGAAGAACTGCTTTCGGACTGCCCTTTTGTCAACATGGAAAAAGGGAACATTGTGCTGCAGGCCGTCATTTGAGCCACCAGCAAAACAGCGAGACAAATACCTAAAAACTTTTTCATGAATAACACTCCCTATTTGCCGAAACCACGGATTTTCGACACTTTATAGGGTTATTATACTGAAGTTAATTTGATTTGACAAGTAGAGATTATGACCTACTTTTTTGTACATATTGCCCAGGCGTACAATGCATTTCCCGACGGAACACCACATGAAAATAGGACGGTGAAGAAAAAGAAAGCTGCTCACTCACTTGCGCGGCGGAATACCCCTGTGTGAGCAGACGCGCCGCCAGACGGATTTTAATGGAATTGAAACAATGCATCACGCCGGTATGCGAATAAGCCGCAAACGCTTTTTTCAGACTGCTTTCACTGGTATTACACAGCCGGGCAATATCCGAAAGGCTGAGCGCTTCCCGGCAATGATCGTTGAGCACACGCATCGCCTGTTCATACAGCTTGCCGTCGCCGGCGGTATGGCGCTCAACCGTATGCAGCGGTTTATCCGAAAGCTTCCATAAAAAAGCTTCCAGCAGTGCCTGTCCGCGCGCGCCCTGCATTTCCTGGCGATTGTTCAGAAAGTCATGAAAAATTTCAACCAGCCGCAGCAGCTCGGCTTCTTCGTCAAAATCGAGTTCCAATACACGGCGGCGAAACGGATTCATTCCTTCCCCCACCGCGGCAAAAGAAATCACCAGTACGCGGGCCGGTTTTCCACCGGCACAGCGCAGGCTGTGGAATTCCATCGGCTGATGAAAAATCATCTGCCCACGGGAAAGCGTATACACACGGTCATCGGCCGTAACGGTGATCGCACCTTCCATCACATAGGCTATCTCCCAGAAATCGTGCATTTCTCCCGAGAAAAAATAGCCCTTCGGGCGGACTTCGTCAAACGCCGTTACCACATGCGTAATGCGAAGCTGTTCCGAAAGCGCAACAGGCGTGTACATGGCTTTTCCTCCGTTCTTCAAGCAGATTTCTTGCATTTAAGATAACATACGATTTTCGGTTTGTAAAGAGAGGCGCTTTCCGGCTTATGCCATTGACTTTTAATAGGGAAATCGTTTACAATAAAACAAAAACAACGGAAAGGACGGATACGGATGTTTCAGGTTAAGCAAATCGCTTCGCGCGCCTGGGAATGGCTGGACGAAGGCGGCGATTCTTTTTATCTGGTCACCGGAAACAACACGGCAGCCGTGATCGATACCGGTATCACGCCGGGCGCACAGATTCTGCCGGAAATCCGGAAAATCACCGATCTGCCTCTGGTTTTGATTTTAACGCATGCGCACATCGACCATATCCATCATATGGACGAATTTTCCACGGTTTATCTCTGCCACAGCGAGCTGCAGCTTCCCGAGGAATTCCTTCGCGAGATGATGGCCGGAAAACAGCTGGATCTTTCCGGTACCATCGATATCCGCACCGGCAGCCGAATCGACTTGGGCGGCAACCGGCTGGAAATCTGCCAGATTCCCGGACATACGCCCGGCAGCGTAGCCGTATGGAACCCGGAAGAAGATCTGCTTTTTACAGGCGACGCCATCGGCAGCGGATGCGGCGTATGGATGCAGGTCCCCGGCGCGCTTCCGCTTACACAATATGAAGAGAATCTGCGTCGGTTTATGCGCTGGCTGCTCGACCGCGGCGGAAAAATGCGCTTTTTCGGCGGGCACAACCGGCAAACTGCGCAATCCAAACTGCTCCCCAATAATCCGCTGAGCATGGGGCTACTAGCCGATCTGATCGATCTGGTTCACGGCGTTGTAACAGGAACGATCACCGGCACGCCCAGCGAGGCCAAAGCTTTCAGCGACGAAACGGTTTTGTATGCGTATTTCGGCCGCGCGGAAATGATTTATCTGGCTTCTCAAATTTAATGGATCGCACGCAAAACACCGGGACGGTACAGACAGGTATCATCCCGGTGTTTTTGTTGTACTTAGAGCAATTAGGCTTCTGCAAAAAAACAACAGGGCGGCGCCGAAAGGCATCGCCCTGTTTATTTTGAAAATCAGATTATTTCATCACGGCACCGGTATCGGCTCCGCTGACCTGACGGGCATAGCGGGAAAGCCAGCCGGTTTTGATGTTGGGCTCACGCGGTACGGCAACCGCACGGCGGGCGGCGAATTCTTCGTCGCTGACCTGAGCGTGAATCGATGCGTTCGGGATATCGATTTCGATCAGATCGCCCTCTTTCAGCAGACCAATGTTGCCGCCTTCGGCCGCTTCGGGAGAAACATGGCCGATGGAAGCGCCGCGGCTCGCGCCGGAGAAACGTCCGTCGGTGATGAGCGCCACGGTTTTATCCAGCTTCATACCGGCCAGCGCGCTGGTCGGATTCAGCATTTCGCGCATACCCGGGCCGCCCTTGGGGCCTTCGTAGCGGATAACCACCACGTCGCCGTCGTGAATCTGTCCGGCGTAGATGGCGGCGATCGCTTCATCCTCGCTGTCAAACACACGGGCGGGACCGGTGTGGCAGAGCATTTCGGGCGCTACGGCACTGCGCTTGACTACGCAGCCGCGCTGTGCGATATTGCCCCAGAGAATCTGGATACCGCCGGTGGGGCTATAGGGATTCTCCAGCGGACGGATGGAACCTTCTTCGCGCATGAACTTACCGGCGATATTTTCGCCGACCGTTTTACCGGTAACGGTAAGCGCGGTGGGATCGATATGTCCGCCCTTGAGCAGTTCGTTCTGCACGGCCGGAATACCGCCTGCGCGATCGAGATCTTCGATGTGCGTGGGGCCGGCCGGCGCCAGGTGGCACAGGTTGGGCGTCACAGCACTCATCTCATTGAAAATCTTCAGATCCAGCGGAACACCGGCTTCGTTGGCGATAGCCAGCAGGTGCAGTACGCTGTTGGAAGAGCAGCCCAGCGCCATATCGCAGGCCAGGGCGTTACGGATCGACTTTTCATTGATGATCTGGCGGGCAGTGATATTCTTCTTCACCAGATCCATAATCGCCATACCGGCGTGCTTGGCCAGCTGCATACGTTTGCTGCTCACGGCCGGATACGTGCCGTTTCCGGGCAGTGCGATACCGATGGCTTCGCACAGGCAGTTCATGGAGTTTGCGGTATACATGCCCGCGCAGCTTCCGCAACCGGGGCAGCAGCCCTGCTCACACTCGGTGAGTTTTTCCTCGTCGATCAGGCCGGCCTTATAGGCGCCAACCGCTTCGAACATCTTGGAAAGGCTGACTTTTTCGCCGTCGTACAGACCGGCCAGCATCGGGCCGCCGCTGCACACCACGGCAGGAATATCCATACGCACGGCCGCCATGACCATGCCGGGAACGATTTTATCGCAGTTCGGGATCAGCACCAAACCGTCGAGTTGGTGCGCCATCGTCATGGTTTCTACGCTGTCGGCGATCAGTTCGCGCGAAGCCAGCGAATATTTCATGCCAATATGACCCATGGCGATACCGTCGCACACGCCGATGGACGGAATCAGAATCGGGGTGCCGCCGGCCATACGGACGCCGGCTTTTACGGCTTCAGCAATTTTATCAAGATGGAAATGCCCGGGCACGATCTCGCTGTGTGCGCTGACCACGCCGATCAGCGGACGATCGAGTTCTTCTTTGGTGTAGCCCATGGCATAGAACAAGCTGCGGTTCGGGGCACGTTCAGCCCCGCGGGTAACGTTGTCGCTGCGAAGCGCCATTGGATACAGCTCCTTTCTGATACAAAAAGCCGAGAGGAGGTCAGGCTCCTCCCGGCTTTGGGAATTACAGGTAAAATGAGGGATTATTTCTTCAGCCAGCTCATCATCTTACGCAGCTCGGCACCCACTTTTTCAACCGGATGCTCGGCCTGTACACGGCGGGTAGCCAGGAACTTGATCTTACGGCCGGAGGACATCTCCTGCATGAATTCGGAAGCGAAAGTACCATCCTGAATCTCGGTGAGAACCTTCTTCATTTCCTTGCGGGTCTCATCGGTGATCAGACGCTTACCGGTACGATAGTCGCCGTATTCAGCGGTGTTGGAGATGGAATAACGCATCTTGCCGAAGCCGCCTTCGTTGATCAGATCAACGATCAGCTTCATCTCGTGGATGCATTCAAAGTAAGCCATTTCGGGCTCGTAGCCGGCTTCCACCAGCGTATCGAAACCAGCGTGCATCAGTTCGCACACACCGCCGCACAGAACAGCCTGTTCGCCGAACAGGTCGGTTTCGGTTTCTTCCTTGAAGGTCGTTTCCAGGATGCCGGCGCGGCCTGCACCGATACCGGAAGCATAAGCCAGAGCGATATCCTTGGCCTTACCGGTGTAATCCTGCTCAACAGCGATCAGGGACGGTACGCCGCGGCCTTCCATATACTGGCTGCGCACAGTGTGGCCCGGTCCCTTCGGGGCGATCATGATAACGTCGATATCCTTCTGCGGGTTGATGGTCTTGAAGTGAATGTTGAAGCCATGAGCAAAAGCCAGAGCGTCGCCCTCTTTCATGTGAGGAGCAACCTGCTTGTTGTAGATATCGGCGGCCAGTTCATCGGGAACCAGCATCATCACGACATCGCCGGCTTCAGCGGCAGATTCAATATCCATTACTTTGAAGTTGGGGCAGGTTTCGGCAAATTTAGCCGCCTTTTCCCAGTGGCCGGAACCGGGACGCAGACCGACAACCACGTTTACGCCGCTCTGGGCAAGGTTCATGGAATGGGCATGGCCCTGGCTGCCGAAGCCGATAACGGCAACGGTCTTGTTGTCCAGCAGGCCGAGATTGCAGTCGGAATCGTAATACTTCTTAATCATGATTTTGCTAGCTCCTTTACTAAATAAAATGTCTGGATAAATATGTGAAAGCGGTCGCAAAACGCGGCCTGCGTTTCGCCAAAATTAAAGGGAATACGTTACTTTGCCGCGCTCCAAACCGGTTACGCCGGTACGGCACAGTTCCAGAATCTGGAACGGAGCAAGTTCCGCCACAAAGCGATCGAGCGTTTCGGGGGCTTCCGTGAGCTCCAGCACCACGCAGCCGACAGACTGATCGATCATTTTGGCGCCGTAGAAAGAGGCAAGCTCCTCTACCCGGGGAAGATCACGGTCCTCGCAGGCGATTTTCACCAGCAGCAGTTCGCGAACCAGGCTGAACGAAGGTTCCAGCGGGAACACCATGCAGACTTCCACCAGTTTGGAAGTTTGCTTGACGATCTGCTCAAACTTGCTGTCGTCGCCCTGAGAAACGACCGTAATACGGGAAATTTTCGGGTTTTCGGTCTCAGCCACGTTCAGGCTGAGAATATTGAAGCCGCGCTGGCAAAACAGAGAGGTGATGCGCGCCAGCACGCCGGTGTTATTTTCAACGATGAGGATCAGATATTGAATTTTGTCCATTGCCATTGTCTTTTCCTCCTCATTCACAAATGGAATCCGCTACCGTCTTGCCGGCGGGAATCATCGGAAGCACGCGTTCTTCGCGGTCGATGGCACATTCAATCCAAACCGGGCCGGTCTCTTTCAGCGCCTTGGCAAACGCTTCTTCAAATTCGGCCAGATTGCTGCAGCGGAAGCCCTTGGCGCCAAAGCCTTCGGCTACTTTTACGTAATCCGTTGCGCGTTCCGGTTCTGTGGAAGAAAGACGGCCGCCGTAGAATGCCTTCTGCCACTGACGTACCATGCCCAGCACCGCGTTGTTGAAAATCACGGTGATAACCGGCACATGATAGCTGACAGCCGTGCAGCATTCATTCATATTCATATGGAAAGAACCGTCGCTCGTGATATGGATCACGCGGTTTTCGGGGCAGGCAATCTGTGCGCCGATGGCGGCGCCGTAGCCGTAGCCCATGGTTCCCAGACCGCCGCTGGTGATGAAGTGGTTCGGCGCAAGATGGTGAATATACTGAGCCGCCCACATCTGGTGCTGGCCTACGTCCGTAGCATAAATGGCGTTGGGACCGGCCATGCGGCAGATCGTATCGATCAGCTGATGCGGCTTGAGCACGCTCGGATCGTCTTTCGGGCGATAGTCGCGCGCCTGCCAGTCGGCAATCTGCTCGAGCCATTCCTTGTGCTCAGCGGGACGGATATGCTGATTCAGCTTTTTCAGGATATGTTTGATATCGCCGATCAGGCTGTAATCAACGGTTACGTTCTTATTGATTTCACTGGGGTCGATATCCATGTGGATAATCTTGGCACGTGTACCGAAATGATCGGGATTGAGCGTGACGCGGTCGCTGAATCGCGTGCCGATGGCAAGCATCACGTCGCACTGATCGGCCGCGCGGTTACACGAAATATTGCCGTGCATACCGATCATGCCCATATTCAGCGGTTCGCCGTAGCCCAGCACACCTGCCGCCATCAGCGTATAGGAAGCGGGGATCTGCGCCTTCTGCATCAGTTCGCGCAGCTCATCGCCGGCTCCGGAAAGCCGTACGCCGCCGCCGAAATAAATGAACGGACGCTGTGCGTCGTTGATGATGCGGGCGATATCTTCAAAATCGCCGTCCACTTCTTCGGGAAGCGCCGGTTTTTGCGGTTCGGTCGGTGTATATTCTGTAATAGCCTGGGAAACATCTTTAGGAACATCCACAAGCACCGGGCCGCAGCGGCCGGAAGCCGCTATATAGAAGGCACGGCGAAGCGTATCGGCCAGCTCGCTGACATTGCGTACAACAAAGTTGTGCTTGGTAATCGACATCGTAATACCGGCGATGTACACTTCCTGGAAGCTATCGCAGCCGATGAGCGCCGTTCCAACGTTACCGGTGATGGCAACCATGGGAACGGAATCCATATAAGCCGTAGCGAGACCCGTCACCAGGTTTGTAGCGCCGGGGCCGCTGGTTGCAAGCACCACACCCGTTTTACCGGTTGCGCGGGCGTAACCGTCAGCCGCGTGGGAAGCACCCTGTTCGTGCGCCGTCATCACATGATGAATGCGGTCCTGATATTTGTAAAGCGCGTCGTAAATATCCAGCACAGCGCCTCCGGGATAACCGAAGATCGTGTCTACGTTATGTTCAAGCAACACATTGGCAATAATTTCTGCACCATTGAGCTTCATAATCAAATCTGCCGCAGGAACTGCGGACGCCCCTTTCTTTAAAACTCATCGCCATGTAAACAAAAAAGCCTTTTGCCCCCGGTTGAAGAGGCAAAAGGCTACATGACGTAACTTTCTGTGGTACCACTCTTGCTTGCCGCAAAAATGCGGCCGCTCAGTTCCCTGTATGAAAACAGGGCCCGCCGGATAACGGCAGCGCTCCGTTCGCGCCTACACAACCGGCCAATCGGCGGCCTTCGGGCGAAAGACTCCGGGAGGACTTTCACGCGGCACCGTCGCCGGCTTCCACCAGCCGCCGGCTCTCTGGGCTCGTATACCGTGCTACTTTTTCCCATCACAGTCACATTGATATCTAAATTTTTTACTATTGTAGCAGAGCGAAACCGCTTTGTCAAGACAAAGCGCAAAAAAATCCCGCGCGTTTTTTCTCCCCTATTTTTCGGCACCACAAATTTATAACCCGGATTTTTACATGACATGAACCCTATATTCATAGCCCATTCATATTTTTATTTTACAATGCGTTTTCGTACACATGAATAGACACCAAAGAAAACAAGGAGCGGTGCTTATATGCTGAAACTTTCTCAGATCGTCAAGACCTATGCGGCCGGGAGCACACAAGTGGAAGCGCTGCGCGGAATTGACATCGAATTCAGAAAAAATGAGTTCGTAGCCGTGCTGGGCCCTTCCGGATGCGGCAAGACGACCCTACTCAACATCATCGGCGGATTGGATCGGTATGACTCCGGTGATCTTTCCATCAGCGGAAAATCAACCCGCCAGTTTAAAGACGCCGACTGGGATTCCTATCGGAACCATTCCATCGGCTTTGTTTTTCAAAGCTACAACCTGATCCCGCATCAGACCGTACTGGCGAATGTGGAACTGGCCCTGACCCTTTCGGGCGTTTCGCGCGCCGAGCGCCGGCAGCGTGCTATCGAAGTTTTGCAGCGGGTTGGCCTGGGCGATCAGCTTCACAAAAAGCCCAACCAGATGTCGGGCGGACAGATGCAGCGCGTCGCCATTGCCCGCGCGTTGGTCAACGATCCGGAAATCTTGCTGGCCGACGAGCCCACTGGTGCCCTCGACAGCGAAACCAGCGTACAGATCATGGAGATTCTGCGCGAAGTAGCCAAGGATAAGCTGATTATCATGGTTACGCACAACCCGGAACTGGCTCAGCAATACGCCACGCGTACCGTAAAACTGCTGGACGGCCAGATTGTGGGCGACAGCGATCCTTACACGAGCGAAGACGGCGTTGAACCCGCGCCGATGCAGACGAAAAAGACTTCCATGTCTTTCTTCACGGCGTTTTCGCTCAGCCTGCAAAACCTGCTGACAAAAAAAGGCCGTACATTCATGGTCTGCTTTGCCGGCAGTATCGGCATCATCGGCATTGCGCTGATTCTTTCGCTTTCCAGCGGTTTCCAATCTTATATCAATAAAGTGCAGGAAGACACGCTTTCTTCTTACCCCATCACCATCGAATCGGAATCGATGAACATCGGCGATTTGATGACTTCGATGGCCGGGGTAAATCAGACGGACGAAAATTCGGATGACGGAAAGATCCACGCCAACAGCATGATGAGCGAAATGGTTTCCACCATGCTTTCGAAAGTGGAAACCAACGATCTGGAGCAGTTCAAAAAGTATCTGGAAGAACACGAAGAAGAACTGGCGCCGTATCTGACGGATATCCAGTACAGCTATCCTATGGAGCTGTATATTTACGGCAAAGAGGACGACGGCACCGTCTTCCAGGTCAATCCCAGCACGATGTTCGCTTCTTTCGAAGAAAACCAGCCCAGTTTCGCTTCCTCTTCTTCCATGTCGATGGGATTTGAAGTTTTTGAAGAACTGCTGGATAATCAGGAACTGCTCGATTCTCAGTACACGGTTCTGGCCGGGCACTGGCCGCAGGCTTACAATGAAGTAGTCTTGATTGCGGACGAAAACAACCGCGTCAGTGATGTGGTTTTGTATGCATTGGGGCTTAAAGATCCAGAAGAAGCCGACGAGATGGTAGAAGCTATGATGAGCGGGAAAGAATTCGAACCGGAAGACCCCAACAGCAGCTACACCTATGACGAAATTCTCTCAAAATCCTATAAGCTGTTCCTGCCTACCGATTCGTTTACCTACGATGAGGAAACCGGCCTTTGGAAAGACCACACCGGCGACAGCAGCTATATCCGCGACCACTACGAAGACGGCATCGACCTGAAAATCGTAGGCATCGTCCGCCCGCAGGAAGGCGCCGCGATTTCTGGCAGTTCCAGTGGAGTTGGCTATACCAAAGCGTTAACCGACTACATGGTGGAACAGATCGGCGAAAGCGAAGTTTTAAAAGCTCAGCTCGACCAGCCGGACACCGATATTTTCACGGGCATCGATTTCCCGAAAGACGACGAGGAAACGGTTGAAATCACCATCGACGACGTTTATGCTTATATCGAAACCCTGCCGCCCGAGCAGCAGGCTTCCATGGCGCCGTATCTGGAAGCCATGACGGAAGAACAGATTGTCGAGATGTTCAAATCGAAAATCGCGCCCAACCAGACAGACGCCACTTACGAAGGAAATCTGGAAAAAATCGGGTATGTCAACGCCGATCAGCCTTCTTCCATCAACTTGTATGCTGTGGATTTTGCGGCCAAAGAATACCTGACTGATTTTATCCAGCGCTACAACGACGACGCCCGCGCTGCCGGTGAAGAAGAGCGCGTGATTTCTTATACCGACTATATCGGTCTGATGCTCTCTTCCGTTTCTACGATCATCAACGCCATCACGTATGTATTGATCGCTTTCGTAGGCATTTCTCTGGTTGTTTCCTCCATTATGATCGGTATCATCACCTATATTTCCGTATTGGAACGTACCAAAGAAATCGGTATCCTGCGCTCGATCGGCGCTTCCAAGCGGGATATTTCCCGTGTGTTTAATGCCGAAACGCTCATTATCGGCCTAATCGCCGGCGGGCTTGGTATCGGCATCACGCTGCTTTTGAATATTCCGGCCAACTTCATTATCGAGGCCATTTCGGGCGTGCCGAATGTCGCCAGCCTACCGCCCGTGGGTGGAATTATTCTGGTGGGCATCAGTGTATTGCTCACGGTACTGGCCGGTTTGATCCCCGCCGGAGCCGCCAAAAAGAAAGACCCTGTTGTAGCTCTCAGAACGGAATAACAACTCTTTTAAAACAAAAACAGGCTCTCTGCGCGGAATTTACCGCATCAGAGGGCCTGTTTTATTGATCGATCAGCCTGCATCATTTTTCCTTTGCAAAGTTGACCCGGATAATGTTTCTTCTTTTTTCAGGCTAAAACGAGCCAGCAGTTTTCCCTGCTCCAGCAAAAGCTCCTTTTGTTCTTTTGGCAGCAGGCGATAAAGCTGAAGCAATTCCTGTTCGCTGTGATCCTGTTCCACACCGGATTGAAAATCCAGAAGATAGTCTATTGTAACGTGAAAATAAGCAGCCAGAAGTTTCAGAATCTCAAAATCCGGTTCGCGCATGCCGCGGATATAATTTCCGATGGTTGTAGCCGCAATATTTAAATCGGCGGCCAACTGCTTCTGGGTCATGTTCCGGTCTTCCAGAAGTTCGCGCAGCACATCTCCAAAATTCATAACCACTCACCTCATGGTTTATTCTAAATGAGGAAGGCAAAATAATTCTCGTAAAACCACAAAATGAATTGACAGAATTCGAACAGAGGCTTATAATTATTCAAACAACCAAGAAAGGGTTATGAAAATAAATTGTTTAAACACAGAAAAAAAGTATTTGTTATTTATTGTGTTTATTATGTTTATTGCAACGCTAAATTTATCAGCTTGTAAAAATAATAAAGAAAGTACCGTTAGTTATCAAAATAGTACAGTATCAAATGAAGTTGAAAAAAATGAAACAGGAGTAAACATTGATGGGTCTATTATTAGTTGGGCTAATATGAAAATAGACAACCCTGATTTAAATCTTACCGAAGATCAAATACAAGTACTCAAGTACTTTGATGTAGATTATTTGAATGTTTCTGAGTACAACTCGTTACAGAAATACCCTGAAATCTTTAGAAACGCTCAAATATCTATTAACGGCTTGGTAATCAAAATGCTTGAAACCAACGATTCGACGTATCAATGTCTGGTTTGGATGAATGGTAATCCAGGAATTGGAGACGAATGTGTACAGCCTACTAATAATGAATTTTTTGTTGCAACAGGAAAACATCCAGAAAATGGGCGTATAACCGAAGGGGATTGGCTTCAATGGTATGGTCGTTATCAAGATGTTAAAAATTATACAATAAATGGAAATAAAAGCTATTATCCCTCTTTGAGCGTAAATTACACTGTAAAATGCAACCAAGCAGGAGCTGAAGAACGTTTCGACTTAAGCGAAATTCAAAAAGTAGCAAAAGCAATTCTGGGAGAAAATATTAAAATTAAAGAACCTATTTATGGAGAAGACTTTACACTAGATGAATTACATTATCCTCAGTATAAATTTTATCCCGTAATCCCAGATAATCAATCCAATGCAAATTTTTCTAAATTTGAATTTTCTCAAATGAACGGATTTATTCGAGATGCAAATTCAACATTAGAAGAAGAACGCCGATTCTTTGTTTCGGCAGATTTTCAGCACTATATTATTACCGTTTACGAACGCAATTTGAAACTCATGTATTTAGAGTATTATGACAGAGATTATAATAAATTGTGGAGCAGAGAATTTCAAAATGTTGACAATGCAGTCTTAGATTACACATCTGAAACCATTTATTTGGTAGCTGATAATGACCTATATATGATTGATGCTAAAAATGGGGAAGATATATCACAACCCGTTTTGGTTGGAGAAAAAACAACCATTAATGTTGTTCAAGATGGAATTATTATGGTTGGCAAGGGAAATAAAGATAATATTATGAAAACCGATATAAATGGAAATATTATTTGGAAAACAAGTGCCGACATCGAAATAACAAACTGTGGAGGGCTTCAAATTATTGATGGAACAATTGTAGCCAATTTAGTTCAATCTGAGCGTAACGACAATGAATATACATATATTTCAAAAATGGTAGCAATTGATTCCAATGGGAATATTATATCTGAATTTATAGATGCAAAATATCCCTACTAAATCTGATTATACGCCCTTGAAGAAGATAGATCTTCAAAAAATGCAAGCAGAAAGACGTCCCGCATTTGGAACGTCTTTCTGCTTTTTTTAGTTGGAACACTTTTTAAGGGACAGGCATACACTGCAAGTAAACGGCAGGACAATCGCTCTGCCGATCCCGTAAACGAAAGGAGATTCCGTATGGCTTCATCCCGCGAAGAATCGCAAAACCGTCCGGTGCCGAATACCCCTTTGCCGGAAGAACTGTCGCTGGCTATGGCCTATATTCCCTTCCAGACATATGGCGATGTTTTTCCCGCAGAAAAAGCGCTGGAAGCAGGAACGCTGTTCCCTGATTTGGATAAACCGTTTTACGGCAGAAGAGGAGGCATGCCCCGATGAAAGAACAGGATGCGATGCGCCGCCGACTTTCCGCCTTGCAATTTGCCGCCTGGGAACTGCATCTGTTTCTGGATTCTCATCCCAACAACATCCAGGCAGCCGCACGTCTGGCCGATTACCGAAACAAAATAGAAACGCTGAAAACCGAATACGAAGAAAAATACGGTCCGTTAAATCTGACAAGCCGGACCGCCAGCCGCTGGGCATGGATCACCGATCCGTGGCCGTGGGACGTACAGGAGGATGACTGAGTATGTGGGTTTATGAAAAGAAACTGCAGTATCCCGTCAAGATCAAAAATCCGAACCCCGCACTGGCTAAGCTAATCATCAGCCAGTATGGAGGACCTCATGGTGAAATTGGTGCTTCCCTGCGCTATCTCAGTCAGCGGTACACCATGCCGTATCCCGAACTGAAAGCGATCCTCACCGATATCGGTACTGAAGAACTGGCGCACCTGGAAATGGTGGGGACGATTGTGTATCAGCTGACACGCAATCTTTCGGCCGAAGAGATCAAAGAGGCCGGCATGGATGCCTACTTTATCGATCACACCACCGGTATCTACCCCACTTCCGCCGCAGGCACGGCTTTTACAGCCGATGCGCTGGCCGTTACCGGCGACCCGATCGCCGATTTAAACGAAAACCTGGCGGCCGACGGTGCGACTGTGTAAGAACAACAACGCCGGAAACCCGCATAAACACTACATTTTTGTTAGGACAAGCCTTTTCCGGCTGCGTTGGTGTAAGGACAACTTTCAACAAAAATAATTAGGACAAGCTACCACCAACTGAATATCGTACC
>CALWVE010000016.1 GCA_944384905.1 uncultured Clostridia bacterium
AATCGGACAAAGGACAACAGACTTTTTGGAAAGGAAAAAGCCCGGAAAACCGCATGGTTCCGGGCTTTTTGAGCATTTTTGAATTGGTTTGTCGGGCCTGTTATCTCTTGGAGAACTGCGGAGCGCGGCGGGCAGCCTTGAGGCCGTACTTTTTATCCCTCTTCACCCGATTTGCTCAATCAGCAGATGAAGCTAATTCAGGAGGAATATCTCAATCGTGACGATTATACGCGCGAAATGGAAGATGTGCTGCTTCGAAGATTTTTCGTTACGGCGGCGCGCCTGCTTGATAAAAACGGGCATCCATCCGATAACCTGCGCCAGCATTTTCAGCAGGCGCGGCTGACGATTCTTTCGCGCTGTGAAGAACCGTGGGATATTGGGCGCATGTGTGCCTTGGTGAATCTTGGGAAAAGCCAGTTTTACAGCTGCTATCAGTCGTTTTTCGGCGCTTCGCCCAAAGAAGAGCTGCTGGCTGCCCGTATGGACCGCGCACGCAATCTGCTGACAAACGAAGCCATGCAGGTACAGCAGGTGGCGGCTCTCTGCGGGTTTAACAGCGTCTGTCATTTTGCACGATATTTCCGAAAAGTGTGCGGATGCTCGCCGGGCGAATATCAGCGGAAAATCGCGCAAAAATGAAACATTGAAATTATAAAAGTTTTTCTTTATACAACAATTACACGAATTTAACAATGTAAAATCAGCTTGCAACCGTTGACTTTAAGACGAAAAAAGAATAAAATAAATTTATCTGTAAAGGAATTAAATTGATTCTGATAAATTGGAGGCTACAAGATGAAGAGCAAAAAAGCCTTATTGCTCAGCGGTGCATCTCTCTTGATGAGTGCCGTATTGCTGACGGGTACAACCTTTGCTTGGTTTACAGATAGCGTTACCAACGAAAACAACCATGTAGAAGCCGGTACGCTGGAACTTACTTTGAATGGCGGCAATAATGACCCGTTGTTTGAAAACGATGTAGTATGGGAACCCGGACATTCCGAACAGGCGGTTGTTACGCTTGAGAATACGGGCAGCCTGTGGCTGAAGTATACCATGAGCTTTTCCAATGTGAAGACGACCGGCGGGGCCAATCTGGCCGAAGTGCTGGATGTCTATAAAGTAGACGATAGCAGCGCAACGCCGGAAGATCTTATCCCGGAGAACAAGCTGGGTACCATGGCTAACCTGATGAAGCAGGGCAGCTTTGAAACGGACGACGGCATTTTGGCTCCCCAGGGTGAACCGGCTGAGGGATATGAAGATTCCGATACGTTTACGCTGGTCATCAAGATGCAGGAGGATGCCGACAGCAAATATCAAAATTGTGGTATTACCTTTGATGTTCAAGCCAACGCGGCACAGCACGCCTATGAAAAAGACGGTTTTGGCAGCAACGATTACGACAACGATGCGCCGTATGATATGACCCGTGTTTCCAATCAGGATGAATTTTTACAGGCCATGCAGAATGAACGCGGTATTCTTCTGGCAGGGGATATCGCGCTGGATGCGGGCGTTGAATTCAGCTATGATGCCAAACTGGATCTGAACGGCCATACGCTGACGATTCAGGACGGAGCAGCTTCTGTAAAAGCGCTGTCCGGCACTACGCTGACGGTTTCCGGCGACGGAACGGTAAACGGCGTGTTGTATGCAGATAAAAATGCTACACTCATTGTCAATGCCGGAGAAAACTTTACGGTAAATTCCAAGTCTGCTATGGGCTGGGCTGTTTATGGCGCGATGGGAGCAATCGTGGAGATTACAGGAGGTACCTATACTGCAAGTAATGAGGGTAGTGTAATCAACGTTGCAAGTGGTAAAACGTTATCCATGAAAAATGCAACGGTTACGGTTGGTTCTGCGTCTATGCTTGATTCTATCGGTATTTCTGGAAATGCTTACGATGTCTATCTGGAAAATGTAACGGTCAATGCCAAGTATAGTCGTGCAGTCTATTTGAACCATCAGAATGGTTCTTCGGTTATTAAGGGTGGTACGTTCATCACAGATAAGGTGGCTGAAGGATGGAATCCCAATCCCACCATTCAGTATGCCGGTACGCTGGATATCTCCGGTGCATCCATTACCCGCGTGGGAACGGGTATTCTTTACAAGGTGAATTACCCGAAACCCACCCAGGTGGAGGGGTTGACGCAGAGCAATCTTACGTTTGTAGAAGCTGACGCCGCTGTTAGCGGATATAAGGATATCGACTTTGCATAAGTTCATCTGGTAAATACTTATCGGAAAAGGAGTTTATTGCGTTACATTTTGTAGCGTGATATGAATAGATTCCAAATAAGGAGGACATAAAATGAAAAGAACCAAGAAATCTCTGCTTTTCAGCGGCCTGGCTCTGATGATGAGCGCGCTGCTGCTGGCAGGTACGACCTTTGCATGGTTTACCGATAGTGTAACCAACAAAGGCAACACCATTGAGTCCGGTACGCTGGATATCGAATTGAATGAGAACGACGAAGCGCCGCTTTTTAGCAGCACTGACTTTATGTGGGAACCCGGCCGTTCCCAGCAGAAGGTTGTTACGCTTTCCAACGCGGGCAGCCTGTGGCTGAAGTATACCATGAGCTTTACCAATGTGCAGACGACCGGTGAAAATCTCACCGAAGTGCTGGATGTGTATAAAGTAGCCGGTGACAATGCAAAGCCGGAAGATCTTATCCCGGAGAATAAGCTGGGTACCATGGCCGAACTGATGAAGCAGGGTAGCTTTGAAACCGAAAACGGCGTTTTGGCTCCCAAGGGTAGCACCGAAGGCAATACTTCCGAAACGTTTACGCTGGTCATCAAGATGCAGGAAACGGCAGATAACAAGTATCAGAATGCTTCCGTTAATTTTGCAATTGACGTAAGAGCCACGCAGTATACGAAGGAAACAGACGGCTTCGGCAATGAAGATTATGATGCCGGCGCAGAGTTTGATCCGGTCTCTGTTTCTACATCGGAAGAACTGGAAAAAATGGTTGCAGACGGTAAACCGGTTGCTTTGGAAAATGATATCACCTTGACGGGCGCACTTCAGGCTTCTGGCGATGTCACGATTGTCGGTAATGGCCATAAGCTGAATATTCCGGCTGGAACAGACCGTGTAATCAATGTGGCAGAAACCAGCGAGCCGGTTACCATTACGCTCAAAGATGTAGATATGCCTGGCCCTACCACGGGTACTTACACCAGAGGTATTTCTATCTGGGAGGCTGAAGAAGAAGTTACCATTGTAATGGATAATTGCTCTCTGGGTGCTAACTACTATGCAATCAATAGCGCTTTTGGCAACGATAAGATCAACGCGGTTATCCGCAATTCGACGATTTCTGGTTGGGCGGTTCTGAATACACATTCTCCGTATGCCAACCTCACATTTGAAAACTGCACGCTGATCGGCAACAACGATAAGCCGTATAATGCAGATGGATGGAACGGATTTGCTACGTTTGTTTTTGATAATGCATCGGGCAATCCTGATCCGGATGGCGCGCACGACTGCACGCTGAATTTCAAGAACTGCCGTATTGAAGCCAATTCTGATACCGATAATGCGCAGTACTTCTTCTCGATTCGTGCCATCAACACAACGATCAATGCAGAAAACTGCACATTTGTTAAGAACGGCAAAGAATTGACCACGATGGATGAGATTACAAGCAACATCAGCGTCCACGATTATGCGCTGGATTCGTTTGTATTCAATGTTAAATAAGCATCGGACTATTTTCTAAATATGCCAAACAGCGGTCTCCAGTTACCGGGGGCCGCTTTTTTATTTTCAAAACAAGGTTTCTAAAAATGCATGGACGAAAATTATTCTTTTCGGTCAATTCTTAAAAAGTTGAAAAATTAAACTTTTTGTTGTTGACAAATCGGGTCTAAATGCGTACAATATTGTTTGTAAGCGAACTAGTTGGAGGCGAGCTATGGAACGCGATTGTGGAGCCTGGATCAATATGCTGGCTCATAAAGTAAAAAAAAGAATGAACGCCATTTTTGCTGATGCCGGTGTTACAGGTGTCCAAAGTATGGTGCTTCACTATATTCTTTTGCATTATGAACAAGGACCGGTTTTTCAGCGCGATATTGAAGAAGCGTTTGAGCTCAGCCGCTCTACAGCGACAGGTATCCTGCAATTACTTGAAAAAAACGGCATTATTCGTCGAGAAAACATGCCCGAAGACGGCAGGCTGAAAAACCTGATTCCTACGGATAAGGCAAAAGAATTGGATGCCAGCATTCATAGTGGTATTCAAAAAATTGAAGAAGTGCTTACCGAAGATCTTTCTGTAGGACAGCTTCAGTTGTTTGCCGAAATTATGCATAAGATGTCTGACAATTTGGATAAGTAAATTCCGTCGACGTTTTGTCGTCGGTTTTTCTTCATCTAGATTGTTCGCATCATAACAATATATCTTAAAGGAAAGGAAGATTTTCGTGATAAAAGTTTTGGCAAAAAGTATTCGTGAATACAAAAAGCCATCGTTATTGGCCCCGCTGTTTGTATCTGCGGAAGCAGTCATGGAATGTATCATTCCGTTTCTTACGGCCGAACTTGTCAACCGCATTAAAGCGGGCTGCTCCATGGGGGAATTGGCGGGGTTTGGGCTTTTGCTGATTGTCTTGGCCGGACTTTCGCTTCTCTTTGGCGCTTTGGCCGGTTCTGCCTGCGCAACCGCAAGCTGCGGTTTTGCGCGCAATTTGCGCCGTGATATGTTCTATAAGATCCAGGGCTATTCGTTTGAGAACATCGACAAATTTTCCGTCTCCAGTCTGGTAACCCGATTGACAACGGACGTCACCAACGTGCAGCAGGCTTATATGATGATTGTCCGCACGGCCATCCGCTGCCCGTTGATGCTGGTGTTTTCTTTTGTGATGGGCTTTGTGATGGGCGGAAAAATGGCCTTTATTTTCCTGCTCACCATCCCGCTTTTGGGAATTGGCCTGATCTTTATCACCCGTAAAACCATGCCGCTGTTCCGCCGCGTGTTCCGCAAGTATGATGCGCTCAACAGCTCCATCCAGGAAAATATCCGCGGTATGCGCGTTGTAAAATCGTATGTGCGCGAAGATTACGAAGTCAATAAATTCAATGCGGCGGCCGAAGATGTTCAGCGGGATTTCACCCGTGCCGAACGCATTCTTGCGCTGAATAACCCGCTGATGCAGTTTTGCATTTATGTGGTAATGGTATTCGTGCTTTCTTTTGGTTCCTATACCGTTATTACATCGCGCGGATTGGATTTGGATGTAGGCCAGATGTCTTCGCTGCTTACCTATAGCTTCCAGATTTTGGCCAGTCTCATGATGCTTTCGATGGTGTTTGTTATGATTACCATGGCGGCTGAATCGGCTCAGCGTATTGTGGAAGTGCTCAGCGAAGAAACCGCGCTGAAAAGCCCCGACGATCCGGTTAAGACCGTTCGCGACGGCTCAATTGATTTTGAGAATGTGAGCTTCCGGTATTCCAAAAACGCCGAAAAAATGGCGCTTGCCAATGTGAATCTGCATATCAATTCGGGAGAAGTAATCGGAATCATCGGCTCTACGGGTTCGTCGAAAACAAGCCTGATCCAGCTGATCCCCCGCCTGTATGATGCTTCCGAGGGTACCGTGCGCGTGGGCGGCGTAGATGTGAAGGACTACGATCTTGAAAACCTGCGCAATCAGGTTGCGGTTGTTTTGCAGAAAAACGAGCTTTTCTCCGGCACCATTAAAGAAAACCTGCGCTGGGGTAACGAAAACGCAACCGACGCCGAGCTGGAAGAAGCTTGCCGCTTGTCGCAGGCCGATGAATTTATCCAGCAGTTCCCGCGCGGCTATGATACGTATATCGAGCAGGGCGGCAGCAACGTTTCGGGCGGCCAGAAACAGCGTTTGTGCATTGCGCGTGCGCTGCTGAAAAAGCCGAAGATCCTGATTCTGGATGACTCCACCAGCGCGGTAGATACCCGCACCGATGCGCTCATCCGCAAGGGATTCCGCGAATACATTCCCGAAACCACCAAGATTATTATCGCACAGCGTGTTGCTTCCATTCAGGATGCGGACCGCATTATCGTGATGGACGGCGGCCGTGTAGACGCGGTGGGTACACACGAAGAACTGCTGAAAAACAACGCCATTTACAGGGAAGTTTATCAGTCTCAGAATAAGACAGGAGGTGACGAAGATGACCGCTAATCAGAAAAAAATGACCGGTAACCGAAAAAATACACTGGTGCGGCTGTTCAAAACGTTGATCGGCTTCTATCCCGTACTGCTGCCCACGGTCATTGTCTGTATTCTCTTTAACGCTATTGTCAGCTCCATTCCGTCCGTGTTTATGCAGAACGTCATTGCGGCCGTAGAAGAAAGCTGGCAGAGCGGCGATTGGTCTTCCGTTTCGGGGAAAATTCTGGGATTTGTGCTGGTTCTGGCCGTCTTCTATGCGCTGAGCCTGATCGCCGGCTTTGTGTATAACCAGCTGATGGCTGTTATTACGCAGGGTTCGCTGGCCAAGATGCGTGAGAAAATGTTCGGCGGAATGCAGAAGCTTCCCATCCGCTATTTTGATACGCACAACCACGGCGATGTTATGAGCTACTACACCAACGATATCGATACGCTGCGTCAGATGATCTCGCAGAGCTTCCCGCAGCTGATGATTTCGGTTGTAACGGTTGTAACGGTTCTGGGCATTATGCTGTATTATAGCTTGTGGCTTGCGCTGGTGGTGCTGGCAGGCGTGGCCTGCATGACCTGGGTTGTGAAAAAAATCGGCGGCAATTCGGCAAAATATTTTGTGCGCCAGCAACAGGCTTTGGGACGCACGGAAGGTTTTATCGAAGAAATGATGAATGGCCAGAAGGTTGTTAAGGTCTTTTGTCACGAAGAAAAAGCCAAACAGGGCTTTGACGCAATCAACGACGGCCTGTTTTCCGATTCCGAAAAAGCCAACCGTTACGCCAATATGCTGATGCCTGTTCTGAACAACATCGGAAACGTTTTGTATGTAATCGTCGCGTTGGTCGGCGGCACGCTGCTGCTGACGAATGTCCACAATGTGAGCATTTCGGGTCTGGCGTTCAGTATCAGTATCGTTGTCCCGTTTTTGAATATGACCAAACAGTTCTGCGGCAGTATCAGCCAGGTATCCAACCAGCTTAACGCCGTTGTCATGGGCCTGGCCGGCTTGGAGCGTATTTTCGCCCTGATCGATGAACAGCCCGAAGCCGATGAAGGTTATGTCACCCTGGTCAATGTACGCGAAAAAGCGGACGGCAGTCTGGAAGAATGCCGGCAGCGCACCAACGTATGGGCCTGGAAACATCCGCATTCCGATGGAACGACCACATATACCCGCTTGCAGGGCGACGTTCGCCTGTTTGATGTGGATTTCGGTTACGATCCCGAAAAAATTGTGCTGCATAATATCAGCCTGTATGCCAAACCCGGCCAGAAAGTGGCGTTTGTAGGCGCTACCGGCGCGGGAAAAACAACCATCACCAACCTGATTAACCGCTTCTATGATATTGCGGACGGTAAAATCCGTTACGATGGAATCAATATCAATAAGATCAAGAAAGCAGACTTGCGGCGCAGTTTGGGCGTGGTTTTGCAGGATACCAATTTGTTTACCGGTACGGTTATGGAAAATATCCGCTACGGGCGGCTGGATGCAACCGATGAAGATTGCGTAGCGGCAGCCAAGCTGGCCGGCGCGCATGACTTTATCACGCGCTTGCCGCAGGGATATCAGACCCCGCTGAGCGGAAACGGCGCCAGCCTTTCTCAGGGACAGCGTCAGCTGCTGGCGATTGCCCGTGCAGCCGTAGCAGACCCGCCGGTTATGATTCTGGACGAAGCGACCAGCTCGATCGATACGCGAACCGAAGCGATCGTTCAGAAGGGCATGGATGCGCTGATGACCGGCAGAACGGTTTTCGTCATTGCCCACCGTTTGAGCACCGTACAAAACGCCGATGCGATTATGGTTTTGGATCATGGCCGCATTATTGAACGCGGTACGCACAACGAACTAGTTAGCCGCAAAGGCGTTTATTATCAGCTGTATACCGGTTCTTTGGAACTGGAATAAGCAATCCTTGCAAGCCGTATCCGAAAAAGCAGACGGATACGGCTTTTTTCTTTGGACAGGTATTGTAACCGCGCGCAAAAAAACGTATAATAAAATCATCATAACCAGAGAGGTGGATCGTCTCATGAGAGGAATCGATACGTCTATCACGGAGATCCGAAGAAAGATTTTTACCGAAGTTGCCCGTATGGCCTATGAAGGCGGCGACTATGCCAAAAAAATTGAGCAGCTTCCTTTCAAAATTATTCCGGGGGAAAAAGCCTCCTACCGCGACAGCGTGTTTTTGGAGCGTGCCATTGTAGGCGAACGCCTGCGTTTGGCTATTGGCCTGCCGGTGCGTACGGCGGCGGAATCCGCGCCGATTTCCGATGGCATTGAAGAAAGTGCCATTGCCAGCAAATATTACGACCCGCCGCTGGTCAATATCATCAAATTTGCCTGCCACGCCTGCCCCGAAAAGCGCGTCTATATCACCGACGGCTGCCAGGGGTGCTTGGCTCATCCCTGTAAAGAAGTATGTCCCAAGGGTGCGATCACGCTTTCCGGCGGACGAGCCCACATCGATCCGGACAAGTGCATTTCCTGCGGCCGCTGTGTGGACGTATGTTCCTATCACGCGATCATCAAGCAGGAGCGTCCCTGTGCAGCTTCCTGCGGCATGAACGCCATCAGCTCCGATGAATACGGCCGTGCGCAGATCGATTACGATAAGTGCGTATCCTGCGGCCAGTGTCTGGTGAACTGCCCGTTCGGCGCCATCGCCGATAAAGGCCAGATTTTCCAGCTGATCCACGCCATGAAGCAGGGCGAACGCGTATATGCCGCCGTGGCTCCGGCGTTTGTCGGTCAGTTCGGCCCCAAGGTAACGCCCGAAAAACTGCGTGCCGCTATCAAGGCGCTCGGCTTTGCCGACGTCATCGAAGTGGCGATCGGCGCCGACCTGTGCGCCGTTTCCGAAGCCAAGGACTTTGTGGAAAAAGTTCCGGAACAGCTGCCGTTTATGGGCACGTCCTGCTGCCCGGCCTGGTCCGTTATGGCCAAGAAAATGTTCCCTGAATATAAAGACTGCATTTCCATGACGCTCACGCCCATGGTATTGACCGGACGTCTCATCAAGAGCAAGCATCCGAACGCAAAGGTGGCCTTTATCGGCCCGTGCGCGGCCAAGAAGCTGGAAGCCAGCCGCCGCAGCGTGCGCAGCGACATCGATTTCGTGCTGACCTTCGAAGAAATGATGGGCTTGTTCGACGCCAAGGATATCGACCTTGAAAACATTCCGGAAGAGCCGGTGCTTTCCGAATCCAGTACGGACGGCCGCAACTTTGCCGTAAGCGGCGGCGTGGCCAAGGCGGTTGTCAACTGCGTCAACGAGCTGTTCCCCGGCAAGGAAGTGAAGGTAGCCAGCGCTCAGGGTCTGGCCGAATGCCGCAAGATGATGCAGCTGGCCAAGGCCGGCAAGTACAACGGCTATCTGCTCGAAGGTATGGCCTGTCCCGGCGGCTGTGTGGCCGGTGCCGGTACGATGCAGCCGATCAATAAATCGACGGCGGCGGTCAATCTCTACGCCAAAAAAGCGGCGGAAGAATACTGCACCACCACTGAATACCTGCCTGAACTCGAAAAACTGGAGGAGTAATCTCCTTTTCAATCAAAAAACAGGAGCGCCCCTTTTGGGTCGTTCCTGTTGTTGTATACGCAGAAAACAGAAAGAAGGATTTGTATGCAGCCCAGTACACACGAAGAATTGCTGAATTTGGTGAAAAACCTTTCCGAAGCGAAAGCACCCTCCGGATTTGAAGAGGAATCGATTGCCGTCGCCCGGGAATTTGCCGCCTCTTTTGCCGAAGCCGAAGAAGATCATGTACGCAACCTGTTTTTGCGTCCCCGTAATTTTTCCGGTACAAAACCGGTGTTTATGCTGGATGCCCATGGCGACGAAGTGGGCATGATGGTACAGGCGATTAAGCCCAACGGTACACTGCGTTTCCTCACGCTGGGTAACTGGACGCCGAATACGCTGCCATCCTCGAAGGTATGGGTGCGCAATCGTTTCGGCCGCTACATTCCGGGCATTATCGCTGCGCCGCCGGTGCATTTCCTTACGGAAGCGGAACGCAACCGCCCGGCCGATCCGGCGTCGCTCGTGATCGATATCGGCGCTTCCTCACGGGAAGAAGCCGAAAACGTGTATGGAGTCGCGATGGGCGAACCTGTTGTTTCGGCGGTAGATTTCAGCTACGACGAAGAACACGACCGCATGATCGGCAAAGGTTTCGATTGCCGTGTGGGGTGCGCCGCCATGCTGGAAACACTGCGACGCCTTTCCGATGAAGAACTGCCGGTTGATCTGTGCGGCGTGATGTCCGCGCAGGAAGAAGTGGGCGAGCGCGGCGCAACGGTGGCCGTACAGGAGGTTCGCCCGGCTGTGGCCATCGCGTTTGAAGGCTGCCCGGCGGACGATACGTTTACCGAGCCGTATATGACGCAGACCGCGCTGGGAAAAGGTCCGATGATCCGCTTTATGGATCGTTCGATGATTGCCAATCCGCGCTTTATGCGCGATACCATCGAACTTGCTGAACGTCTGGGGATTCCGCTGCAAACCAGCGTGCGCTCCGGCGGCGGAAACAACGGCGCGGTGATCAATCTGGTGGAAAAAGGCGTGCCTGTGATCGTGGTCGGCGTGCCGGTGCGGTATATTCATTCGCATTACGGGTTTGCTTCGCTGGCGGATGTGCGCGCGGCGGCTGATCTGGCGTGCGCCGTGGTACGCGAAATGACGCCCGAAAAGCTTGCATCGTTCTAAAAGTGAAAGTTAAATGGAAAGCCTCTGCCGCGCGGCAGAGGCTTTTTGTTTGTTTTATACCCTGTTCGCGAATTGTCAGCGGGGACTCCCCGCGGTTTTACTCGATTTTTTTCAAAAAATCGTGGGGTCGAGGGGCAAAGCCCCCGGCGCGCCTCGCAAGGCGCGAAACACCTTTGCGTCACGAAGCGCAGGAGGGTAGACTCAAACATTCCCCGAATGTTTGAGTCGTAGGGAACCCTCGCCGGGGGTTCCCTGACAGGCGGTGACCACCGCACGATCCTTCGCGGGTAAGCTTGTCGTTGTATTTTTACTTTAGTCGCGCGGCAGAGGCTTTTTGTTTGTTTTATGCTTCATTCGCGACTTATGAGCGGAGATTCTCCGCTGCATGCTGTAAATAAAAAAGAAGGCAAGCCTTTGTTTGTGAAGGCTTGCCTGTTTTATTTTGCCGGTTACGGCTGGCTGTGATACTGTGCGCAGGTGCACTTTTTCCACTTCAAGCCGCTGCCGCAGGGGCAGGGATCGTTGCGGCCGGGCTTCTGCGTTTTGCGAACCGGCTGCTTTTTGGTGGTACCGTCGTCGCCGGCGTTTTCAGAGGTGTTTTTGGCCACCACTTCGCGCTTAGGCTCGTCGTTTTTGCGGGCCAGACGGACGGTCAGCATGTCGCGGGCGGTGCGTTCGCGGATGAGCGCGACCATTTCGTCGAACATGTCGAAACCTTCGCTGCGGTATTCGGCAACCGGGTCTTTCTGGCTGTAGGCGCGCAGATAAATGCCGCGCTTGAGCTCTTCCATATTATCGATGTGCTCAATCCAGAGACGGTCTACGTTGCGCAGCAGAACCACGCGCTCGATTTCACGCATCAGATCGTTGCCGTATTCCTTTTCTTTGGCGTCGTAAATCGCCATGGCGCGGGCTTTCAGCTCATCGGCTACCGTTTTCGGCTCCAGATCGGAAAGCTGATCGGCCGTATAGGTCAGATCCGTGGGCGCTACCAGCCAGCCGAGAAAATGCTCGCGCAGACCGGTGATGTTCCAGTCGTCCGGAATGGCGTCTTTCGGCATGAAGTTGGCCACATTTTCGTCGATGGTCTGTTCGATCATCTTGACGATCTGGTCTTTCACGTTTTCGCCGTCCAAAACCTTATCACGCTGGGAATAGATGATTTCGCGCTGTTTGTTCACTACGTCGTCGTACTGCAAAACATTTTTGCGGATGCCGAAGTTGCGGCTTTCCACGCGCTTCTGGGCGTTTTCGATGGAACTGGAGAGCAGCGAGGTTTCCAGCGGCATGTCTTCATCGACTTTCAGCTTATCCATCATGCCCTGCAGCTTGTCGCCGCCGAACAGACGCATCAGGTCGTCTTCCAGCGAGATATAGAACCGGCTCATACCCGGGTCGCCCTGACGGCCGGCGCGGCCGCGCAGCTGGTTATCGATACGGCGGGATTCGTGCCGTTCTGTGCCGATGATATACAATCCGCCCAGTTTGCGGACTTCTTCGGCCTGGGGTTTAATCTGTTCCTTGTATTTCTCCAGCAGTTCACGATATGTTTTGCGAGCGGCCAGGATTTCTTCGTCGTCTGTTTCACCGAAGGCGTCGGCCTGCTCGATCATTTCATTGGTGAACTGCATGCGGCGCATTTCCGCTTTTGCCAGATATTCGGCGTTACCGCCCAGCATAATATCGGTACCGCGGCCGGCCATGTTGGTGGCGATGGTTACCGCGCCCTTCTGGCCTGCCTGTGCGATGATGGCGGCTTCTTTTTCGTGGTGCTTGGCGTTGAGCACTTCATGCCGTACGCCGCGTGCACGCAGCAGCTTGCTGAGCTGTTCCGATTTTTCGATGGTAATGGTACCCACCAGCACGGGCTGGCCGGTGGCGTGGTGCTCCACAATGTCTTCAATAACAGCGCGGAATTTAGCCTTTTCCGTTTTGTAAACCACGTCGGGGCAGTCTACACGGATCATCGGGCGATAGGTGGGAATTTCCACCACGTCCAGGCTGTAGATTTCACGGAATTCGGTTTCTTCCGTCATGGCCGTACCGGTCATACCGGAGAGCTTTTTATACAGACGGAAGTAGTTCTGGAACGTGATGGTGGCCATCGTCTGGCTTTCGTTGGCGATGGTGACGCCTTCTTTGGCTTCCAGCGCCTGGTGCAGACCGTCGTTGAAGCGGCGGCCGTACATCAGTCGTCCGGTGAATTCATCGACGATGATAACCTGATTTTCACGCACCACATAATCGGTATCGCGCTTCATCACGCCCCAGGCTTTGATGGCCTGGTTAATGTGGTGGGCGATCGTCATATTTTCGGGATCAGTCAGGTTTTCCAGCGAGAAGAACGCTTCGGCTTTCTTAACGCCGCGCGGGGTCAAGGTGGCGGAACGCTGCTTTTCGTTGATAACATAATCGTAATCCTGATACAGGGTGTCGTTGTCTTCTTTGGCGTCGGTTTCGGCTACGCGGATCGGTTTGAGATCACGAGCGAATGCATTGGCACGGCCGTAAAGGTCCGTGGATTTTTCGCCCTGGCCGGAAATAATGAGCGGGGTACGCGCTTCATCGATCAAGATGGAGTCTACTTCGTCCACGATGGCAAAGTGATGTCCGCGCTGTACCTTGTTTTTCTTGTAAACCACCATATTGTCGCGCAGGTAGTCAAAGCCGAATTCGTTGTTCGTGCCGTAGGTGATGTCGGCGGCATAAGCGGCGCGGCGTTCATCGTTGGGCATATCGTGGCGGATCAGGCCGACCGTAAGACCCAAAAAGCGATGAATCTTGCCCATCCATTCGGCGTCGCGCTGTGCGAGGTATTCGTTCACCGTGACGATATGCACGCCTTCGCCCGAAAGCGCGTTGAGGTAGGTGGGCAATACAGCCGTCAGGGTTTTACCTTCACCGGTTTTCATTTCGGCAATACGGCCCTGGTGCAGGATAATACCACCGGTGACCTGTGTGGGGAAGGGGCGCTGGCCAATTACACGCCAGGCGGCTTCGCGGCAAACAGCGAAAGCTTCGGGCAAAACGGCGTCGGTACCTTCCACAGCGACGCGGTCTTTCAAAATCTGTGTCTGTGCGCGCAGCTCATCATCACTCATGGCTTCGTATGTGGGCTGGAGCGCCAGGGTTTTATCAAGAAGCGGTTTGTTTCGTTTGAGTTCTTTCTGGCTGTAATCGCCAAAAAGCTTTTTTAAAAAGTTCATGTTGCGTTCTCCGTTTTCATGACTGTATGCTTGAGATATTTTTATATTCGGTTTATTATACCATACAATTACAGGAAAAAAAAGATAATTATTTGTAAACACTGGGGAAGGGAAAGCGCAAAATAGATAGAACCCGCCGCAAAACAAATAAAATGATTGATTTGTTTCTATTTTTCGTAGTAAAATAAAAAAGCCAGATTGTAAACGGCACAGAAAAAGGAGGCGGCCGCACGTGGCGGTTTTAAAAAAAATCTGGGAAACCTATAAAGAATTGATTCTTTACGTCTTTTTCGGCGGCTGCACCACGCTGGTCAATATGATCGCGTATGCGGTGTGTTATTATCCGCTGGGCATTTCCAACCTGAGTTCTACGCTGATTGCATGGGCATTGGGCGTGGCGTTTGCATTTGTCACAAACAAACTGTGGGTGTTCGAAAGCAAATCGATGCAGCGGTCGGTGCTTTTGCGGGAGCTGGGTTCTTTTGTGGGCTGCCGCGCCGCGACGGGGCTTTTGGATGTGGCAATCATGTATGTCTGTGTGGATCTGCTGCATTGGAACGGTCTGCTGATGAAGGCCGTTTCAAACGTTCTTGTCATTATTCTGAATTTTATCGCAAGCAAACTCGTAATCTTTACAAACAGAAAGAAATAATTCCGGCGGGTGCCGGGCAATACGAAAGGGGCAATTTCCATGGGAAAATATTTTGGAACAGACGGATTCCGCGGCGAAGCCAACGTAAACCTGACGGCGGAACACGCCTATCAGATCGGCCGCTTTATCGGACAGTATTATTCCACCGAAACGCACCGCTGCAAAGTGGTCATCGGCAAAGATACCCGGCGTTCCAGCTATATGTTTGAATACGCCCTGGTAGCGGGTCTCACGGCCTCGGGCGCGGATGCCTGTATGCTGCATGTTACCACCACGCCCAGCGTTTCGTATGTGGTGATGACGGAAGATTTTGACTGCGGCATCATGATTTCCGCCAGCCATAACCCGTATTGGGATAACGGTATCAAGCTGCTCAACAGCCGCGGCGAAAAGATGGATGAAGAAACGATCGAAAAGATCGAAGCGTATATCGACGGCGAACTGCCCGAAGCCGAACACGCCGTGCGCGACCGCATCGGCTGCATCGAAGACTACGCCGTGGGGCGCAACCGCTATATCGGTCACCTGATTTCGCTGGCCACCCGTTCTTATCGCGGCAAGCGCGTGGGTTTGGACTGCGCCAACGGCAGCGCATGGATGATCGCGAAGAGTGTGTTCGATGCGCTGGGCGCGAAGACGTATGTGCTCAATGCTGAGCCCGACGGGCTGAATATCAACCTGAACGCCGGTTCCACGCATATCGAAGGTTTGCAGAAATTTGTTGTGGAAAATGGTCTGGATGTGGGTTTTGCCTTTGACGGCGACGCCGACCGCTGCCTGGCGGTGGACGAAAACGGCCGTGTGGTAGACGGCGACCTGATTTTGTATATCTGCGGCTGCTATATGCGCGAGCGCGGAGAACTGGCCAACGATACGGTTGTCACCACGGTGATGTCGAATTTCGGGCTGTATAAGGCGTTTGACGAAGTGGGTATCCGCTATGAAAAAACGGCTGTGGGCGACAAGTATGTGTATGAAAATATGATGCTCAACGGCCATCGTCTGGGCGGCGAGCAGTCCGGCCATATTATCTTCAGCAAATACGCCAATACGGGCGACGGCATCCTGACCGCTATCAAGCTGATGGAAGTGATGCTGGAAAAGAAACAGTCGCTGAGCAAGCTGGCCGAACCGGTACACATTTATCCGCAGGTGCTGAAAAATGTGAAGGTTGTCAGCAAAAAAGAGGCGGTAGAGGACCCTGCTGTGCAAACTGCCGTGCGCGCCGCCGAGCAGGAACTGGGAACGGACGGCCGCGTGTTGCTGCGCGAAAGCGGTACGGAGCCGGTGGTGCGCGTCATGGCGGAAGCGCCCACACAGGAAATCTGCCAAAAGCACGTGGATGCAATCATTGCCGCAATGCAGGCGGCGGGACACCTTCGCGAAAACGCTTAAGTTGATTGAAGAGGCTCTTCGGAGCCTCTTTTTGTTAGAAAAAGGCTTGCGGTACAAACATTAAAGTTTTCGTCCAGGTCTTCGCTGCCGCTACGGTCGGCGCCTTGTTTGTGTGCCACTGGCACACGGCGCCCTTTTTCAAAAGGTGGTGGGGTGAAGGGGCGAAGCCCTTCCCGCTCTCC
>CALWVE010000017.1 GCA_944384905.1 uncultured Clostridia bacterium
TGAAATAGAAGAAACCGTTCCTACAGGCGAAGTGCAGGTGCGGCGGAGCTTCCGTCTGTTTTCGCTCAGCTTTCCGCTTACGTTTGCGCCGCTCGATCCGCGCCCCGGTTCGGTGACCTGGGAAGAAGAGCCGTGGTGCGTTTTGGGAACGAAGCTGCCGGTAGGTTTGGTAACGGAAACCTGGCAGGGCGAGCAGACGTTTACACGCACACGAACGCGGGAAGAATTGGAACAGGCGGCTGAGCAGCTTTTGCTGGAACAGGCCAAGGCCCAGCTGGGAGAAAAAGGCGAGGTCGAGGATTATGAGCTGAGCCTTACCATAGAGAACGGAATCTGCCGCGCGCGGCTCGATTGTACCTGTGTGGAAGACATCGCGGAGGAAGTTCCCATCTCGATGCCCGAGCAAACGGAATGAGCGCGGATAAAGATTTTTCGGCGTGCCGGGATTGGTAACAAACGTAAAGAAAATTCGCGAAATTTTAGAAGATTTCACTATATACCTGTGAAAACTTCTATGATATAATAATAAAAAAACAGGGATGTTGAAAACGGTTCACTTTTTTGTGACAAAATGATAACACAAAAAAGTTGTTTGCAAAGCAGGAGGAAACCGCACCGGAATGAACGAATTTGAACAGAAAATCAATATCGAGCGGATCGAACAGATTGCCGCCGTGTTCGGCAATCTCGACTCCAATATGCGGCTGATTGAAAAGCAGTACGGCGTGCAGGTGACCAGCCGGGATTCGGAAATCCGGATTTCGGGCGAACCGGAAAGCGTATACCGCGCCACGCGGGTGATTGAAAATCTGCTGAAAACGGCCGCCAAGGGCGAACCGCTTACGGAACAGCATGTGCGCTACTGTATGGATATGGTGGCCGAGGGCAGCGAAGAGGCTGTACCCGCCTTATCCAACGACTGCGTGTGCATCACCAGCAAAGGCAAGCCGGTGCGCCCCAAAACGCTGGGGCAGAAACAATACTGCGAAAGCATTCGCCGCAACACGATCACGGTAGGCGTAGGCCCTGCGGGAACGGGCAAAACGTATCTGGCCGTGGCGATGGCTGTGGCGGCTTTTCGCGCGGAAGAGGTCAGCCGCATTGTGCTGACGCGCCCGGCGGTGGAAGCGGGTGAGAGTTTGGGTTTTCTTCCCGGCGATTTGCAGCAAAAAGTCGATCCGTATCTGCGGCCGCTGTATGACGCGCTGTTTGATATGCTGGGCGCCGAGACTTATCAGAAATATGTGGAGCGCGGCAGCATTGAAGTGGCTCCGCTGGCCTATATGCGCGGGCGCACGCTCGACGACAGCTTTATCATTCTGGATGAAGCGCAGAATACCACAGCCGAGCAGATGAAAATGTTTTTGACGCGCCTGGGCTTTAATTCCAAGATGGTGATTACGGGCGACGTCACACAGATCGACCTGCCGCGCGGCAAACGTTCCGGCCTGCGCGACGCGATGCGGCTGCTTAAAAATATCGAAGGGATTGCCCAGTTCCGCTTTACGGAAAAAGACGTGGTGCGTCATCGCCTGGTGCAGGACATCATCCGCGCGTATGAACGGGCCGCGCAGACGGAAAAAGGGCGTGAACGATAAACGGGTTTTCGGCATACCTGGCCGGTTTTCAGGCAAGAGGAATTTGAAGAAAGGGGTTTTTAAAGATGGCAAAGGTTAAGGTTATTATCACGAACAGACAAAAGGCGGTTAAAATTCCCACGGGGCTGCGCATGCTGATCCGGCGCACCTGCCATGCCGTACTGGAAATGGAGAATTTTAACGATCCGGCGGAAGTCAGCGTGACGTTTGTGGATAACGATCAGATTAAAGAGCTCAACAACCAGTACCGCGGACGCGATATGGCTACGGACGTGCTTTCGTTCCCCATGGGGGAAAACGGCGTGTATGATGTAAACCACGCCACGGGCGCCAAGATTTTGGGTGATATTGTGCTTTCCATCCCGAGATGTGTCGAGCAGGCCCGCCGCTATGGTCATTCGTTCGAACGCGAGGCCGGCTATCTGACGGCGCATTCCATGCTGCACCTGCTGGGCTATGACCACGAAGACAACGGCATCGGGCGTGTGCGTATGCGCGAAAAGGAAGAAACGGTTATGAGCCAGCTAGGTCTTCCGGCTACGGCTACGTATGTCTATGACGAAGAAAGCAACTGAACGCGGATTTCTGCGCCGGCAGGCGGCTTCGTTTGCCGCGGCCGGGCGCGGACTTTGGCGGATCATTCGGGAAGAAAGCCATCTGCGCTTTCATTTGGTGGCGGCGGCGTATGTGCTGTATTTTTCCCGGTGGTTTGATTTTTCGCGCGGGGAATACGCGGCGGTTTTTGCGCTGTTCGGCCTGGTGATCGGCTTGGAGTGCGTCAATACGGCGCTGGAGCGGCTGAGCGACCGCGTGTGCCCCACGTTCGATCCCGCTATCGGGCGGGTGAAAGATATGGCCGCCGGTGCGGTACTGGCGGCGTCGATCTGTGCGGCGGGAGCCGGCGTGTGCCTGTTCTGGCAGCCGGACGTTTGGCTCGCTGTTTGGCGCGATCATGTGGGACAGCCTGTGCGGCTGGCCCTGTTTTTGCTGTTTACGGGTGTGGCCGCCTGGTTCGTATGCACCTGGCCAAGACGAAAAATATAAGAAAAACAACGGTTTTCGCGCAAACTGCGCGGAAGATGACGATGGGGGAAGATGCCCCCGAGAGGTGAAGGATGACAAATATGCAGGAAACGCCCCGTTCGGCTTTTGTGGCCATCGTAGGGCGCCCGAACGTAGGTAAATCTTCTATTTTGAACGCGATGCTGGGACAGAAAGTTTCGATTGTTTCCAGCAAGCCGCAGACGACCCGCACGCGCGTAATGGGCGTGTGGACCGAGGGAGCCGATCAGCTGGTGTTCCTCGATACGCCCGGTCTGCTCAAGCCCCGGGATTCGCTGGGCGATTATATGAAAAAAGCCGTGTCCGTTTCGGTAAGCGGCGTAGATTTCTGTTTGCTGGTGGTGGAAGCCGGCACGCGCATTTCCCCGGCAGACCGTGAACTGATCGAAAAATTCAAATCGCTCGATTTGCCGGCTGTGCTGGCCATCAATAAAATCGATCTTTTGCAGGATAAAACCCGCCTGATGGCGCAGATTGCGGAACTTTCGGCACTGTATGAATTTTCGGCGGTGGTGCCGGTTTCGGCGCGCGACGGCTCGGGCATGAAAGAACTGCGCGAGGAATTGTGCCGTCTTTGCCAGCCGGGCGAACATTTCTTTGACGAAGATACGCTCACCGACCAGCCCGAGCGTGTGCTGGCCGCCGAGATTGTGCGCGAAAAACTGCTGCGCCTGCTTGACAAGGAAGTGCCGCACGGCATCGCCGTGGTAACGGAACGCATGCGCGAGCGGGACGACGATTCCGGTATCACGGATATTGACGCCACGATTTACTGCGAACGTGCTTCCCACAAAGGCATTATCATCGGCAAGCAGGGCGCGATGCTCAAGCGGGTGGGCTCTTACGCCCGTCAGGATCTGGAAAAGTTTTTCGGCTGCAAGGTGAATTTGCAGCTTTGGGTCAAGGTAAAAGAGGACTGGCGCAACCGGCAGAACCTGCTGCACGCCTTTGGATTTGACCAGAAAGATTTTGAATGACGGCGAACCGCCGGCGGCAAGCTGCCCCAGTTGGATCGCGCAGGGTATAAGTATAATGTAAAGGGGAAACCCCCGACGAGGGTTTCCCCTCGAAAACAGTCCACCGGACTGTTTTCTCACCCTTTCCTGCGTTTAGGAAGGCAAAAGAGTTCCGCTCTCTGCGGAGAGCGGCCAAAGGCGCTGCCTTTGGAAACCGCAAACCTTTGAAAAGGTTTGATCGAAACTTTCAATGTCTGTATATCTCGCTTCTGCCGCGTGACTTGGGCTATCAATTTCATTTTTGCTTGCCCGTGAAGTATCCTGCGGCGGTTCGCCGTACCATAAATCAGGTGCGTTTTCTGCTGCATTTTGTCGAAAGACAATTTATTTTCCGTTCATACTCCCCGTTTATCTGCAAATACTGTAGATGCGCTGTTCAAAAAAAAGGGGGAATCCGTATGGACGAACAGACGGCATGGCGGCGCTTCTGCGCCACCGGATCCGTGCAGGCTTATCTGCAATATGCCCGGCTGCGGGACGCACAAAATTCCGCCGAACCGCTTTCATCGATCGGCGGCTGGGAGACCACACATGCAATTTCAAACGGACGGCCTGGTGGTGCGCGAGATGACGGTGGGCGAGAGCGACCGTCTGATCTGGGTACTCACCCGCGACCGCGGGATGATTCGGGCTTTTGCCCGCCGGGCCAAAATTTATAAAAACAGCCTGCACGCGGCGACCCAGCTGCTATGTTACGGGCATTTTAAAGTGAACGAAAGCAAAGACCGCTGTATCATTCTGGAAGGTCAGCCGATTGAGATTTTCTTTGAGCTTCGGCAGGATCTTATTCGCCTTTCGCTGGCGCAGTATTTTTGCGAGCTGGCCGGAATTCTGGCTGTGGACGGGCAGGGCGCCGGGGAAATTCTTCGCCTAGTGCTCAACGCCCTGCATTTTCTTTGTAAAGGCGCCCGTCCGCCGCTGATTTTAAAAGCCGCCGTAGAACTGCGAATGCTTTCGATCGCAGGCTTTATGCCCGATCTGGTTGCCTGCGCCGGGTGCGGCGCCTATACGGCTGAAACGATGGTGTTTTTCCCGCAGGAGGGAAACTTGCTTTGCGGGAACTGCCATCCGCCGGCCGGCGGAATCGCGATTTCCGCCGGTGTGCTTACGGCCATGCGGCATATTGTTTATTCTGATTTTGAAAAATTATTCTCGTTTACACTCGGGGAAGATTCCCAGCGGCAGCTGGCGCGCGCCAGCGAACGGTATGTGCTCGCCACCCTTTCGCAGAGCCTGCCCGCGCTGGATTTTTTCCACAGCCTGAACGGCTGACCCGGGAAAGGAGTTCCTATGTCTCAAACCGCTTTCCACAGCCGGAGTATCCGCGATGTGGAACTGGATAAAATTCTCGCGATGCTCGCGCAGGAAACGACCTGTGCGGATGCGGCTGCGCTGGCCGGGGAACTGACCCCCGTTTCGCAGCCCGACGAAGCGCAGTATCGCTTACAGGAAACGGACGACGCGTTTGTGCTGATGGCGCGTTTCGGTGCGCCGTCGTTTTACGGTCTGACGAATGTCACCAACGCCTTGCGCCGCGCCGAAGCCGGCGGCGTGCTCAACCTGCCGGAATTTCTGGCGGTGAACGCCACGCTGCACGCCGTGCGCGCCCTGCGCGATTGGCGTGCCAAAAGCGAGGGCATGAAAACCGTGCTCGACGGCCGGTTCGAAACCCTGTATCCCAATAAATACCTGGAAGAACGCATCGAAATGACGGTGCAGAGCGAAGAAGAAGTGGCCGATACGGCGTCTCCCACGCTGGCCGCCATTCGCCGCAAGATCAATCAGGCTTCTCTGCGTGTGCGCGAACAGCTCGACAAAATGCGCCGTTCCGGTACATACCAGAAGTATTTGCAGGAATCGATCGTCACCATGCGCGAAGGCCGGTTCGTGGTGCCGGTTAAGGCCGAATACCGCAGTGAAGTGCCCGGTCTGGTTCACGATACGTCCGGCAGCGGCGCGACCGTGTTTATCGAACCGATGGCTGTGGTGGAAGCCAACAACGAAATCAAGGTGCTGCGCGCACAGGAAAAAGACGAAATCGACCGCATTCTTGCGGAACTTTCCGCCCAGACGGGCGAATTTGCCGACGCGATCATCACCGGCTACAACAGCGCCGTTTCTCTGAATCTCGTGTTCGCCAAGGCGCGGCTGGCTTATAAAATGAAAGCCGTGATGCCGAAAGTCAACACGGAAGGACGCGTGGAACTGCACCGCGCGCGTCATCCGCTGATTGCGGAAGATAAAGTTGTCCCGATCGATATCGAGCTGGGCAAATCGTTTGACACGCTGGTGATTACCGGCCCGAACACGGGCGGTAAAACGGTTTCGCTGAAAACGGTGGGTCTGTTCTGCATGATGGCCATGTGCGGCCTGATGATCCCGGCCGATACGGGCAGCGAGATCGCGCTGTTTAATCGCGTTTTGACGGATATCGGCGATGAGCAGAGCATTGAGCAGTCGCTTTCTACGTTCTCCGCCCACATGACGAATATCATTTCGATTTTAAAAGAAGCCGACGAAAACAGCCTGGTGCTGCTCGACGAACTGGGAGCCGGTACCGACCCTGTGGAAGGCGCCGCTTTGGCACAGGCGATTCTGGAAGAACTCCGCCTGCGGGGCGCGCATATTCTTTCCACCACGCACTATGCCGAACTGAAAGCCTATGCGCTGCAAACGCCGGGCGTAGAGAACGGCTGCTGTGAGTTTGATGTATCCACACTGCGCCCCACGTACCGGCTGCTGATCGGCGTGCCGGGACGCTCCAACGCTTTTGCGATTTCGAAGCGTCTGGGCATGGAAGACAGCATCGTCGAACGTGCCCGCGGCCTGGTGTCGGAAGAAAGCAGCGAGTTCGAAAACGTCGTCGAAAATCTGGAAAAAAGCCGTCTCGAAATGGAAGAGGAACGCGCCCGCGCCGCGGATGAGCACGAAGCCGCCCGCAAAGCGGCCGAAGAAGCGGCCCGTCAGCGCGAAACGCTGGAAAAACAGGCCGCACAGGCGCTGGAAAAAGCACGCGAAGAAGCCTCCCGCATTGTGGCAGCCACGCGCGCCCAAGCCGATGCTCTGCTGGAAGAACTGGAGGCAGCCCGTAAGGCGCGCAACAAAGAGCTTTCCGCCGAACAGAAGGCGAAGCTCAAAGCCGGTATGCGGTCGCTGGAAAATGTATCCGATCCCGTTCGCCGCGCGCGTTCCAACGAAGGGTATGTTCTGCCGCGCAAATTGGCGGTGGGCGATACCGTGTTGATTTACGATATCGATAAAAAAGCCACGGTGCTCGATCTGCCCAAAACGGGCGATCTGGTGCTGGTGCAGGCGGGTCTGATCAAAACGCGTGTGCGTATGGGCAACCTGCGTCTGCTTGAAAACAACAAGATCAGCAACGGCGCGCAGCCGCAAAAGCGTACGCGCACCGTGACGAAGGAACTTTCGGCGCGTACGGCGTCGCTCGAAGTCGATCTGCGCGGACAGACCGTGGAAGAAGCGCTGATGAACCTCGACAGCTTCATCGATCACGCACAGTTAAACGGCCAGGGTCAGATTACGGTGATCCACGGCAAGGGAACGGGCGTTTTGCGCGCGGCGGTGCAGCAGCATCTGCGCAGCCATCCGTCGATCAAATCGTTCCGTCTGGGCGTGTTTGGTGAAGGTGAAAACGGCGTAACCATTGCCGAACTGAAATAAGGCGGGGAACCCCCGCGGGTAAGTCGCGGGTCGCTCGTACCTCGCTTCACTTTCATAAAAATTGCGATCAAGCGGCCGCGGTGCCGAACCGGCACAGGATACGTCGCGAATAAGCTTTTACTGAATAGAGAGCTCGTGTCGCGCGACAGAGGCTTTTCATTTGTTTTATGCTTCATTCGCGACTTATGAGCGGAGATTCTCCGCCCTCGCCGGGGGTCCCTAGCGGCGAACCGCCGCGGGATACTTTACAGATGAAGCCATAAAAAAACCGCCTGTCCTTTTTGGATGAGGCGGTTTTATTTTTATTTTTGGAAAGTTCCTCACCACATTTTTAAAAAGTGTTCTTTATCTGCGAAACAGGCTAAAAATTTTCAGTGCGCAGTTTACAAATTTGCTATTTTCCTGTATGCTGAATATGATATCATAATAAAAACCAGCTCTCCCGGTCTCAGACTTTTTGGCCGGGAAACAGAAAGGATAGAGACTATGGCCGATTATCGTATTTTTACCGATTCCACTACCGATCTTCCCGCGGCTCTGGCTGATGAGCTTGAGCTTATCGTTTTGCCGCTTTCCTTTACCGTGAACGGAAAAACTTATCATAACTATCTCGACGGGCGCGAAATGACGGCTCGCGCTTTTTACGATCATATCCGTGCGGGCGCAATGCCGACTACCTCGCAGATCAATCCCGATACATTTGTAGAAGCTTTCACGCCCGTGCTCAAAGCCGGTGAAGATGTTCTGTATCTGGCGTTTTCTTCGGGACTCAGCGGCACTTGCCAGAGCGCTAAAATTGCCGCCGAACAGCTGCGCGAAGAATTCCCCGACCGCAAAATCGTTGTAATCGATACCCTGTGCGCTTCGCTGGGTGAAGGACTTTTCGCTTATTACTGCGCCAAGAAGAAGCAGGCGGGCGCTTCTTTTGATGAACTCGCCGCCTGGGCCGAAGAAAACAAACTGCATTTGTGCCACTGGTTCACGGTGAACGATCTGCATCACCTCAAGCGCGGCGGACGTGTTTCCGCGGCTGCTGCCGTGTTTGGCACGATGCTCAATATCAAGCCTGTTTTGCACGTGGATAATGCCGGCCATCTGATTCCGGTTTCCAAAGTGCGCGGCCGCCGTCAGTCCATCGATGCCCTGCTGCACAAAATGGAAGAACTCGTGACGAATCCCGAAGAACAGGTGATTTTTATTTCGCACAGCGACTGCTTTGACGAAGCCGAAGGTCTGGGCGAAGCCATCCGCAAAAAACTGCACGTTAAAGACGTTGTGATTAACGACATCGGGCCGGTAATCGGTTCTCACACGGGCTGCGGCACGATTGCGCTGTTCTTTATGGGAAAGGAACGCTGAGCGTTTAAAAGTTTCTTTTCTGTCGTCGATTTACACCTTGAAATAGCCAAATCGCTTTGTTATAATGATGTCAGAATCGCGCGGCGCGGTTGGACGCCGTACGGAATTACGCCGCTTTTGAAGCGGCTCATAAGGAGTGTATTAAAATGGCAGATGATATTCTGGATCGCTTCAAGGAAGGCGACGAAGAAACTGCAGAAGTGGATACCGGCAAAAAGCTGAAGATCGGTATCATCGGTACCGGCTGGATCGCCGAAGCCCATATTGCGGCTTATGTGCGCTGCCCCGATATCGAAATCGTGGCTATGGCGGATCTGATCCCCGGCAAGGTTGAAAAGTTCTGCAAGAAGATGGGTATTCCGGTACCGCATGTGTATCCGGACCATGCTTCCATGATCGACAACGAAGAGCTCGACGCTGTAAGCGTGTGCACCTACAACCGCACCCATGCGGAATGCTCTATCTATGCGCTGGAGCACGGCGTGAACGTACTGTGCGAAAAGCCGATGTGCGTCACGCTCGAAGAAGCTGTTGAAATGCGCCGCGCCGAAAAGAAGAGCGGTAAGATCCTCTCCATCGGCTTCCAGCCCCGTCTGGACGGCAACATGAAGATGATCAAAAAGATCGTAGAGTCCGGCGAACTGGGCAAGATCTACTACATCCAGACCGGCGGCGGCCGTCGTCACGGTATCCCGACGCCTTACGGCACCACGTTTATCGAAGACGAAACCGCTGGTATCGGCGCACTGGCCGACATTGGCTGCTATTCGCTGGATATGCTGCTCAACGCCGTTGGCTATCCGAAGCCGCTGACGGTTACGGGCTATAAGTCCGCTTATTTCGGCACCGATCCGTCTTACTATCCCACCCATCCGGAATACGCTGAAAAGTTCGGCGTAGATGATTTCGCCGCCGCGTTTGTTCGTCTGGAAGGCGACATCATCCTCGACTTCCGCATTGCCTGGGCCATGCACATGGATACCTGCGGCGACGCGCTGATCCTCGGCACGAAGGGCGGTCTGCGTATCCCGTCCACCGAATGCTGGAACGGCACGATCGGCGGCCCGCTGGTGCTGTATCACGATGTGGCCGGCGTGCAGACGCAGACCGTGATTCCGCCGGAAGAAAAGGATACGGGCGATCTGTTCTACAAGAAGATTCGTTCCTTCCTGGACGCCTGCAAGAACGGCGACAAGGCTCCCGTTCCCACGGAAGAGATCATTTACAACCAGGCGATCATCGACGGTATTGTGCGTTCCGCTAACTGCGGCCGCGAAGTTGAAATCAACGTACCGGAAGTGTAAGCTGTATAAGAAAATCAAACGTCCATCCGGGAAACCGGGCGGACGTCTCAGTTTGTAGAAAAATTTATCTCTAATTAGAGGATTGCACAATTATAAGTTGGTAAAGGGAAAACCCCCGACGAGGGTTTTCCCTCAAAACAGTCCAGTGGACTGTTTTTTCACCCTTTCCTGCGTTTTATGACGCAAAAGAGTTCCGCTCTCTGCGGAGAGCGGCCAAAGGGTGTTGCTTGCCAGCGGCAAGCATTGAAACACCGACCGAGCCGGCAGGCGAGAATCTGCCTTTGGAAACCGCAAACCTTTGAAAAGGGCGCCGTGTGCCAGTGGCACACAAACAAGGCGCCGACCGTAGCGGCAGCGAAGAA
>CALWVE010000018.1 GCA_944384905.1 uncultured Clostridia bacterium
TCGTCCAGGTCTTCGCTGCCGCTACGGTCGGCGCCTTGTTTGTGTGCCACTGGCACACGGCGCCCTTTTTCAAAAGGTGGTGGGGTGAAGGGGCGAAGCCCTTCCCGCTCTCCGCAGAGAGCGGAACCCATTTGCGTCATGAAGCGCAGGAGGGTAGCCGAAAGCGTCCGGGGGACGTTTTCGGCGTAGGGAACCCTCGCCGGGGGTTCCCTTGATACATATCTATTTTGTGTAATCTGTTCGTATAAATTTCTTTTTCTAGAAAATGTGCCCGCCAAACAGGCGGGCACTCAGCTATTTTACAGGTCTTTTTCTGTGGTAAACTCGTCGCGCCAAAGCACGATTTCGTCACGTTCCAACGTAGCCGGAAGATTAATCACCCGCTGGTTGGAACTGCCTTTAAAACGCAGATCCGGATTCTTCAGCGCTTCCACGAATTCGCCGTCCACCAGCACATCCACGCAATTCAGGATTCGCTCGGTCACTTCCCAATCGCCCAGACGCGCGGCCAGAATATCCGATTCCAGATCGTACCCGGTATAGAGCCAGATCGTTTTTTCCGGCATTTCCCGGCGCACCCGTTCGGCGAGTTTCAACACAAACGGCTGATTTTCCGGTTCCATCGGCTCGCCGCCCAAAAAGGTCAGTCCGGCGATATAAGGCTTTTGCAGCGCCGCCATCACTTCGTCTTCGATTTCCTGGGTATAGGGCATACCATAATCAAAGCTGCGCAGTTCGGCATTGAAACATCCCTTGCAGCGGTGGCGGCAGCCGCTTACAAACAGCGACACCCGAACGCCCGGACCGTTGGCAATGTCATACTTTTTAATGGTTGCGTAACGCATAGCGGCCTCCTTTACAGATGGAGTACACGGGCTTTGATCTCCTTGGTTTTTCCTACATTCCAGAAGTTTTCGCCCAAATATCCGCAGGTGCGGCGGGTAACGGTCATCTTGTTGTGGTCTTTATTGTGGCACACAGGGCACTCCCACTCCAGATCATCATTCACGATAATCTCGCCGTCAAAGCCGCAAACATGGCAGTAGTCGCTCTTCGTGTTGAATTCGGCGTACTGGATGTTGTCGTAGATAAACTTAACGAGTTCTTCCAGCGCGGGCAGATTATGACGCATATTCGGGATTTCGATATAGGAAATCGCGCCGCCGGAAGAAATCTTCTGGAACTGGCTTTCAAACTCGAACTTGCTGAACGCGTCGATGTTTTCACGCACATCCACATGATAGGAGTTCGTGTAATAACCCTTATCCGTTACATCTTCAATCGTACCGAAACGTTCCTTATCGATACGGGCAAAACGATAGCACAGCGATTCGGCCGGCGTACCGTACAGGGCAAAGCCAATGCCGGTTTCCGCTTTCCACTGATCGCATTTATTGCGCAGATACTGCATCACGCGCAGGGCAAAATCTTTGCCCTTTTCGGTGGTGTGGCTTTCGCCTACGATCAAGCGGGTCAGCTCATACAGACCAATGTAGCCCAGCGAGATGGAGGAATAACCGCCTACCAGATACGGGTCGATCACTTCGCCCGGCTTCAGGCGGGCAATCGCGCCGTGCTGCCAGTGTACGGGCGAAACATCGCTCTTCACACCCATCAGAGCATTGTGACGGCACATCAGCGCCTCAAAGCACAGCTGCAAACGTTCTTCCAGCATGGGCCAGAATTTCTCTTCGCTTCCGCGGCACAGGATACCGATCTGGGGCAGGTTGATGCTCACCACGCCCTGGTTGAAACGGCCCTCAAATTTGTAGTTGCCGTTTTCGTCTTTCCACGGAGCCAGGAACGAACGGCAGCCCATGGGCGAAAAGACGTTGCCTTCGTAATTTTCGCGCATCTTCTTGGCGGAAATATAGTCGGGATACATCCGCTTGGCCGAGCATTTTACAGCCAGCTTGGTGATGTAGTCATACTTGCCGCCCTTGAGGCAATTGCATTCATCCAGTACATACACGAGTTTCGGGAACGCGGGCGTCACATATACGCCGGCTTCGTTCTTGATGCCTTCCAAACGCTGACGCAGGATTTCCTCGATAATCATGGCGTTTTCTTTTGCGTACTCATCATTTTCACGCAGATACAAAAACAGCGTAACAAACGGGGACTGGCCGTTGGTCGTCATCAACGTGTTGATCTGATACTGAATGGTCTGTACGCCGGATTTCAGCTCGTCGCGCAGGCGATTCTGGGTGAGACGCTCGATCAGTTCGGGCGTACCATCTTCGCCGCACTCTCTGGTGATAGCCTGCTTAAACTTATGATAGCTCTTGCGCAGGTATTTACCCAAATGCCCCACATCCACGGACTGGCCGCCATACTGGTTGGAAGCTACCGACGCAATGATCTGCGTCATAACGGTGCAGGCCACCTGGAAGCTCTTCGGGCTTTCGATCATTTTGCCGTTCATCACGGTGCCGTTATCGAGCATATCGCCGATGTTGATCAGGCAGCAGTTGAAAATCGGCTGCACAAAATAGTCGGCATCGTGGAAATGCAGAATGCCTTCATCGTGCGCCTTCGAGATTTTCTCGGGCAGCAGGATACGGCGGGTCAGGTCGCGCGAAACTTCTCCCGCGATATAGTCTCGCTGTGTAGAGGCAATCGCCGTATTCTTATTGGAGTTTTCCTCTGCCAGCTCTTTGTTGGCGTTCTGAATTAGGCTGAGGATCGATTCGTCGGTGGTGTTGGCCTTGCGCACCAGTGCGCGCGTATAGCGGTAGATGATATAAGCCTTGGCCAGGGCATATTTCTGCTTCTGCATCAGCTCATGCTCTACCATATCCTGAATATCTTCCACCAGCAGGCGCGGACGCTTTTTGCCCTCGATCGTCTGCACAATCGATTCAATCTCTTCCTCGTTTACGCGCTCTTCTTCTTCAACAGCCAGATTTGCCTTGCGGATCGCATTGGCAATTTTCTGCCGCTCAAAATCAACTGTCGTTCCGTTTCGTTTAATAACTTTCACAGCTCTCACCTTTCCCCCGATTTGTATTTATCTTCGTTTTTATTTGGAGTCCGCCTTCCATTCAGGCAACACAAATTTTAAGCGTAAAATACACCGCGTTCCATCTCCGGGCCATCTTCTACCCATTGAATCGCGGCGCAATATATATACTATATGTTGTGCCCGGAAAAGTCAAGAGTTTAAAAATCCCTTCCATTTTTTACCTTGTGACCTTTTTTGCTACAAACCATACAGTTCGCCCGATAGAATCTTTCAACCATGCAAAACATTTTACAAGCAAAACCCTGGCTTTATTTTTAACAATTCGGATTTGGAAAAATAATGTTCGCATCTTTCTTCCATATAGGGGGCAAACAGGGGCTAAAAAATTTTATCATCCTGCTCACATTTTTTCTTTCCATAAAGAAAAAACACAAGATTTATGTAAATCTAACCACACGCTCACTATATCTTGTGCACAGCAAAAAATCCCCGCCTATCACACAGCGTGTGACGGGCAGGGACCCGATTTCATCCAATTGTGCCGAAGCGTCTCTCTTAGTCCAAGAATTCTTCGTTGAGCGTCACACCGAAATCGCGGGCAATCGCACGCAGATTGTCGTCTGTGATCGTCTGACGGATCTTCCCCTGACCGGCAGACAAAGCACGCACATAAATATCGGCGGCCTTTTCGATGGTATGCATCAAGCCGAAGGTGATATCAAAATCGGGGCCGGATACAAACAGGCCGTGATGCGCCCATACGGCGGCATCGTATTTTTTCATCAGTTCGCTGGTAGCCATGGCGATCTCAGAGCCGCCGGGCACCATCCATTCCACAACGCCTACGCCGCCGGGGAATACAACCGGGCATTCCGTAGCGCTCTGCCACAGGGCACGGGTAAAATCTTTTGCCGTCAGCGGCAAAACATATGTGAGCGCAATCAGGCTGGGGGTATGAGCATGGTAAATCACACGATATTCCCCGTTGGTTGCGGCCTTGCGCACGCTGTGGTTCATAAAATGGCTCGGGAACTCGCTGGTGGGACGTCCGCCCTTTTCCAGGCCCCAAACAATACGCCAGCTATCGCCCTTTTCGTTGATTTCAACGATGCAGATGTTATCCTGCGGAGCAAGAATCACATTGCGGAAGAACTTGCCGCTGCCGGTGCTGATAAAATACTCGCCGGCCAAATTATCGGCCTGTACGCCCATGTTTACCCATTCACCGGGAGTTTCTTTGAAAAACGGGCGGCACTGTTCCACTTCTTCCGGACGCATACGATACGTCAAGTTGCCGCCGTTGCGCTCGTGCCAGCCCTGCTGCCAGCCGTCGTCGCACATACGGATATATCCCTTCATCACTTCTACATCAAAAATCGTGCCCATGCTTTACACTCCTTCATGCTGATCCGGCCGCCGCGCGGCGCGGATTTCCTGCTTTTTATCATACTACGATTTGCCATAAAATGAAAGAGGAAAATTCTTTCCGCGCTATGTAAAATCAGCGCACAGCCGAGAAAATTTCCAGGTTTTCGCTGCAATGCTCGATTTCTTTGCAGCAAAGAGAAATAATTTTTCTCAGCTCTTCTTTGGATAATCCGCTTTCTTCGCGAACGCGCTGCGCCGCAAGAGAAGCGGCCAGCCGATACAAACGCACACACAGCCGCACTTTAGGCAGCAGCTGCCGGTCGTAAGCGGCCTCCATCCAATAGCGATACACCCCATAAACCAGAAAATGTTCCAGCATCACAGCCGCTTCGGGGCAGGATGCCAGCAAAGCACCGGGCGTATCTTCAGGCAGAAGCGTTTTTAAATGCCGAGGCAAAGTTTCCGTAAGAAAATCAAGCTGTTTCTCCGGCAATTCCGGTAAAGAAACGGTTTGTGCGTCGGCTTGCAAACATTTTCTGCCGATGGAATCAATCTGCGCGTAGTGCCGGCGGTTGATCGTTTTCTGCACCGCCTCACCGGCCGCACACAAGCGCCGGGCGCGTTCTTCCAACGGGAGCGTGCGGTTTTGCAGCATCTCAAACACAGCCGCGCGGACTTTCCGCAGCGAAAAATACAGGGTTGGATTGAGCGCGTTCGGCTCCGGAAAGCCTTCTTCCGTATGAGTGACAAACGTCATCGGCTCGGTGGGGTTCAGCAAAAGCCGGGCCGCTTCCGGGCAGGAAAGCGAAAGCCCCCGCTCTGTTACGCCGCCATATACATGCGTAAAGCGCGGATATTTCGTGCAGGTCGCGCAAAGCGACGCTTCCCCCAGTTCGATATAAAGATCGCACAAATTCTCTTGATTCAAAAACGGACACCGTCCGTTTTGCAGGCGGAAAACCGTATCTTCGCCGTCCTGCTCCATCACCGCACGCAGCCGTTCGCCGATTGCGCCGCCGGCCTGCCGGTATTTTTCGGCGCTCTCGGGATCAACCACCACTTCCCACGCGGCGCAGCAGGTATCCGTACAATCGCCGCCTATACAATGAAACGCTTCATAAACAGCGGGCTCCATGATCTGCATACCGATGACCTCCTTTCCAAAACAGACGCAAAATTGCCCCCGGCCAAAAACTGAAGTGCCCCCAAAAAGTTAGACAATATTTTTGAAGAAATAAATCAAGCAACCGAAAGGGCTTGTTGTCTGTGAAGAGCAGGCGGCAGACCCTTTAGCTTTATCTTGATTCTGCGGTTATTG
>CALWVE010000019.1 GCA_944384905.1 uncultured Clostridia bacterium
TCCGGCTGGTATCCAACTGGAATTCGTACATCTGCAAAAGATTCACTTCCTCCGGCAGCTCACCGTAAATCGTTTGATCTACTTCCACCGTGCGCACATCCCCAAACTGGCGGACGCTGAACGGCTCTTCAGCAATGCGGCCAATTACAATCAAGACATCCTCCCAGTTATAGAACGATGTATCCCCCATAATCGTCTGCAAAGAATCAAAACTATGGCCGGTTGCCATCTCGCCCCCGGAAGTTGAACGGGAAGAAGCGGTAGACGAAGACGAACCGCCAGATGTACAGCCAGAAAGTGAGAAAACAAGGCAGAGTACCAAAAAAATAGCAAAACACTTTTTCATAACGCATTCTCCTTTTCGAATAAAGACATAGGCCCACATATAGTATACAATCTATCTAATAAAAAGAAAAGTGTGTTGAAAAATATATTTTATTTTTTCTGCTTGCTAATTAATTTGCCGAAAAAAGAGCCACACGGTATTAACGTGTGGCTCTGGGCTTTTATTGGGATCAATCGAGAATACCGTGAACCGGATTGTTCTTCATCGGTTCGCCGCGGGTATATTTGGACTGAATCGGCACCACCGCGCCTGCTTTGCTGCTCTTTTCAAAGCTCTGCATAATCTCCAACACATGGTAGGTCTGCTGATAGGTTTCGCGGGCGTCGCGGCCTGTCTGCAGCGCCTTGGCCATATCGGCCAGACCCAGCGCACGGGAGTTTTCACAGTAATCGAAGCACAGCGGCACTTCCATCACCGTTTTATCCTTGCTTTCCTGACGCAGCAGTTTGACCGGGCCGCCGAACGTGTTCGGATCGGGCACAAACAGCGTACCCTTGGTACCGTAAATTTCAAGCCGCGCCTGACCGGGATAGCATACGTCAAACGTCGTGAAGATCGTACCGGTCGCGCCGTTTTCAAAATTCATGATACCCGTCACATAAGTGGGCACTTCCACCTTCACTTCTTCACCGCAATGCGGCTGGCTGGTGATCGTACGGGTGGGGAACGCCGACTTCGTCACGCCCATCACGCTGGAAACGCCGCCCAGCAGGTTGACCATCGCCGTGATGTAATACGGACCCATATCCATCATGGGGCCGCCGCCGTACTGATAATAGAAAGCCGGGTCCGGATGCCAGCTTTCGTGGCCTCGGCAGATCATAAACGCCGCTGCACCGATCGGCTCGCCGATGTAGCCGTCGTCAATCAGCTTGCGACAGGTCTGGATACCGGCGCCCAGGAACGTATCGGGTGCGCCGCCCAGCATCAATCCTTTTTCCTGCGCCAGCTTGACGATTTCGTCGGCTTCTTCCATCGAAGCCGCCAGCGGCTTTTCGGAATACACGTGCTTACCGGCTTTGAGCGCTTCGATCGTCACGCCGTAATGCTCATACGGACGGGTCAGGTTCAGCACGATATCGATTTCCGGATCGGCAAACAGCTCATACATCGTGTCGTAAAGCTTGGGCACGTTGTATTTTTCCTGCGCCTGCTCGGCACGCTCGCGGATCAGGTCGCACACGGCAACCAGTTCGATTTCTTTAAAGCATTCGGTGATGTTTTTCAGGTAGATGCCGCTGATGGCGCCTACGCCGACCATACCGATTTTAACAGTCTTTCCCATGGGAAACTCCTCCTTCGGCGGCAAGATCAATACATCTTCGCCGTATTTTCAAAACGCTCGGTCGTCAGATTGTGATCGATCGCATACTGCTTGCCTTCGCCGGCCCATACCATGCCGCGCTCCATGAGGATCTGCGCGTTGGGCGACTTATCAAACACGTCGTCGTGATGACCCAGCGAGGTGTAGAACACGCGGCCGTTGCCCCAGTATTTCGTCCAGGCAACCGGCATATCGACCGGCTTGTTGGAAATGTGATAATACGGCACAATCGGGAAGCGCGTCGTGGCCAGTACTTCAATGGAAGGATCGATATGCAGATAATAATGTTCGCTGCAAACCGGGAAATCGTCCAGGCCTTCCACGATGGGGCTGGAACCGTGGCAAATGTTGACGGTGTATTCGATGCCGTCGCCGCCCGGATGACTGACCCACTGGCCGCCGGTGATAAACTGCCATTCAGTATTCTGGCGGAAAGAATCGCACATGCCGCCGTGGCACCCCGCCAGACCGACGCCCGCACCGATAGCCTTGCACAGATTATCAACATACTCGCGCTTGATCTCTCCCATCGTCCAGCAGGCAACGATCAGATCAAGGCCCATCAGCATATCGAGATCGTCAAGCACATCGAGCGTATCGCTGATGGTGCAGGTATAACCGTTCTTTTCAAGCAATCCGGCAAAACGTTTCGAGGTAAGCTTCGGCTCATGTCCGTCCCAGCCGCCCTGTAAAATCAATGCTTTTTTCATGATAACTTCTCCCTTCTGATTACACTGAACCTTTCACCGCCATTCGGCCGCGCAAAAGGCTCTCAAATCGAATCCCGCCCCACAACCGGCGGGGTATTGCCATAGGTTTCCTGCGGAATTTCTGCTTGAGGCGCTGCCCAGCGCACCGCGTTGCAGATCACTTTCTGGATCTCGGGCTGGAAATACACCGGGAACGACTCGTGTCCCGGGCGGAAATAGAAAACCTTTCCCCGGCTTCTCCGCCAGCAGCATCCGCTGCGGAACACTTCCCCGCCCTCAAACCAGCTGATAAAAACCTGCTCATCGGGCTGCGGAATGTCAAAGTGTTCGCCGTACATTTCTTCGTGTTCCACGATGATCTTTTCATCAAGTCCCGATACAATGGGATGCCCGGGATTCACCACCCACAGGATCTCTTTTTTGCCGTCCTCCCGCCATTTCAGGCGGCTGGAATCTGTTCCGCACAATTTCCTGAAAATTTTGGAAGCATGCCCGGAATGCAGCACGATGAACCCCATTCCGTCCAGAACCCGGCGGTAAACGCGCTCCACGATTTCGTCCGCGACTTCCTCGTGCGCCATATGTCCCCACCAGATGAGAACATCCGTCTGATCGAGCACGTCGCAGGTCAGGCCGTGTTCCGGCTCACGCAAAGTCGCCGTTTGTACCGCAAAGCCTTCTTTTTCCAAAAAATCCCGGATACATCCGTGAATTCCCTGCGGATACACTCGGGTTACCTGTTCGGACTGAACTTCATGCAGATATTCGTTCCAGACCGTGACGCGAATCGCCATTTTGTTTCCTCCCCGCGCCGCCAATCAGATTCGGCAGGCGATGCCGTGGCCCTGCTTTTCGGCTTCGAAAATCAGATCGATCACTTTCATCACGCGCAGGCACTGTTCGGGCTTAACAATCAGTTCCGCGCCATTATCGATGACATCGACGATATTCTTATAATAATCCGACCAGTCTGTTTTGACTTCGGGCAGCGGTTCTTCCTTGGTGGTATAAGCCGGGCGCGGCGCCATCGTGCGGGTGGGACCGGCTTCGGTGTAGACGATATCGTCGTCCCAAGCCATTTCGCCGGCGTCTTCGCGCAGCTGAACCGTCTTGCCGTGGCAGGCCCAGTCTTCTACAACCGCCGTACCGTTTGTGCAGCTGACATGCCAGCGCGGCAGGTTCACAAAGCAGTTGGTGGACATTTCAAGCAAAGCGGAAACGCCGTTTTCAAAGCGCAGAAACAGCTTGATGTTGTCGTCCACTTCTTCGGAAAAAACAATCTGCAAATGTGCATCCACAGAAACGACCGGCGAATGAATCATATCCATCATCTGGTCGAGCAGGTGCACGCCCCAGTCGAGCACCATGCCGCCGCCGTTTACTTTGTAGCCACGCCAGCCGTACATAGCCCCGCGCGAACCCTGTACACGGCTTTCGATAAAGTACGGCGTGCCGATACGGCCGTTTTCGATGATCTCACGCACAATGCGGTAGTCTTTATCCCAGCGGCGGTTCTGATGTACGGAAAACAGCTTGCCGGTTTCTTTGGAAGCGGCAATCATCTCTTCCAGCTCGGCGGCATTCATGGCCACCGGCTTTTCGCACACCACGTTTTTCCCGGCGCGCAGGCAGGCGATCACCAGATCTTTATGGAAGTTGTTGGGAACGGCCACCGTGACCAGATCCACTTCCTTGTCTTCCAGCAGTTCATCCAGCGAGCTATAGGCGTACAGGCCGTCTTCTTTGGCCTTTGCGCGAGCTTCTTCGCGGATATCCCAGATTCCCTTTACGGTGATTTCCGGAATTTTTTCCGCCATATTTTTGCAGTGCCATCCGCCCATGCCGCCGTATCCGATTACAGCTAACGTATGTTTCATATGAAAATCCTCCCCGAATGTGGGTTCTTTTGATTGCATTATAGCACCCTTTCTGGTAAAATACGTGTCATAAGCGATTTCGTTTTAGCCAAATATTGCGCTCTTATAGAACATGGGGGAGGAATCCGCTATGCCGGAAAAAAACACGCGCGCTTATTATGAAAACCGCTCGGACCGCGCGGCCGATATTCAGGCTTCCAACGGCGGAAACATGAATTTCCCGGCGCATCTGCATAACGATATTGAGTTGTTTCTGGTTCAGGAAGGTCGCGTTCGTGTCACGGTGGACGATCAAACGCGCGAGCTCTCCGCCGGAGGAATGGCCGTTGTTTTCCCGAACACGATCCATTCCTATCAAACGCTCACCCCGCAAAGCCGCCATCTGATCGTCATTGCGGGCGCGGCTTTTCTGGGGGAATCTTACACGCGCCTTACACATTCCCGCGCGGTATGTCCTTTTCTGGAAGGCGAGGCGCTGCATCCTGATATTCCCTACGCGATGGAGGGGCTGGTTCGGCAGGTCAAAACCGATCCCGATCCCGAAATTTACCGGGCGCTGCTGCGGCTGATTCTGGCGCGTATCTTCGCCGTTTTGCCAACCGAGCCCGCCCAGGAGCCGATCTCCATAGATTTAGCCGGAAGCTTAGTTCAATATCTGGCGCAAAATTTCGAGCGCCCGCTTACACTCGATATTCTTTCGCGTGAACTGGGCGCGAGCAAATACCATATCTCACATGTCTTTTCCCACCGGCTGCACACCAGCTTCAGCGACTATGTCCACTTTTTGCGCCTAGCCAAAGCGCAGGAGCTTTTAAGCACCACGCACATGAGCATGCTCGAAATCAGTTTAAGCTGCGGATTTACCAGCCTGCGCACGTTCAACCGCGCTTTTCAAAAACAGCTGGGGCTTTCGCCCAGGCAGTTTCGAACACGGAAAAATGTCTGATATTCCCTTGACTTTTTCGCAATCTCTGATACAATAAAAAAGCCGGCTTTCCGGGTTTTCGGAAATGCCGGCTTCTTTTGGCATTGATTCAAATTTATTTTAAGAAGGAGAGTATCATGGCTTCCGCAACGAAAAATATGACAACCGGTTCACCGGCCAAGCTGATTCTGCTTTTTGCACTTCCGCTGATGGTGGGCAATGTTTTCCAGCAGCTTTATACCGTGGTCGATACGATTGTGGTTGGAAACGCGCTGGGCATTGACGCGCTGGCCGCCGTAGGCAACGGCGAATGGCTCAACTGGCTGGTTCTGAGCATGATTCAGGGCTTTGCGCAAGGCTTCTGCATTCAGCTCGCACAGGATTTTGGCGCCGGGGATTACAAGCAGCTGCGCCGCACCTACAGCACCTCGGTTTATCTTTCGGCTATCTGCGCCGGGGTCATTCTGGTGCTCAGCCTTTCGCTGATGTTCCCTGTTCTGCGTCTGCTGAATACACCCGAAGAAATCATCGGCACGTCGGCCTCTTATTTGGGTGTGATTTTTGCCGGCGTACCGGTTGTTATGGCGTATAACCTGTTTGCCGCCGTCTTGCGTGCACTGGGCGACAGCAAAACGCCCCTGCGCGCCATGATTATCGCTTCGCTGACCAATATCGTGCTCGACCTGCTTTTTGTTATGGTGTTCCACTGGGGCGTAGCCGGCGCCGCATTTGCTACGGTGATCGGGCAGGCGCTTTCGGCGCTGATCTGCCTGCGCGCCATTCGCCATATCGAGCTGCTTCGCATGGAAAAAGGCGAAATGCATTTTGACCGCGCCTTGTCTGTGCGCCTGATACGCCTGGCCACGCCGTTTGCTTTCCAGAATTTCATTATCTCCGTGGGCGGCCTGGTGGTTCAGTTTGTGATCAACGGCTTTGGCGTGCTTTATATCGCCGGATTTACAGCCGCCAATAAGCTATATGGTATTTTGGAAATCGCCGCCTATTCCTACGGCTTTGCCATGACAACCTACGCCGGCCAGAACCTTGGAGCCGGAAAAATCGACCGCATCAGAAAAGGTACCTGTGCGGGCGCCTGGATGGGCGCGGTAACTGCAGTTATAATCGGCATTGCCATGCTGGTTTTCGGTCGCATCATTCTGAGCTGCTTTATCTCAGGCGACGCCAGCGACGTAGCCGCCACGCTGGACATTGCTTATCACTATCTCTCGGTTATGGCTGTTTTCCTGCCGGTTTTGTATCTGTTGTATGTATTCCGTTCTGTACTGCAGGGCATCGGCGACACCGTGATGCCCATGGTTTCGGGTATCGCCGAACTGGTGATGCGTATCGGCGTCATCCTGCTGCTTCCGCTCGCCATCGGGGAAGAAGGCTTGTTCTGGGCGGAAATCTGCGCCTGGCTGGGCGCGGATGTCGTGCTTTTCTCCAGCTATTTTGTACGCATGCGCCGCTTGAAGCGGGAGGTTCGCTATGACGGATGATGAACGCCTGCTGCGGCATTTTCACGACCTGGCCGGCAAAGCTTACGCACAGAGCCGCCCGGTTTTCACCGGCTTTTTAAATGAAGCCGAACAGAGCCTGTTGCTGATGCACGCCGATGAGTTTTCCTATTGCGGGCTGGAATTTTTCGGCGGCACGCAGGGCTGCCAGCGGCAGATGGCCTGTTTTTCTCCGGAAGAAACAACCGTCTACCCTATCGCCTGCATTAAAATCGAACCCAAGCAGCAAAAATTTGCCGACCGGCTGACCCACCGCGATTTTCTGGGCGCTGTGATGCATCTTGGACTTGAACGCGACTGTGTAGGCGATATTCTGGTCAAGGACAACTTGGGTATGCTGTTCTGTACACAGACCATGGCCGCTTATATCGCTGAAAACATCGATAGCGTGCGTCATACGGCCGTGCGCTGCACCATTCTGGACAAGCCGCCTGAAGAGATGCTTTTCAAGCTGGAAGAGCAGCTCGTACAGGCAGCCAGCGAACGGGCCGACGCCGTGATTGCCCGCCTGTTCCGCCTTTCGCGGGAAGAAGCCAACACGCTGTTCTTTTCAAAAAAAATTGCCGTCAACGCCCGGATCACCGAAAACAACAGCTGTCCGCTCAAGCCGGGCGATGTCGTTTCCGTTCGGGGTTACGGCAAATTTATCTTTGACGGTGTGGTTTCTCTTTCTAAAAAAGGAAAGTGCAACTGCCGGGTACGGCTCTACACGCAATAAATCAGATTATCGTTTGCGGGCGACACAAACAATCGCCAGTATAGTTCCCAAAATAACGGCTGCGCCTGCGGCTACCAGACCAACAGCCCCCCACGGGATCGCCTTGCTGGTCACATAAACGGCTGTGGGGCCATCCGCGCCGCCGATAATACCGATTGATGCTGACTGTCCGGGATCAAAGAACAATTTCATTTCAAACGCCTCCTTTTAGGATTATCCTAACGTATTCCTGCCGGCTTGTCAATCGACAAGGCCGGTATTTTTTTATAGCGGTATTAGAGTTTGTTATACTGCCTCCATTCGGTTGAACAAAACAACAAATCGTGCTATGCTATATCCGTTTGGTAAATCTTAGAGCATAACAGGAGGGAAAATCCAGAGTGGAGAAAAAGAAAAGCTGGAAAGTGCTGCTGCAATTGTTTGTATCAACTTTTTATATCAGCGCTTTTACGTTCGGCGGCGGGTATGTCATCATCCCGCTGATGAAAAAGAAATTTGCCGATGAACTGCATTGGATTGATGACGAAGAAATGCTGAATCTGGCGGCTATCGCGCAGTCGTCTCCGGGTGCGGTTGCGGTCAACGCATCTATTTTGGTAGGCTATCGCGTAGCGGGTGTAGTTGGAGCGGCTATTTCCATTTTGGGAACGGTATTGCCGCCGCTGATTATCATTTCGGTGATTTCGCTGTTTTACACAGCGTTCCGCACCAACGCCATCGTATCCGCTGTTTTAAAAGGTATGCAGTCGGGCGTTGCAGCCGTTGTAGCCGATGTTGTCTGTAACCTGGGCGGCAAAATCGTAAAAGACAGAGATATTCTCTCCGTTCTAGTCATGATCGTCGCTTTTGTAGCCAACTACATTCTCGGTGTAAACGTCATGCTGATCATTCTGGCCTGCGGTGTCATCGGCGCGGTGCGCACCCTGTTTGTTCACGGCAAGAAGGAGGGCGCGAAATGATTTTTCTGGAACTTTTATGGAGCTTTATGCAGATCGGTCTGTTCAGTGTAGGCGGTGGTATGGCGGCTATGCCCCTGATTCAAAACCAGGTCGTTACCCTGCACGGCTGGCTTACCCTTACGGAATTCACCGATCTGATCACCATCGCCGAAATGACCCCCGGCCCGATCGCCGTGAACTCGGCTACGTTTGTCGGTATGCGAATTGCTGGACTTCCGGGCGCTTTGGTGGCAACAGCAGGCTGCATTCTGCCTTCGTGCATTATCGTTTCCCTGCTGGCCTGGCTGTATTTCCGCTATCAGAATCTGAGCATCATTCAGGGCGTTCTGGGCGGGCTTCGTCCGGCTGTTGTGGCACTCATCGCTTCGGCGGGCGTATCCATCCTGCTGCTCGCTCTTTGGGGCGAAGGCGGATTCACCATGAATGTACAGGACATCAACCTGATCGCATTGGGACTGTTTGCGGCGGCTTTTGCGGTACTCAGAATCTGGAAACCCAGCCCCATTCTTGTCATGACAGGCTGCGGCGTTTTGGGCGGCATTCTCTATACCTTAGCAGGATAGATAGAGCACCTTTGAATACAATATGAATTTTTGTGTAACTTTTGCATAGACCTGTTTACTTTCCGGTTCTTTTTCGATATAATAAGGATGGAAAAGGAGGCCAGGTTAGAACGGCCTGTTGAACCCATGCCGTACATTCAGGTACGGCCGCCGCGGTTAAAACAAAACCGCTGCTCGATTGTGAACCGGAGGAATTTATCTTGAATATTGCATACTTTATCCATCCCAAGCGTGATGTAGCCACGCTGTATGACGATTGCTCGCTCAGACAGGGGCTCGAAAAAATGCGGCATCATGGTTACACCGCCATTCCCGTTATCACCCGGGACAATAAGTACATAGGCACGGTGAGCGAAGGTGATTTTCTGTGGTATCTGGTTGATACACAGTCGGAAGAGCTTCACCGCATTTCCATGAAGAACATCGAAGATACACTGATGCGCGATGTGCTTCGTATCGACCGCAATGCCCCGGTAAAAATTACCGCCGGCATGGACGAATTGCTCGACCGTGTGATGAACCAGAATTTCGTACCTGTTGTGGACGATTTGGGATCATTTATTGGCATCGTTACACGGCGGGATATCATCGATTACTTTTATAAAGAAAGCCGGCAGACCCAGCGAGGCGCCCGGTAAAAAAGCAAAAGCCCGGAAGCTTTATTTTCCGGGCTTTCTTTTTACGTTTTGTTTTTTATGGTTCACCCTTGCAAAACCAATTCGGATGTGCTAGAATGAATAGGCCATCAACATGCGGGCATAGTTCATCGGTAGAATGAAAGCTTCCCAAGCTTTAGAGGTGGGTTCGATTCCCATTGCCCGCTCCAATCGAAGGCCCCGACACACGGTTTGTGTCGGGGTTTATTGTTTTTTCGGCTCTTTATTTCTATTTAAAAGCTACGCCGCGCCTGCGTTTTAACCGCTTCGTGTTCTCCATGAAAAAAACACCTAAAAGGCTGCTTTTCCACCGGGAATCTTTAAGCGGAATTTCACGAAATCTTCTCAAGCTCCCAAAACCGGGTTGACTTTTTCACGAATAAGCATATAATATTTTCAGTAAACAGCAAGGGCGCTGTGAGCGGGTTCATCGTCTCACAGCGCTTTTTGTATACACCATGTTAAACGATATAGAGGGAGTGTCATTTTACATGAGCAGTGTACCAGAAATTTTCGGCAGCCTTGTTTTCAACGATTCCGTCATGAAGGATAAGCTTCCCAGAGACATTTATAAATCTGTGAAGAAGACCATCGAAATGGGCGAAACGCTTGATCCCGATGTAGCCAACGTCGTGGCCAGCGCCATGAAAGACTGGGCGCTTTCCAAGGGCGCCACACACTACACCCATTGGTTCCAGCCGATGACCGGCATCACCGCCGAAAAACACGACAGCTTTATTACCCCCACCGATGGCGGCCGCGTCATCATGGATTTTTCGGGCAAAGAGCTGATTAAAGGCGAACCCGATGCCTCCAGCTTCCCGTCCGGCGGCCTGCGCGCCACCTTTGAAGCCCGCGGCTATACGGCCTGGGACCCCACTTCGTATGCCTTTGTAAAAGACGGCACGCTCTGCATTCCTACCGCTTTCTGCTCGTATACGGGCGAAGTGCTGGATAAAAAGACCCCCCTGCTGCGTTCCATGAGCGCCCTGAATACGCAGGCGCTGCGCGTTCTGCGTCTGTTCGGCCAGAACGATGTGAAACGCGTTATTTCCACGGTAGGCCCCGAACAGGAATACTTCCTCATCGATAAAAAATTCTACGACCAGCGCAAAGACCTGCAGTTTACGGGCCGCACGCTGTTCGGCGCCCGCCCGCCCAAGGGTCAGGAGCTGGAAGATCATTATTTCGGCGCCATCAAGCCCCGTGTCGCGGCATATATGGCCGACCTCGACCAGGAACTCTGGAAGCTCGGCATCCTTTCGAAAACCAAACACAACGAAGCCGCTCCCGCCCAGCACGAAATGGCTCCCATTTTCACCACGACCAACATCGCCACCGACAACAACCAGGTCACGATGGAAGTGATGAAAAAAGTTGCCCTCAAGCACGGCCTCGTCTGCCTGCTGCATGAAAAGCCGTTTAAGGGCGTAAACGGTTCCGGTAAGCACAACAACTGGTCCCTCTCCACCGATACGGGTGTGAACCTGTTTGATCCCGGCGACACGCCGGCCGAAAACGCCCAGTTCCTGCTGTTCCTGGCCGCCGTGATCAAGGCGGTTGACGACCATCAGGATCTGATGCGCGCATCCGTTGCTTTTGCCGGCAACGATCACCGCTTGGGTGCACACGAAGCCCCGCCTGCAATCATTTCCATGTTCCTGGGCAGCGAACTGGAACATGTACTCGATGCCATCGAAACCGGCGCGCATTACGAAGAAAGCCCCGACGGCAAGATGGATATCGGCGTGGATGTGCTTCCCAAAATCCCCATGGATAACACCGACCGCAACCGTACGTCTCCGTTTGCCTTTACCGGCAATAAATTCGAGTTCCGTTCGCTGGGTTCTTCTCAGTCCGTGGCCGGCCCCAATACCGTGCTCAACACGATGATGGCCGATGTGCTGATGCAGTTTGCCGATGAACTGGAAGGCGCCGACGATTTCTACGCCGCGCTGACCGAACTGATCAAACGGACGATCATTGAGCATAAACGTATTATCTTCGACGGCGACGGCTACTCCGAAGAATGGAAAGCCGAAGCCAAGCGCCGCGGCCTGCTGAATCTGGAATCCGCCGTGGATGCGCTCCCCGCACTGGTCAGCGAAAAAACGATCCGTTTGTTTGAACGTCATCATGTTTACAGCGAACTGGAAAGCCGTTCCCGCTGCACCATCAACCTGGAAGCCTATGTAAAGAATGTCAACATCGAAGCGCTTACCGCCATCGATATGCTGAATCAGGATATCATCCCGGCTGTACTCGCTTACGAAGAACGCGTAGCCTCTACGCTGGCCGCCAAGAAGGCTGTTAACGAAAAACTGTGCAGCCGCGGCGAAATGCGCCTGCTGGAAAAACTGTCGGATCGTATTGCCGATTTGATGGATAAAACAGAAGCTTTGGAAGCAGCCGAAGCCGGAGCCGGTCAGGAAGACTGCCCGTTTAAGGAAGCCCGTTATTATCATGACGTGGTGATCCCCGCTATGGAGGCCGCCCGTACCGTTACCGACGAGCTGGAGCTGATGGTAGGCGCTGAATACTGGCCCTTCCCCACCTACGCGCAGATGCTGTTCAATATCTGATAAGCTGAAAACGTGTGTACCGCAAAGTACACACGTTTTTTATCTATAAAAAATGTTAATCAATAAATTTTAAAGAAAAGTTATATAGGGAACCCCCGGCGAGGGTTCCCTACGCCGAAACCGTCCTCCGGACGCTTTCGGCTACCCTCCTGCGCGTTATGACGCAAAGGTATTTCGCGCCTTGCGAGGCGCGCCGAGGGCGTTGCCCCTCGACCCCACCACCTTTTGAAAAAGGTGGACGAAAACTTTTACGTTTTTATGCAAGCTATTTTTGCTCCTTTATGGCTTTTCTTTAGGTTTTGCAAAAACGGCCGCCAAAAATGCGAAAAATACCGCTGCGCCAATTCCCGCGGCACCCGCCGTAACACCGCCGGAAAAAATCCCTAAAAAGCCTTTTTCCTCCACAGCTTGTTTTACACCCTGCGCCAGTGCATTGCCGAATCCGCAAAGCGGAACGGCCGCACCGCTTCCGCCAAGATCCAGCAGTGGCTGATACAGCCCCAGCGCACCCAAAAGCACGCCGACTGTTACATACAGCACCATAATACGCGCAGGTGTGAGTTTCGTATAATCGATAAGCAGCTGGCCAATCACGCAAATCAGCCCGCCAACCCAAAAAGCGTTGAAATATTCCATTTGTGCCGCTCCTTTCCTGTGCTTAGTGTGACCTGTTGCGGCCTTTTCATACACGCACAAAAAAAGATGAAAAAACGCTTGCTTTTTTTCAAAAAATACGCTATAATAACAAAGCACTTGAAAATGGACGCTTAGCTCAGTTGGCTAGAGCATTCGCTTGACGTGCGAAGGGTCAGCGGTTCAAGTCCGTTAGCGTCCACCAGAAAAGCCTGAATGCATCAAGCATTCGGGCTTTTTTCATAAGCAAACGCATAAATCTTTTATGAACCGCCGAAAGCGGCGGTGTGCTGATTGAAAAGGAGGATGGTCATGACAGGCCAGCGAAAACGCACCTGGGCCGAAATTGACCTGGATGCTGCACAATGGAATTATGAAGCCGTTCGGCGTGCCACGTCTCCGCAAGCTAAAGTTTGCTGCGTGATCAAAGCCAACGCATACGGACACGGCGCCGTACAGCTGGCGCATCTGTATGAATCGCTGGGCGCCGATTTTTTTGCCGTTTCGAATATTGAAGAAGCCTTGCAGCTGCGCCGCAGCGGCATTACCACGCCCGTTCTGGTTTTAGGTTATACCGACCCGGACTGCGCATCCCTGCTTGCAAACAACGGCATTTCACAGGCTGTTTTTTCAGAGGAATACGGCCGCGCCCTTAGTGATGCAGCCCAAGCAGCCCAAGTACGGGTGCGCATGCATTTGAAAATTGATTCGGGCATGAGCCGGATCGGCTTTTTGTACCATACGATTGGAAAAGACGACGAAAATCTTGCCCAGGCAGCGGAAATTTGCCGCTTGCCAGGACTTATCCCGGAAGGGCTGTTTACACATTTTGCTGTAGCGGATGAAGGCGGAGACGGCGAAGCTTTTACCCGTCAGCAGTTTACCTGCTTCTGCCACGCCAGAGATTACCTGAAACAGGCAGGCGTGACATTCTCGGTATGTCACTGCGCCAACAGTGCGGCGATTTTTGAATATCCCGACATGCATCTCGATATGGTGCGCGCCGGAGTCGTGCTCTACGGCCTGCCGCCGTCGGGCGCGGTTCGCCATCTGCCGGAGCTTCACCCGGTTATGCAGCTCAAAAGCGTGGTTTCGCTGGTCAAAACGATCCACGCAGGCGATACCGTAAGCTACGGCCGCCGCTTTACCGCCCAAAACGACACGGTGCTGGCCACCGTTCCCGTCGGTTATGCCGATGGATACCTGCGTTCCAGCTCCGAAGCCGGAGCCTGTATGTCTGTGCGGGGCGTGCGTGTCCCGATCGTCGGCCGGGTTTGCATGGATCAGCTGATGCTGGATGTGACAAATGTGCCCGGCGTACAGCGCGGCGACGCCGTGACGGTGTTCGGACGCGACGGTGAAACCGAAATCACCGTAGACGAACTGGCCGAAGCCAACAAAACGATTGCGTATGAACTGGTTTGTGCCGTAGGCCCGCGCGTACCGCGGTTCTTCTTTAGGCAGAACAGTCTGCTTTGTGTCGACGACCCCGTAGCAGAAGACGAAACAGAAAGCGAATACGTTGAATAAAGATTTGAAAAAGGCGCCTATCCCCGCGGGATGGACGCCTTTTGTTTATGTATGATGCACAGCCGTATCATAAAGCCTGTTGCTGTGGAAAACAACTTTTTTCCCGTGTTCTTCGGCGTAGGCGATTTCTTTTCGAACCGCATCTCCGATATAATGTCCGATATCCACAACATAGATCCAATCGCTCAGGCTGATCTTTACAAAATGTGCCTGTTCAAGGTTTTCCAGCATGTCGGGCGTGATTTCCGCCCCCTGCTCGTTGTAGGTGCATTGCAAAACATTGAGCCCGTAGCGGCTTTCCAGCATAAATGCAATCTCTTTCATTTCCTGTGAAAACCGCATACTTCCACAAATCGTAACCGTTTCCATTCTCTTCTTCACTTCCTTGCCTGATAAAAAAGCTGCCTTTCGGGCAGCTTTTATTTTTTATAGCGCGCCTGTCAGCACCACGCACAGCGCCAGCAGGATCACCAGAAACGCGACGTTCACGCCGGTAAAAAGCGCCAGATAGCGTCCCTTCTGCTCCGGGAATTCCCGTGCGATACATTTATACGAAATCAGGCTGGCCATGGAGGCAATTAGCGTACCCAATCCGCCGATATTTACGCCGATCAGCAAAAGCTGCCATTTTTGCGTAAAACCGCTCAGCAGCAGCGCCGCCGGCACATTGCTGATCACCTGGCTGAGCGCAGCGGATACCAGCGCTTCGTGCCCCAAAAGCATGGCCTCAATGCCCTGCCGCAGCAGCGGAATACGCCCCATATTGCCCACAAACACAAAAAATCCCACAAATGTGGCAAGCAAGGCATAATCCACCCGGCGCAAAACCGGCGCATCCATGACAAGCAATACCACCAACACCGCCGCAAAAGCCGCCCAGGCGGGCAACACACGCAAAACCGCAAGCAGGCACAAAATAAACAGCACGCCGTAAACCGCCAGTTTGACGCGGGCCATCGGTTCCTGTTCACGCTGGGCAAACGGCGTAAGCGTATGATTTCTGCGCAGCAGCAAGGCAATACACAACAACACAAACGACGCCAGCGTATACGGCAGCATCAGCAAAATAAATTCCGCCGGAGAACATCCCGACTGCGTATACAAATAAATATTCTGCGGATTTCCTACCGGCAGCAGCATACTGCCCAAATTGGCCGCCACCGTCTGCATCGTAACCACAAACAAAACGCGTTTTTTCTGCCCGGCCAACCGCAAAACGCTCACCGCAAACGGTACAAACGTAATCAACGCCACGTCGTTTGTAATCAGCATACTCGAAAAAAAGCAGAGCATCACCAGCAAAAATTCCAGCTGGCGTGTGCTTTTGGCGCGGCACAGCAGTTTTTCGCCCAACCGGCGGAACAATCCCAGCGCATGACAGCCGGCCGTTACGCCCATCAGAGAAAACAGCAAAAGCAGCGTACGCACGTCCACGTAATCGGCATATCCGCCATCCGGCGGCACAGCCAGCATGGAAAGCAGCGCAAGCACCCAAGCCACGACCAAAACGGTCTCTTTTTTCATCCATTCCACAATTTTCGTTTTCATGAACATTCTCTCCGTTTCATCCTGTACAAGGATACGGCACGAGGCCGCCCGTGTCAAGTTTTTTGCAGGAATAAAGCATATCAAAACCGTACAGAATGTAAAAAGCACCGATTTTTCAGGGAGGATGCAGGATGAAAAACAAAATTGCGGTCAGCGTGGTCATGGGCGTCCACAATCCGGAACGCGAACCCTTTTTGGCGGCCGTCGCTTCGATTTGCCGCCAGACTTTTGAAGATTGGGAAATGCTTTTGTGCGACGACGGTTCCGGGGAAGCATACCGCCCCTTGTTTGAAGAAGCCGCCGCTATGGATTCCCGCATTATCCTGCTGCATGAGCGCGCCCACTGCGGCCTGGCACACGCCCTGAATCACGGCATCTTCCGCTCGCGCGGGCGTTATATTGCCCGTATGGACGCCGACGATATTGCCGAACCGCATCGTCTGGCGCGGCAAGTGCATTTTTTAGATACACACCCCGTTTTCAGCTGGGTCGGTACCCAAGCCCTGCTGTTTGACAGCCAGGGGATCTGGGGACTTCAAACCGTACCGGACAAGCCGCGCGCCCGGGATTTTCTACCGCATTCGCCGTACATCCACCCTTCCGTACTGTTTCGGCGCAGTGTTTTGCTGCAAAACGGCGGCTACAACACCGCGCGCCGGGTTTTGCAGTGTGAGGATTACGAATTGTTCATGCGCCTGCACAGCCGCGGCTATCGGGGCTGCAACCTGCGCACGCCGCTTTTGCGCTATCGCGAAGACCGGGACGCCTATCGCCGGCGCAGCTATGCCCGTCGGGTGCGGGAAATGCACTTGCGCCGCAGCGGATTCCGCCGGCTGGGCATCCTGAGGCTCCGAACCTGGCCCTATGTTTACAAACCGCTGCTGGTGGGGCTGGTGCCCGCCCGTATTCAGCATTTCATCCGCCGCCGGCTTGGCAAACAGAAAATCAAGGAGAACGTATGGAAAACAGACACGCGGGACGTACCCGAAAAACAGAAGCCTATCAGGCCGCTTTAAAGCAGGCGCCGGCTTTGTATCGTGCTGCGCAGGCCATGCGCAGCTCCTCTTTTCATACCCTTGAATCGTCCGCAGCGTGGGTGTGGGGGCCTGCGCTGGGCGCCTTTGTGCGGTGGCTCGTGACACAAGCCGTTCAAAACGGCGTGCGGCGACTCTATTTTCTCTCGCGCGACGGTTATTTTCCGTGTCTCGCGGCGCGCATTTTCTGCCGGGCATTTCACCTGCCGCTGGAATGCCGATATCTCGCCTGTTCCCGCTTTTCTCTGCGCCAGCCGCTTTATCATCTCGATCACGACCAGGCGCTCGACCATCTGTGCCGCTGGGGATTGCAGGTCACGCCGCTGCGCATCCTGCGCCGCGCCGGACTTTCCCCCGAGGAATGCGCCGCAATCTGGCCGAAACTGGGTCTTTCTTTCGCGCCGGATGAAATCATCTCTCGCACATCGCTTCCCCAAATACGCAAAGCGCTTGCCGGAAACCGAGATTTTCTGGAACTGCTCGATCGTCATTCCCGCGAAGCGCTGCCTGCGATCACCGGTTATTTTAAACAAGAAGGCCTGCTCGACGACATCCCCTATGCTTTTGCCGACAGCGGCTGGACAGGTACAACGCTATTAAGCCTGCATCAGGTTTTGTCGCAGATGGGATGTCAAAAACTTCCGGACGGCTATTTCTGGGGCCTGTACGAACTTCCAAAGGAAGTTCCGGCTGCTTGTGTACACACCTATTTTTTTGCTCCCAACAAAGGCCTGCGCGAAAAAATCGACTTTAACCCCTGCGTATTCGAAGCGGTGCTCTCGGCGCCGCACGGCATGACGATCGGCTATGAAAAAAGCGGCGATCGCTGGATTCCGCGTCTGGCCCCCGCTTTGCCGGAACGCGTGGCTTTTTGCTGTCGTTTTCGTCAGCCGCTGCTCACGTATATTCATTTGCTTGCACAGGACACCGACCTGCCGCCCGATTTGATCCGGGAACGCAAAGCCGTATCGCAGGTGCTTCGTCTGTTTATGAACACACCCTCCCGGCAGGAAGCGCGCGTATTCGGCAGCCTGCCTTTTTCCGACGATGTGCTGGGGGAAGAAACCGAACCGCTCGCGCGTCCGCTTACCCAACACGAACTGCGCCAAAACCGAACGGCCGCGCGCCTGCATACGCATCTGCGGCGCGATGTACCGCTCACGGAAAGCGCCTGGTTTGCGGCCAGCGCCGTATTGTCCGCGCCGCATCCTGCCCGTTTTCTGCGGCAAAATCGCCGCTGGCAGACGCTTCGCCACACCCGGCACGCACTGCGCCGTCCATTGCGGCGGACAAAACCTAAAAAATCGGAAGATTCCACGCTTAGACAGTACGGGTTTGTTATCCGCCAGCTTACCGCGCGTGAAATCAAGCGGCGATACGCACGCTCGTATCTGGGTGTTTTTTGGAGCGTGCTCAACCCCCTGCTTTCCATGGTTGTACTGTCGCTGATTTTTTCTCAGCTGTTCCGCCGCTCCATCGAAAATTATCCCGTCTATTACCTCTCGGGTTATCTTTTGTGGCAGATGTTTACAGGCACCACCACCGCCGCGATGACGTCTCTGGCCGATAACAAATCTTTGCTTGCGCGTGTGCGCTTCCCGGTGGAACTTTTTATCCTTACGCGCGCTTATACGGCGCTGATCAATCTCGTCTATTCCCTGCCCGCCTATGTGCTGATCGTGCTGTTTTTCCAGCGGCGGCTACCGCTTTCGTCGCTCACGGCAATCTGGATCATCGGCTGCCTGTTTCTTTTTTCGCTGGGATTTTCGTATATGCTGGCCGCGGGCTATGTGTTCTTCGGCGACCTGAAGCACCTGTATTCCGTGGTGCTCACACTTTGGATGTATTGTTCCGCCATATTTTACCCCGCCGATCAGCTGGGCGGCATCATCCGGCAGTTTATCGAAGTCAACCCGCTGTATCTGTTTATCCGATGTCTGCGCACCGCCGTTTCAGCCGGCGCACTTCCTTCGGCCGCTGATTTCGGCCTGATGCTGCTCTGGGGATTGGGCGTTTATGCCGCGGGCTATGCGGTATTCCTCAAAAACAAAAACAGGATTATGCAGAAGGTGTAAAGCATGTTTCGAAAAAGGCAAAATACCCCGCTGCCGCCGCCCGGCATCGATGTGGATGTGCGGCACGTCAGCATGACGTTCACCCGCACCGCCGACGAAGCCGGAAGCTTAAAAGAACTGTTCATCCGCGCCGTAAAGGGAAAAGCACGCCGCCATACGTTCGAAGCGCTGCACGACATCAGTTTTTCCGTGCGCAAAGGGGAAGTGATCGGCATTGTCGGCACAAACGGTTCCGGCAAAAGTACACTGCTCAAAATTATCGCCGGAGCGCTTACACCCACGGCCGGGCAGGTTTTGGCCGACCGTCACCGGATTCAGCTGCTCACACTCGGCGCGGGGTTTGACCCGGAGCTGACCGGGCGCGAAAACGTCTACCTCAACGGCGCGCTCAGCGGCTACAGCCAGCGTTTTATCGATGAGCACTACGAAGAAATCGTCCGTTTCGCCGAACTTGAGGGATTCATGGATGAAAAAATGCGAAACTACTCCTCGGGTATGATCTCCCGGCTCGGTTTTGCCGTGGCCACCGCGCGGGACACGCCCGAAATTCTCATTCTCGACGAAGTGCTCAGCGTAGGCGACCTGTTTTTCCGCCAAAAAAGCGAAGCGCGCATCCGGGAGATGATTCACGGCGGCTCCACGGTATTGATCGTTTCGCACATGCCCTCGGTGATCCGCACGCACTGTACGCGGGTGGTCTGGATCGAAAAAGGCCACCTGCGCGCCGTTGGCGACCCGAAAGAAGTCTGCGCCGCCTATGAAAACATGGAGAAAGGAAAAGCATGAAGCAGAAACTCTACGCGCTGCTGGTGAGCCGCGTGCCCGGCATCCGCTCGCGCTATCTGCAAAAGAGGCAGGGAACCGGGAAGCTCGCCGCCCTTTTGTATCTGTTTTGGCTCAATATCCGCTACTATCTTTTGCTGAATCGAAGTCTGGCGGCGCCTCTTGAGCCGGATCGGGAAAAGACTCTGCCCCTTGCGGCGGAATCGGCTGCTTTTTATACGGAATCCCCGCAGAAGCTGGCCGAAAAACTGCTGGCCTACGATATAGTCTGCTTTGATGTTTTCGACACGCTACTGTGGCGCACCTGTGCTCGGCCGGAAGACGTATTCTGGTTTGTGGGCCTTTCGCTGAAATACCCCGGCTTCAAAACGCTGCGCATGGAAGCCGAACAGCAGGCGCGCCTGGAAAACCGGCAGGCAGGCGGCAGCGGTGAAGTAACGCTCGAAGAAATCTGGCGGGTTGTATCGCGGCAGACGGGCATTCCCGTCGAAAAGGGAATCCAAACGGAGTGGGAATGGGAACAGCGTTTTTGCCGCGCGAATCCGTATTTTCTCGAAGTTTTGCGCGAACTTCACCAAAACGGCAAATCGTTCACCGTCATTTCCGATATGTATCTTGGAAAAGAGCGGATCGACCGGCTGCTTTGCGCCTGCAGGTATGAAAAGCCAAGTGAAACCGTCGTTTCCTGCGACTGGGGTGTGTGCAAAAGCGGCGGGCTGTTCCGTTTGTTCCGCGAAAAACACGGCGAAACGCTTTCGTATGTTCATATCGGCGACCACCCGGAAAGCGACATCCGCGCGGCCAAACAAGCCGGTTTTGAAGCCGTTTACCGCCCGGCCGCCGTGCGCGAAAGCCTGAAATGGCGGACGGAAGACCTTTCCTTTCTCACAGGCAGTGTCTACTGTGGGCTCACAGGCGGAAAACTGCACAGCGGCGAGCGGCTTTTTTCGCGCGATTATGAATTTGGCTATCTCTACGGCGGGCTGTTTGCGGTGGGGTTTGGCCGTTTTATCCACGCCTGCCGCCGGAAATACGGATTTGACAAGCTGCTGTTTCTCTCGCGCGACGGCAGCACACTGCTCGAAGTGTACCGGCTTTTATACCCGGAAGAAAGCCAAATCGCCGTGTACGTGCCCTGGTCGCGTTTGGCCGCGCTGAAAATCAATGCACAAACCTGCAAAGCCGAATTTTTCCGCCGTTTTCTTGCGGACAAGGCCAATCATGGCTTTTCCCTGCGCTCGATTGTGCACAGCATGGAAATTTCCGACTGGCTCGAGCCGCTGTGCCGCGAAACGGGTTTCTCGCCCGAAACACATTTGACGCATAAAAACCTGAAAAAGATTGAAAACTACTTTTCAGAAAACGAAGCGCAGCTGTTTGCAAACTACGAGCCGCAAAGACAAGCCGGCGGGGAATTTTACCGCGCGCTGCTTGGCGGCTGTCATCGTGCGGCGGCTATTGACATCGGCTGGGCCGGAAGCGGCCCTTTGCTGCTCGATCGCGCGGTCAACGAAATCTGGAACCTCAATTGCCCGATCACGGGCATTCTGGCCGGGACGGAGACCGCGCACAGTGCGCAGCCGGACGCTTATGCGCCGTTTCTCACAAGCGGCAAGCTGCTGGCTTATCTGTTTTCACCGTTTCACAACCGCGATCTCTGGTCGTTTCACGACCCCATGCAGGGGCACAACCTGTATTGGGAACTATTCTCGGGAACGGCGGAAGGCGGACTGCTGGGCTTTTATCCCGATGAAAACGGAAAACCTGTCTGCCGCCTGCGGGAAAATCATAAAGATCCCGGCCGCATGGCCGAGATTCGCCGGGGTATGCTCGATTTTGCCCTCGATTTTCTTAAAACCGAACAGCGGCTCGGTATGCAGCTGCCCATCAGCGGGCGGGACGCCTACGCGCCGATGTTTTTGGCCGAAAGGCACGCAAACCGCCGCTTCTGGGAGGAATGGGAGGGTCTTTTCGACGATGTACACATCGGATAACGGGCCGGTGCTTTATCACGCGGTCAGCTCGTATCAGCTGCTGGAAGTGATTTTGCACCGCCGGCTGGTTCATCCCGAGCAAAAAGCTGTCTTGATCCTGCCTGATTTCATCACCGAAAAATATCCGCAGGTCAACCGTTTGGTTTCGGGCGGCTGGTTTGACGACGTGCGGCTGTTCCCGTATACACAGATCCCGCATCGGGAAGAAAGCTTCATTATCCAGGATGTAACCCGTTTTGCCCGGCTTCGTTTGCCCTGCCCGATCGGCGATTTTTCCGAAATTTATATGGCCGGCGCACATTTCTATTTTTCGCTGTATCTGATCGAAAACCGGATACCGTTTACTTTTTTTGAGGATGCCGCCGGGCTTTTAAGCCGCCCCGGGGCACTTGACCGTTCGCTTTCGGCGACCTACCCCATCCATGCGCAGATCGCCCGGCATCATGGGCTATTCAGCGGAGAAAACCCGCTGATTCGCCGGGTCATCTGCTTAAAATCGGCGCAGACGATCGATGTATCAGATAAACGCTTTGTCGATTTCTGCGTGGAAGACGCGCTGTCTATCCTGCCGCCCAAACAGCGGAAAAAGCTTGTGCGCTTTTTTCTGCCGCGCCCGATCTTCAGCCGCGCAGACGCCGTTTTGCTCACGCAGCATTTCGCCGCGCTGGGGCTGATGAGCCTGCAGCAGCAGAAAAATCTCTATCTTTCCGCCCAAAAAACCGACCTGCGCGGGCTGAAACTTCTGATTAAACCTCACCCGGACGACACCCTGGATTACACCGAACTGTTCCCCCGCGCGGCTTGTATTCGGCGGCCTTTCCCCGCGGAGCTTCTGCCCTATGTGTTTTTCGGCAAACCGCCCGGCGTGATTTATACGTTCAATTCCTCCGGCTGCGAAAATTTGCGCCGCCATTTTACGATAAAACAACTGAGAAGGGAAGCTTATGGATCATAACCGGACTTTATTCATCGCCAATTCCGTGTATCAGCTGATGACCGTGCTGCATCTGCGCCGCACGTTCCCCGAACCCGGCGAAACCGAACTATTGCTCACCGACATCACCCCCGGCCTGCCCGAACTTTTGCCGCGTGTGGAAGAAAGCGGTTTGTTTACCCGTGTGTTCAGCGCACAAGCCAGTATACTGGGAGAACAGTACAGCATGACAAAAGAAGCCTCGCTCGACGAACTGCTTCGAAACTATCGGGAAGCGCTTCGCTGGATATTCAGCGACGAACTGCATGAACCCGCCAAAATCTGGTGCGCCAATTTCGATCTGCTTACCCGGCTGCTGGCTTATCGCTTTGGCTGTGAAATTGCCTGGTATGAAGACGGTTTCTCTTCGTATGTCATCGACTATCTCGACCCTAAGCGTGCGGCTGTCAACCGCCATCCGCTGGGACAAGGGCTGTCACAGCAGGTCGGCGGCGTCTGGCTGTATGAACCGCGCCTGGCCATGCGCGGGGATCACCTGAAAAACTGCCGCATTCCCAAAATTTCCACACACGACCGGGAATTTGTTGAATGCTTAAACCGCATTTTTGCGTACCATGCGCCACATGATCCGGCGGATTTTGTCTTTTTGGAACAATCTTTCCGCGCCGAAAAAATTGCCACCAACGATCTGGACTTAATGCGCCTGTGCCGTGATTTTGTGGGCGGCGGACGGTTTATCGTAAAGCCGCATCCGCGCAACCCGGAAAATTTGCCGGTGAGCTTGGGGCTGAGCCGCCGTTACCCCGACGCTTCCCCCTGGGAGCTGACGCTGCTCAACGGTGCGGCCGAAGGCAAAACCGTGCTCACGGTCTGTTCCAACGCGGCGCTCACACCCCGCCTTGTCTTTGGCACGGATCTAAATACCGTGATGCTATACAAATTGTTTGAGGGCAAGGTGCTCTGGAAAGAGGACGACCGCCTGCGCCGGTATCTGCTCGCATTCCAGCGTGAATTTGCAGGCAGCCGCTATTTCGTACCCGAAACAAGCTATGAACTCCGCCATATCCTGCGGTATCTGGGAGGGATTGTATGAACAACATCAAAGTTTCGGTGATTATCCCCGTTTACGAGGTGGAAAATTACCTGGAACGCGCCGTCGATTCCGTGTTGGCGCAAACGCTTGAGGAAATTGAGATCATTCTTGTAGACGACGGCAGCCCGGATACGTCCCCGCAGATCTGCGATCGATACGCCGCGGCTTTTCCGGATAAAATCCGCGTAATTCATAAAGAAAACGAGGGGCTGGGGCTGGCCCGCAACGCCGGTGTGCAGATTGCACGCGGCGAATATGCGGCTTTTCTCGATTCCGACGACAGCGTGGAACCCGATATGTACGAACGTCTCTACGAAAAAGCCGTTGAGGAAGACGACGACATCGTGATGTGCGACGTGAAAATCATCTATGTAGACGAAAACCGCACGTCCGTGGTTTCCACATACCCGCGGGAAACGATCGATCTCGCCGATTATATCGCGCACGGCAACAACATCACCTACAGTGTCAATAAATTGTACCGCCGCAAAATCTGGGAAGAAAACCGATATGAAAAAATGGTTTTTGAAGACATTGCGCTCATCCCGGCTTTGGTGACAAAATACAGCCGGATCGGCTATGTTCCCGAGCCGTTTTACCTGTATTACCGGCGGGCCAATACGCTTTCCACTGCGCCCAAAGGCAGTACGTCCGATATCATCCGGGCGTTTCGCAGTTTCATCGAAAACGCCGATCCCGCTTACCGCGAAGAAGTGATCTACTGCATCGCCCGCCAGCTGTATTGGAATATGACACAGTCGCGTACGTTGTTTCTGGCCGATTTCATCACGCTGATTCAAACGTATGAAAGCGATTTCCGGCTGAATCCTTATCTTGAAAAGGACAAGAAAACCCGGCAGATTCTGGATTACCTCAAGCGCGATGTCATCCCCGAAACGATCATCTGCGCTCATTTTGGCGGGGCACTCCCTCAGGAATATCTCGACGCTGTTCACGAGCATTTCCCCAACGCCCGCCTGCTGGAAGCCGAAGACTGCGGCGACTGCGTACACGATTTTCCGCCGAGCGTGCAGCGTGCTTTAGCCGAGGGAAATCTTGAATATGCGGAAGAATATGTTTCTCTGCGCATGCTCTATGCGGGAGGCGGCATCGTCCTGCGGCCGAATATGCGCATCGGGCTGGAACTCAAACGCCTGCGGCTCAACCGCGCCTTTTTCGGGTTTGAAGATAACGAATCGCTTTGCCCCGGCTGTTTCGGCGCCGTGGCCGGGCATTATGCCATTCAGGCGCTGCTTGATTCCTACAACGGAGAATCCGTTTTCAACCGCGCACTGCTGCCGCTTCGGGAACGCCTGCGCGATTTCCTGATTCTGCGCTTTGGCCTGAAACCCAACGGCCATACCCAGCGGCTCAAAGGTGATATTCAGGTTTACCTGCCCAGTGTGTTGGCCTATGACCTGCAAAACGGCGAAAACGCTTGCAAAATCGCCGTGTGCCCTGTTCCGGAAGGATATGAAGTCGTCAGCCGGCAGGTTCTGGGCATGTGGTCGGATCAGCTGATGGAAAACTGGAACCTGTATAAGCGCGAAAAACAGGCTCGCCAGGCGGCCGGCGCTAAAGCTCCGCCGCCCGCTCCCAAGCCTGCCTCTGTAAACACCGCCGCCACGGCCGCTCAAATCGAACGGGAAGTGGAAGCGCGTGTGCAGCAGGTTGTTCAGACGTATGAAAATTCCACTTGCTGGCGCATTACCCGGCCGCTCCGGGTCATCGCCGGTTGGTTTGATCGCTAAAGGAGGGACACGCCATGTATACCGCCGCTATTATTCCCGCGCGCTATCAATCCACACGATTTGCGGGCAAACCGCTCGCCGATATCTGCGGCCGGCCGATGATCTGGTGGGTCTACCGGCAGGCTTCCATGGCGCGCCGGGTCAATGAAATCTGTGTGGCCACCGATCATCCCGAAATTGAAAAAGTCTGCAAACAATACGGCATTCCCTGCCGCATGACGTCTTCTTCTCACCAAACCGGAACGGAACGCCTGTATGAAATTTCCCAGCAGCTTTCCGCCGACGTTTATGTGTGTATCAACGGGGATGAACCGCTCGTTGAGCCTTCGCTGATCGAACGGGTGATCCCCGCCTCGAAAGAAAACTTTTTCGCGGCCAATCTGATGGCCGAAGTGAAAAATCCCGCCGAAGTGGTGGACGAAACCAACATCAAAGTGGTGGCCGATGCCGACGGCCGGGCGCTGTTTTTTTCGCGCAGTCCGATCCCCCATCCCAAAGCCTCTTTGGCGTTTCAATATTACAAGCATCTGGGCATTCTGGCCTATAGTCCGCAGGCGCTGCACTTTTTTGCCCACACCCCGCGCGGAAAGCTCGAAAGCATTGAAGATGTAAATGAGCTGCGTTTTATCGAACACGGAAAGCCGCTGACCATGATTCCCGTTCAGGCCGAAAGTCTTTCGGTTGACACGCCGAAAGATCTGGTCTATGTACGCGCGGTAATCCGTCAAAAACTGGAGAAAGGAGAGATCAAGTTGTGAGTATCCAGGTTCTGGATTGTACGCTGCGCGACGGCGGCTATATCAACGACTGGCGGTTCGGGCGCAAAGCCATTGCGGAAATACTTCGAAAACTCGAACTGGCTCATGTGGATATCATTGAATGCGGTTTTTTAACCGGCATGCTGCACGATCCGGAAAGCGCCCTATTCCCCGACCCGGCCGCCATTGAACGGCTTCTGCCCGAAGGACGGCATCACGCGCTGTTCGTGGCAATGATTGCCATCGGCGAAAAAGAACTGCATCCCGACCGCCTGCCGCCGTGCAGCAATTCGGGAATCGGCGGCATCCGCCTGACGTTTCATAAGGAAGAAATCAACCAAGCTCTGGAATGGGCCGAAATCTTAAAGCGGAAAGGCTATCGCGTGTTTATGCAGCCGGTGGGAACGATGTTTTATACCGACTTGGAACTGCTGCGGCTGGTGGAAAAGATCAACGCACTGCGCCCCTATGCCTTTTATATCGTGGATACGCTGGGCAGCATGTACCGCAGCGATGTTTCCCACCGCTTTTATCTGATCGATAAAAACATGGACCCGGCCATTCACCTGGGCTTTCATGGGCACAACAATTTGCAGCTTGCCTTTTCCAATGCGCAGGTGCTGATGAAAATTCCTACCCGCCGCACACTGATTCTCGATTCAAGCGTCTACGGAATGGGACGCGGCGCGGGCAATCTCCCCACCGAACTGATCTGCGAGTATATCAACCGCACCGTTGCCCCGCGCTACGACGTCACCACCGTGATGGATCTTTACGACGAATATATTTCCGAGATTCGCAAAACACACGAATGGGGCTATACGCTCCCCTATTATCTGGCGGCAGAAAACCTGTGCCATCCCAATTACGCGGCCTTCCTCATCAACAAGCAGACGCTGACCATGAAGGATATTCAGGCGATTATCTGCTCGATCCCGGCAGAAAGCCGTATTTTATACGACAGCAAGCTGATCGAACGGCTGTATGCAGCTTTTCAAAGCTGTAAAATTGACGATAGCCCCGCACGTGATACGCTTATGGAAAAAATCCGCGGCCGAAAGATTCTGCTGCTGGCGCCGGGCAATTCTTTGGTTACCGAATATAACCATGTACGCCGGTTCATCGAAACGGAAAATCCGTATGTGATTACGCTGAATTTCGCAGACGGTCGTTTCGGCGCGGACGCTTGCTTTATTTGCAGTCACCGCCGCATGGAAGCCATCGCCCGCGATGTGCGTCAGCTGCCCAAATTGCAGGTGATCCTCACTTCCAACGTGCAGAACGACTGCGGCCGCGAAGTGCTCTATGTAGATTATGACAATTATGTCAACGACGACCGCATGGTTTCCGATAACGCCGCTTTGATGATGCTGCATCTGCTACGCCGCTGCGGCGTGCGGCAGGTTTTTCTGGCCGGATTTGACGGCTCTTATCTGCCTTTCCACGAAACGTACTACCGCGAAGAACTGCACGACATGATGCAGGGCGATGCGCTGCTCGAAAAGCAGCACCGTGTAAAGGAACAGCTGAAAAAACTGGAAAACGTTATGCAATTCCGTTTTCTGACGCCATCGATCTATGAAAGTGAGGACAGCAAGCATGTATAAATACGTCCTATTCGATCTGGACGGTACGCTCATCGATTCCAGCGAAGGAATCGGTCTGTGTTACCGCCATACGTTTGAACAGCTGGGGCTTCCTTTCCCCGGCGAAAGTTTTGTCCGCAGCGCCATCGGGCGAATGCTGCCCGAAGCTTTTGAAAAACTGGCCGGACTTACGCCGCAGCAGGCGCGCCAAGCCGCGCAGGTCTACCGTGACCACTACAACGAAGAAGGCAAAGCGCATTTTCATGTTTACCCCGGCATGAACGACGCTCTGCAAACGTTGCAGATGCAGGGCTGCTGTTTGGGCGTAGCCACGCTGAAAAAAGAATCGTTTGCGAGAGAAATGCTGGCGCTGGGCGGGCTTTTGCCGCTGTTTCACACCATCTGCGGCATGGACGCAGACGACACGCACACCAAGCCCGAACTGATCGCCCGCTGCCGGCTGGAAATGAACGCACCACCCGAAGAAAGCATTCTGATCGGCGACACGGTTTTCGACCAAACTGCCGCAAAAGACGCCGGCATCGCCTTTTTGCCCGTCACCTATGGATTTGGCTTTCAGGGGGAAGAACAGCCCCGCATGCCGGCGGCTCATTCTCCGGAGGAAATTCCTTCTGTACTCAAACAATTGTAAAAAAGTACACTTTATCTTGCTTTTTCCTGCTGCGCATGCTATCCTGTGAGCAAGCGGAGAATTCCGCGTTAAAACTTAAAACAACAGGTTTTAAGGGAGGAGTTAAGTATGCAGATTACCCCCATTCATTCGGCGGAGGCTATCGTAGAAGCTTTCTGGGACCCGGAACTTCGACAAACCGATCGCTGGGATTGGAATGCAAATGAACGCGCCGGTACTCGCGTGTTGGCAGACTGGTGGTGCAGCGTCAATTTCGAATGGCAGAGCGCACAGCCCAACGAAACCGTCCTTACGGTTTCGCGGGAATACACGCCTGCTTTGGATGTAACACGCTACGACACGCTGTTGCTTTCCGTTATGGTTCCGCTTGGCTGTCGCGTTTTTCTCAGCGCCAAAACTGATTCAGGCGAATACAGCGTAACCAGCGAACCGTTTGGCGGACAAAAGCAGGAACTGCCGTTGTGGTTTGGCGGTGCCAAAACCATACAAAAGATCTCCGTTTCTATTCTGGCATCTGAAAAACCAGTGGGTACGGGCTGGTTCAACTGGATTGGACTGCAAGACAGTACACGGCTGCAAGACCATCTGGCTCAATTTACAGGATATGATTCCACCTGGGACGGCGCTTTGTTGGGAGAAGAGACTCCGATTTCATTTTCTCCGCGATATGGAATTTTCTTTTCGGCAGAAGAATTGGAAAAAATGCGCAAGCTTTATCAAGACAAACGCGCCGCGGGATGCCCTTCTCCTTTTGCGCCGAATACCGATTATCCGCATTACTTCGAACCTGAAGCTTGTATAAACGATTATGTAAACTTCTGGGACGATACCCGTTATTGCCGCGTACGCGATTTCGGGAAATATCTGATCCGCAACGGTTTGCGTGCAGCCTTATATGGCATTCTCGAAAAAGACGCTGCTTCGCTGCGGCTGGCCGCTCGCTATGCCATGTCTATCCTCTCCTGTACACATTGGGATGACGGATTTATCTGCGATTTCGGACAAGGCGGTTGGGAACACCGCTGCTTTGTACAGTCGCTCTGCCTGTATGATCTTGTTTTCATCTATGATGTGGCGCATGAGTATTTTACTCCTGCAGCCAAGTCAAGACTCTTCCGCCGCTTAGCCTGCGAAGGCCTGGCCAGTATCAATTACAATACCTGGAGACACGAATATATTTTCCACAACAACCAGTTGATCTGGTTCTCTCATGGACGCATGGCGGCTTATGCGCTATTGTGTAAGGAATGGCCGCGTGCCGCCCGCTATATGGATTTGGCCTATGAAGATGTTATCGAAAATATCCGCAACACGGTTCTTCCGGATGGCGGATATGCAGAAGGCCCTACTTATTTTACTTGTGTAGGACAAAACGGCGGGCAGGCGCTGTATCTTTACGCACGTGCCAAGCAGCAGCCAATTGAAGAGCTGATTCCTCAAAATCTTCGCGCTACAGTACGTTTCGCCGATGCCCTGCTTTCTACCGATATCCGGCAAGACATGATTCCCATCTGTGACGCCAGTCCTATTTTGCCGCAGTCGCATCTGGCTTTTATGGCCTATTTGCTTAAAGACAGCGCCTGGCCGGGACTTTTCCATAAAGCCGTTCAGCGTTCGGGCGGTATTGCGGATGATTATTTCGCTCTGATTGTTCAAAGCATGGATATCCCTGAAAAAAATCGCCGCAAAGCCTTTGTAGAACTTAACGAGCAGAACATCACCGCTTCTCACCGTATCTTAAACGGAAAAGACGTGAAAATGCTGGTTATAGGCAACCGCGCAAACAGCGGTCATAATCACGAGGACAAAGGAAGCTTTATTCTGGAATATGCCGGACAAACATTTGCCATGGACCCCGGAACCTGCGATTACAGCAGCCCGTATTCCTTGATGTATCAGCAATGCCAGCGACACAACATGCTGGTTCCTGCAGGAGGTTCTGTGCGCGCTGCCGCACAAAGTCCTTGTGAAAAAACCATTACGATCCGCGCACAAGGAGATGAAGAATCATTTTCGGCTACGCTGGAAGCCGGCAAGGCTTTTCCGCTTTATTACAAACATTGGACGCGTACCATTCACAGCCCCACCCCGCAGTGTTTTACCATTACGGATGATTTCGCTCTGTATGATTCGTGCGACTGCGATCACGTTGAATTTTTATGGAACACCCGTCTCCCTGTTCATATAGGGGCTGATCGTGTGATTCTCTGCGGTGACAGCGGCAAAATAACGATTCATATTCCTGAGGGCACTACCTGTGAACAGCGCACCTTGGAAATGTTCGGCGGAGAAACATCTACACAAATTGCGTTCATCTATCCACAAAAAAGCGGCTGTATCCAAACCAGCTGGGAACTTTCCTAATTGCATTTTCTAAAACAAAGAAGCAGACCTTCTAAAAAAGAAGGTCTGCCTTTTTATGCTGCAAAACGCTTTATCCGTTCTGCATAACCCGACGCGTGTTCTCTTCTTCGAACTGACGGGTATACAGCTTGTAATACGCGCCGCGGGCATCCATCAGCGCTTCATGCGTGCCGCTTTCCACAATCTTGCCGTCGTCGATCACCAGAATGATATCGGCATGGCGAATCGTCGAAAGACGGTGCGCGATGATAAACGAGGTGCGTCCGCGCAAAACCGTATCAATCGCGTTCTGAATCAGCTGTTCCGTCTTGGTATCGATCGAGGAAGTCGCTTCATCCAGAATGAAAATCCGCGGATCAGACAAAATCGCGCGTGCAAAGGAGATCAGCTGCTTTTCACCGGTGGAAAGCAAGTCGCCGCCTTCGCCTACTTCCGTATCGTAGCCTTTTTCCAAACGGGCAATCACGCCGTCGGCCGAAACCAGGCGCACCGCACGCTCGACTTCTTCCATGGTGGCATCCGGCTTGCCGTAGCGCAGGTTATCCAAAACCGTACCCGAAAACAGGTGCGGCGTCTGCAAAACATAGCCGATGTTGCTGTGCAGCCAAAGCTGAGAGCGTTCCCGTGCGTCTTTGCCGTCGATCAGGATGCGTCCCTTGGAAGGCTCGAAGAACCGGCACACCAGGTTGACCAGCGTAGATTTACCCGCGCCGGTTTCGCCCACAATCGCCACATTCGTGCCCTGCGGCACATGCAGATTGAAGTGTTCCAGCACATATTCGTCGCTGTCCGGATAATGGAACGAAACGTCGTCAAACGTGATGTCGCCATGAACAGCCTCCCAATTTTCCTTTTTGGGAGCAAAGGTATCGCCATAGCGTGCCACGACTTCCGGCGTATCTGATACTTCGGATTTCGTCTCCAGCAAGCGGGTCACACGTTCGATGTTGACCTGTACGGTCACCAGGTTGGCCGCCGCACGTACCATCGACTGCACCGGGTCCATCAGATTCATGGCATAGGTCGCGAATACGGAAAGCGTACCGATCAGCATGGCGCCTTCCATCGTAATCAGGCCTCCGCGCCACAAGACCATTGCCAAAGCCGCACTGGCCGCCAGCGCAATGGTAGCCGTAAACAGGCCGCGCACAGCGCCTGTCCGCGTGGAAATACGGAACATCTGGCGGGTGGTTTCGCGGAAATCCGAGTCCATCTTGTGCTCAATCACCAGCGTTTTGGTGGTTTTAGCACCCGTGATGCCTTCGTTGAAATTGCCGGTAATCTGCGAGTTGGTTTCGCGAATACGGCGATTGAGCACCACCAGTTTTTTCTGGAAAAATGCCGCAGCCACAAGCAGGAACGGCACAATCACCATAACCAGCAAGGCAAGCTGCCAATTGATGACAAACATCATCACAACCACGCCTATGATGTAGCTCAGATTCCAGACAACGTCCATCAGCCCCCACGAAACCAGATCGCCGATACGGCTGGTATCGCTCATCACGCGGGCGTGGATATAACCCACACTGTTCTGGTTGTAGTAAGAGAGCGAAAGTGTCTGCAAATGTTCAAAGCAGGTTTGCCGCAGGTCGCGGTTGATATTCAGTTCGGTTCGAAATGCCAGATAGGCGCTGATCGAATTGAAAATCGTCTGCAAAATCAATACGCCGATATAGGCGGCAATAAACAGGCCGATCCCCTTGAGCGTATTGTTCAAAATAAAATCGTTGATTGCCGTGCGCTGGAACAGCGGGATGATAATATCGATCACGCTGCCGAGCAGACCCAAAACCACCATGATCACATAAATTTTTGTATACCGCTTCATAAAGCGGCCCAGGCGGTTCAGGCCAAACCACGGCAAAGAAACCGGTTGTTCGTTCGTTTGCTGCTTACTCATCCAGATCCTCCTTTCCGGTCTGGATCCGATAAATATCCCGGTAGGTGCCGGGGCGGGCGATCAGTTCTTCGTGCGTGCCGATGGCCTCTACCCGGCCGTTGTTCAGCACCAGAATTTTCTGCGCCTGCATCAAAGTCGTAATACGGTGTGAAATAAGAATGACCGTGGCGTTCCCGCGGGAATCAGCCAGCGCATGGCGGATGCGGGAATCCGTCTCGGCGTCAACCGCCGAAAGGGAATCGTCGAAAATCATAATCGGCGTTTCCTTGGCCAGCGTACGGGCAATGGCGGTTCGCTGTTTCTGACCGCCCGAAAGCGTTACGCCGCGTTCACCAACCACGGTATCGTATCCCTCGGGGAAGTCCATAATCGCCTCGTCCACACAGGCAATCGCAGCCGCACGCCGAATGGACGACAGATCATGTTCTTTGCCGCCGATGCCGATATTTTCGGCAATCGTACGGGAAAACAGGAACGGCTCCTGCAAAACAATACCGATATTGCGGCGCACATGTTCCGCGCGGATCTTCTGCAGATCCACGCCACCGATGGTGATTTTTCCCTGCCCGGGCGCCAGATCATATAGCCGGCACAGCAGATGCATCAGCGTGGTTTTGCCGGAACCCGTTCCGCCCAAAATGGCAAACGTGCTGCCCGGCTCAATCGAAAAGCTGACGTCGTGCAGAATTTCCGGCGTATTGGCGTCATAAGCATAGTTGATATGCTCGAAACGGATTTCCTGATTCATATCCGGCTCTTCTGCGTCGGGCGCGTCCGCTTCGGCCGGGCTATCCATAATTTCCGCGATACGCGAAAGGGAAACGCCCGCCTTGCTCATATCGGCAATTACACGCCCCAGCTGACGAACCGGCCAAACCAAAATGGAATTATAGGCCACAAACGCGATAAACTGGCCGGGCGTCATGGCGCCCTGTACACAGAACAGGCAGCCGAATACGATTACCAGCATGACCTGCAAGCCGGAAATGAAATCGCCGACACACCAGAACGCGGTCATATAAACCGCCATACGTGCCCAAAGGCCGGTATATTTGACATTCTGCTTTTCAAACCGCTCGCGTTCATACGCTTCGCGACCAAACGCGCGCACAACCCGCACACCGGTGAGGTTTTCCTGCGCGATGGTGGAAAGAATGCCTTCGTTTTCATCGCATTCACGGAAATGATGCGAAATCCGGCGATTGAAATACATCGAGTAAAGAATAATCACCGGAAAAGCGGCGGCGGCAATCAGCGTGAGCCGCGGGCTCATCGTGAACATGAACCACAGAGACGAAACCAGCAGAATCACAATGCGGAACACAGCCAGAAGCTGTTCCGAAAGGAAGTTGCGCACAACATCCACGTCCGAAGTGCAGCGCTGGATAATATCGCCCGTTTTGTGCTTCATATGCCAGGCAAACGGCAAGCGCTGAATATGCCCAAACAGCAAATCGCGCATGGTCTGCACCAGCGTTTCCGATGCCCGTGTGTTGAAATACGTGTTCGAGAAACGGCAAAGCGCGCCTACGGCTGCCAGCGCCAGCACAATCAGCGCCACAACCCAAAGGTGCGTGCGGAAATAATCTACCCCCACCGCTTCTACGGGTGCGAGCAGAAAAACGGGAAGATCAAACGGCTCTTCCCCGATAATCGAGTCTACGGTGGCACGGATGATCTGTGGGTTCAGCATTTCAATCAGTGTCACCAGCAGAGAGGCGGCAAGCCCCAGCACAAACCAGCGTTTGCTGCCCCGCATAAACCGCAGGACAAGCCGCAGGCGGCCGCCCTTGTTTTTTTGTTGCATGGCTTGTTACCTTTTCCTTTTTCCAAAATTGAGAAATTGACACAGTCTTTGTCTGTAAAAATACAGACGCGCTTTTGTGTCTGCACCTACTCTGAATTGCCTTTTCAGGCGATTAAATCTTGCTTTCTCGTTTCATAGTTTCTTACCTTTTCCTTCTCTAAAATTATAAAGCCTACACGGCGGCTTCATCTATGAGAAACGCAGTCACGGCCCCGCGTTTACTCCAACTCCTCATCGTTCGTTTAAACGATTAAATTCAATATACAAGAAATATGATCGGTTTGTCAATTGTTTTTTAACAAATTCATAAACCATTTTTCTCGTCTCACAAAATACGCAAAAAAGGGGGAGCCGCAAAACGCAATGGTTTTGCAGTTCCCCCAAAAGAACGAATTTACAAACGATAGAGCTTAATAGGACAGGCCGAATCCATAGATATACTGGCTGCCTTCGGTATCGCGATAAGCATATTCCTTGCCGTTCATGTACTTGGCCTTATCATAGCCCGGTACATCGTTGGGCGAAGCGCAGATCGCGTTTTCGTCTACGGCAATGGCTTCGTCTCCGGCCGGCAGCGTGATCGGCAGTTTGCCCACCGGATTGGCAAGACCCAGCATAACATCCAGCGTAGCCTGTGTAAACGTGTAGAAACCAACCGTCAGGGCATCCGCCATCGGCTCTACATTGTTGAGCAGATACGGCAGATTCAGGTTGACGTTCATCACGACCTTATCTACAGCAGCGCGGATCTCTTTGATATGATCCACATCTACACCGGTTTCCTTGAGGATGTTCAGCTCCAGATAGCTGGGCGTGGCCTCAAAGTAGCTGCCGCTGGCCGGTTTGAGGAACAGCAGCGCGATATCCGCATCGTGATAATCGTCTACAATCGTCAGCTCCGGATGGTTCTTGCGCACCAGACCGGCAAAAGCTTCCACCGTTTCCTTGGGATTGCTGGCGCTGCCGGAGCGGGCCATCGCAGCCAGTTCGGCTTCGGTGTAATCGGTACGCATCATCATTTCTACATAAATCTTCTTGCCGGCGAGCTTTTCAGCGGTAAGCGGCAGAAGATTCTCTTTGTTCTTGAGCAGAACAACAGAATCCAAATGCGCCTGATAAGCGACAGCCTTTGTTTCGGGGGTATTGACAAGGGCGTTGGCCGCTTTTTCATCCACATACGGATTTTCAAACAGGCCCAACACAAACAGTTCTTTGAACAGACGGCACAGCGCGCGATCTACGACATCCTGACCAACCAGGCCGGTCTTCATGGCTTCGAGGAACGGGGCCGGATCGGTTTCGCCGGAAACCATGTCGGTGCCGGCTTTCAGCACACGTGCAGCGCGGCCGGGCTTGCTCAAATCTTCGGCGCCCCAGGACATCGCGCTGATTACGCCGGAGTCGGAGTTGACATAGCCGTCAAAGCCGAGCTGACCGCGCAGGAAGCCGGTGATAAACTGTTTATTGTAGGCAAATGCAATTTCTTCGTCAAAATGATCCACGCCGTTCTGCGGGAATCCCGATTTTTCGTTGGACGGGATGGCATAATACGGCATGATGGAGGATGTACCGGCGTCAATGGCAGCCTTAAACGGCGGGAGATGGTATTTTTCCAAACTGCCGGGGGTTGCATAGCAGTTGAATTCGCCTTCTTTATAGTGCGGGTCAAAGCCGTTTTCACGGGCGCCGCCGCCGGGGAAGTGCTTGGTGGTCATGGCTACGCTGTTTTCATCCAGCTTTTCGCCCTGTACACCCTTGATCACGCGCGGGAAAATATCGCAGATCAGATCCGGATTTTCGCCGAACGTACCGAACGTACGGAACCAACGCGGGTCGGTTGCCGTATCGGCCATGTACATATAGCCCTTACGGATATTGGTCGCCATAAATTCATCGTGAACGATCTTGGCGAACTTCTCGATCATATCCATATTCCGGCCGGCCGCCAGACCCAGCGTACCGGGGAATGTAGTGAACTTATTCGGTTCTTCGTCGGCGTTGTAGCGTACATCCGCGCTTTCATTTTTGGAGTTGGACGCAACAATGCAGGGAATACCCAGACGGGTGCCTTCGCACACTTCTTCCATGGTATTTACCCAGCGGGCCATATCTTCGGGGGAAGCGTTTTCGCGCACGATAATATGTCGCTGATGCTTGGTAGCCAGCTGATAGGTCGTGGGCATAGTGCGACGTTTATGTCCGCGCATTTCTACTTCTACGTCTTTTTCATGCAGAACACCGCCATGGCTGGTGGGTTCATCGGGCTTAGAAGAAATACCCATCGGGATATCGCCAATCACAAACATACCGGCTTTTTCTTCCAGCGTCATGCGGGAAACCAGGTCTTTGGCACGCTCTTCCGGAGAAAGACGCCAATCCTCATAAGGATCCAGTACACCGTTTCCGTTCAGGTCTTTAAACGTCAATCCATCCACCTGGATCAGCTTTTTAATACGAGCCTGTACATTTTTTTGTTCCATATCAGACAGCACCTCACATTCTCAATCGTTAAACAACATAATGAACACAATTATCACGACTATTATAACATAAATGTATAAAATGTCAACTAATTTTCCGCGCGTTTGCTTGGTTTCCAAAATAAAAAAGCGCCACAGGCAAAACCTGCGGCGCAAAACATATGAATTTTACAGATAAAATCAGAACAAATGAAGGAACAGCCAACCTCCGCCGCAAAGCAGCAGCAGAACCAGCAAACAAATGGGAAGAATGGTCAGGCAACCTGAAACCAACATGGCGGCCATGTCGCCCTTCTCCATCTCATCTTTCAACGGCGGGCGTTCGATTTCGATGTTTTCCTCTTCTTCGTCCAATCCCATTCGTTCACGTTGAAGTTCACGGGCACGATCCAATTTTTTCTGGAACAGCATCGAAAACAAACCTCCTTTGCTCTTCTCTGTTTATTCTGCGGCCGTTTCCTTGGCTTCTACATCGAGAAGCGGATGGTGGCAAGCCACAAAATGGTTGGGAGCCAGCTCACGCCACTCCGGTACAACCTGCTTACAGATTTCGGTGCAATAACGGCAGCGGGTATGGAATTTGCATCCCTTCGGCGGATTAACCGGGCTGGGAATATCGCCTTCCAGAATCTGCAGCTCTTTGCTGGCATCCGGATCGGTTGTGGGAATAGCGGCAATCAGAGCCTGCGTATACGGGTGAATCGGCTTAGCGAAAATATCTTCGGAAGCAGCCAGTTCCACCAGATTACCCAAATACATAACGCCGATTCGGTCGCTGATGTATTTAACAACGGAAAGGTCGTGCGTGATGAACAGATACGTCAGGTTCTGCTGCTCACGCAGGTCCTGCAACAGGTTGATAATCTGAGACTGAACGGAAACGTCCAGAGCGGAAACGGCTTCGTCGCACACCACAAACTTCGGGTTAACAGCCAGGCTTCGCGCAATGCTGATACGCTGACGCTGACCACCGGAGAACTGGTGCGGGAAACGATGCAGGAAGTACGGCGCCAAACCGCAGTCGTTCATCACCTTGATGACATATTCCTGCATACGAGGATTGTTCTTGCGGAAGAAATCGTGTGCCAGCAAACCTTCGCCGATGATCTGACCGATCGTCATGCGGGGGTTCAAAGAGGAATACGGATCCTGGAAAACCAGCTGCAAGTCACGGCGCAGCAAACGGATCTCGTTGTAGGTCAGACGAGCCAGGTCGATTCCGTCGTCATGCAGAGCATCGAACTTCTGGAATTCGGCATCGTCCAGATGCGGACGGCGAAGCTCTTCAATCGCTTCCAAAGAAGCATCCAGTTCTTTCTGGATCTGAGCCAATTCATCGTCCATCGTTTTGATCTGAGCCTGCCACTTATCGGCGGGCTTCTTATCATAAACGGCATCGTCTACGCGAACCTGCAGCTTCTGGCGGCGGGCACGCAGATTGCGGCGCTTCAGAGCCAGCTCATAGTTCTTCTGATAAGCTTCGGCAACCGGCTTCATATCATCGAGAATCATCAGACCGCCGATGATGTTGGCAATATCCAGCAGAGCGTCGTGTGCCGCCTTTTTGGCTGCATCCAGCTCGGCGTGTTTGGCATACTGTTCCTGTTCGGAAAGCTTATCGTATTCTTTCTGCAAGTGATCGCGCTTCTGCTCCAGCGTATGGAGATGCGCCTTCTTTTTATCCAAAGAACGGATCGTATCCAGCATATAGCGGGGCGCGATATCATCCAGCGTACGGCCATAATACATGGTACGGCCATCCGTCTGTTTGTAAAGCTGAAGAATGGTACGGCCCAAAGTAGACTTACCGCAGCCGGATTCACCTACCAGACCGAATACTTCACCTTCGTAAATATCAAGCGTGATACCGTCGTTGGCTTTTACATACAAGCCGCGCTTTTTGAGCGGGAAATACTGTTTCAGGTTCGTAATGCGCAGCAGAACTTTTTTATTTTGTGGCATGGCGTTCCCTCCTGTCCGGATAGAAGCAGCGAATCTGCTGATCCTCGCTGATCTGCGTCAGCTGGGGTTCTTCCTGCAGGCAGCGTTCCGTAGCATACTTGCAGCGGGGCGCAAATTTGCAGCCCTTGGGCAGATTCAACGGGTGGGGCACCGAGCCGGGAATCGATTCCAAACGCGTGTCGGAAGAAACATCCAGACGCGGGATAGAATTCAGCAGGCCTTCGGTATACGGATGCATAAACTGACCGCCGGCAAAAATGTTGCGAACGGGGGACATCTCAACAACCTGGCCGCAATACATAACGGCCACATCGTCGGCCATCTGGTTGATAACACCCAGGTCGTGCGTGATGAACAGGATCGACGTACCATGTTCCTGCTTCAGTTCGTTCATCAGGTGCAGAATCTGAGCCTGAATCGTTACGTCCAGAGCCGTAGTCGGTTCGTCGGCAATCAGCAGCTTCGGCTTACAGGCCAGCGCCATAGCGATCATGACACGCTGACGCATACCACCGGAAAGCTGATGCGGATACTGTTTGGCAACCACTTCGGGATTCGGGATTTTAACATCCGCCAGCATTTCCACAACCTTTTTATTGGCCTCGTGTTTTTTCATACCCTGATGGATGATAAACGGTTCGGCCACCTGACGCTCTACGGTGAAAACCGGGTTCAAGCTCGTCATGGGTTCCTGGAAAATAACGGAAATATCGTTGCCGCGGATTTTATACATGTCGTTGATCGAAAGCTTGGTGAGCTCTTTTCCTTCGAAAAAGATTTCGCCGCTTTCAATATAGCCGTTGCTGTCCAGCAGGCGCAGGATGCTCATGGCAGATACGCTCTTGCCCGAGCCGGATTCGCCTACCAGGCCCAGCGTACGGCCGGCGTTAACGGAGTAAGAAACTCCGTTAACCGCACGTACAATACCTCTCTTGGTTTTAAAGGAGGTATGAAGGTCTTTGACTTCAAGAAGTGCCATAATTTCGTTTACCTCCTCTTATCGTTCAGAAGACTTGGGATCCACGGCATCGCGGATGGCGTCGCCCATCAGGTTGATGCAGATGGTGCAAATACCAAAGATCGAGGCCGGGAATACCCAGCGCCACCAGTACTGCTGAATAACGACCGAGTTGTTCGCACCGGTGAGCATGTTGCCCCACGTAGGTGTAGGCGGCGCGATACCAAAGCCCAGATAGCTCAGCGAGGATTCGGTAAGCATACAAGTTGCAAAGTTCAGTGTGGCTTCTACCAGCAAGATGGAAAGCACGTTCGGCAGAATGTGCTTGAACACAATCGTGATTTCACGCACGCCCATGGCCTTCGCTGCCACAACAAATTCTTTTTCACGTTCGGCCAGGATCTGAGCACGAATCAGACGGCAGATACCCGTCCAGCTCAATACACCCAGCACCACCATGATCAGATACATACGCATTTCAACCGAAACACGGGTACCGATAATAGCGGAAAGCAGCAAGGCAAACGGCAGGAACGGCAGACCGCCTACGATTTCGGCGATACGCATGATCAACATATCGGCCTTGCCGCCGAAGTAACCGGCAATACCGCCCAGCAGCACGCCGATAAAGATAGCAATAATAACGGAAATAGCACCAACGGTCATCGTGGTTTTACCGCCGTTGACGATACGGGTCAAAATGTCACGGCCCAGATCATCCGTACCCAGTGCATGGCCCTTCAGACCCCAGGTCTTCACATCGCCATCCGTGGTAACGGCATAGTTCTGATAGAAGCCGGCGAACACCGTGCTGATCTCACCATTGTTCACGCTATCCGGAACAGAGGCCTGACCGTGGGTGTTATCGCCCCAGCTGATCACATCGCCGTTTTCCATCAAAGCAGTGTAGTGATAGCGGCCGCCGTAAATATCAACCGGCTTGCTTTCAGTCTGCGGCACATTGGTTTCGCCGTGGGTCGAGTTGCCCCAAACGGTAATCGTTCCGTCTTCACTTACGGCAGCCATGGTATCACCGCTGGCGGCAATATCCACAACACCGGAAGAAAGATTAGCCGGAATGTTCGTAAAGGCATTGCTGGCCTGCAGACCGCCGTACACAACAGAGCCGTCATCCAGCAGCAAGCAGTAGTTATAAGTGGAAATTGCAAACTTCTTAACATGACCCTGATAGTCTTTTTTCACATCCAGGTCGGCCATGTTGCCGTTACCCCAGAAGTACACATTGCCCTGATCGTCCAAAGCACCAGAGAACTGATAGCCGGCTTCGATCTGTACAATGTTCTTCGGGCCGCTCAGACGGGAAGGTTTAAGTTCGGAAGGAACCATATCCTGGCCCAGACGGGTATTACCCCAAACGTACAGGTTACCTTCATCGTCCAGAGCCGTTACGTGGTCGTAACCAGCCGCAACGTCTACAATATGAGCTTCTTTTACTTCATCCGGAATGTTTGCCAGATCGATGACGTCGGTAATCTTGGTGTAACCCCAGATGTAAACGTTTCCGTCGTTATCGCAGCCCACACCAAACGTGGTACCGGGAGCGATTGCTTTTACATTGTTCTTGAGGCCGTCCGGCAAAGTCATCATGTTGTTTGTCGGCGGCACGTTGCTCTGCGTATTATCGGAGTAACCCAGATCCAGCGGGAAGAAATACGGTCCGATCAATACAAACAGAAAAATACATAGAAACACAATCAAACCGGTCATACCCAGTTTATTGTGCAGGAAGTTGCTCAGCATCATGCGGCCGGGGCTCTGCACCTGTTCCTCGATCATGCTGTCCATGATCTTGTTCCGGTTGCCAAACAACCTGGAAAGGAAAGAATGCTTTTCTTTTTTATTCGCCATACTCTTTCCCCCTTACTTATCAATACGAACACGCGGATCAACCAGACCATAGCTCAGGTCGGTAATCAGCGCGCCAATCAGGCTGACAACCGTATAGAACATCTGCATAGCCAAAGCCAGCTCGTAGTCGTGGTTATTCAGTGCTTTAATGTAGAGTGAACCCATTCCGTTGATATTAAAGGTGTTTTCAATAATAACGGAACCGCTGAAGATTCCCAGGAACCAGCTGATGATCAGCGTGATAACCGGCAGCAGCGCATTGCGCCAGGCATGCGAATAAATAACAACTTTTTCGCGCACACCTTTTGCACGGGCCGTACGGATATGATCCATGCTCAGTGCATCAATCATGGATGCACGCACATAACGGGTCATACCGCCCAAAGAACCAAACGTCATAACAATCAGCGGCAAAGCAAAGTAATACAGCTGGTCAACAACCGCACGCAAACCCGTGTAGTTGGAACCAGGCGTTTTCATACCGCTAACCGGGAAAATTCGCCAAACCACCGCGAATAGGAAAATAAAGACCAACGCGATGATATAAACCGGAATACTGTAACCAATAATGGTAAAGACCTGTACACCGTTATCAAATTTACTTCCTTTATGCACCGCACAGAAAATACCTAAGGGTATCGTAATGCCAAGTGCCAGGATCGTTGCAAAAATATTGATAAAAATAGTTGTTTGAATGGGCTCGGCAATACATTCGATTACGTTCTTTTTAAAGAAAATGGAATAGCCGAGATTGCCCTCAAACAAGCCATTAAATTCTCCATTTACATCGGGAGCTACACCGATCCAACGGGCATAGCGAAGAAGCAGCGGATCATCCAGGCCCATTTCGCGGCGCAGATCCTGATACATTTGTTCGTACACTTCCGGCTTAAGAGATTTCTTCTGCTCTTCAAGCTGTGCACGGGCCGGGTCACTTGGGATCAGGTTGTACAAACTATACATTAAAAAGGAAACAATAAAAAATACAACCACCAGGTAACCGATTCTTTTCAAAACATATTTTGCCACAATCAGCCCTCCTTGGTTCAAGAGTTTAACGCAGTAAAGAATTGGTGTTGTCATTACAATGCCACAGGGCGTTGTCATGACAGCACCAATATGGCCGTAATAAACCGTTGCCACCCTTGGCACACGGTTCGACTGTTTTCTGTTTTTTTAGCAAGGCAATATTCAAACGAGCAGAGCACGCAGGCGCGCTCTGCTCTGAATGAATAAGCTTAACTTATCAGGTAAACTGCGAACAAATCACAAAGCGTTTAATTAGCCAACAGTGGCATATACAACAGCATGTGCAAAATCCCACAAAGCGTTGCATTCGAGGTTCTGGATCTTATCGTTCATAACGTCGTGATATACGTTGGAATACAGCGGGATTTCCGGCAGATATTCATTCCAGCGTTCTACGAAAGCAACCCACTTTTCGAGGTAAGCTGCGTCGTCGCCAGATTCAACACCGTATACCATGTCCATGGAGAGCTGATCCAGCTGTTCGTCCTGGGTGTACTGCGTGTTGTAACCAGCAGCTACCAGTTCGGGATCCATGGTGAAGTTGTAGGAAACGTCATACTGAGCCGTCCAGTCGGTGGCCAGGTTGTACATGCCATAAGTCGGCACGCCATACTGGTCGCCCTGGCTGGCGTCACGGTACCTGTAGTTGAGCAGGTCGTCGAAGGACATGGTGTGCATGTTGATCTGCATACCGGCTTCGGCAGTCTGTTCGCCATTGGCCAGCATAACGGAGAGCAGTTCGGAAACAGAGTTGTTTTCGGAAGAAGCCCATTCAATGATCAGAGGCATCAGGATGGTGCCGTCATCCAGCGTTACGTTGTGTTCGTAATCGCCAGCTTCTTCAGCGGTAACCTTCTTATAACGAATACCTTCTTTGTAGTCGTTACCGTCTTTGTCGTAAACCCAGCCATCAGCTTCGAGTTCTTCGATGGCCTTATCTACGCTGTAGGAGTAGGGATTCAGCTTTTCGCTCAGTTCTTCCTTGGATTCCTGATACATCCACATGGCTACACCATAAGGACCGTTAACAACGGAACCATAACCCTGGCAGAACTGGTTAGCAAATTCGTTTCTGTCGAGCAGATAAGCTACGGCATGACGAACGGACTGGAACTGCGTGGGACCAAAGTCGCACTGGAAGGAGAGCACGCCGTAACCGTTACGGTCATACTTAACGGTGTGGAAACCGCCAGCAGCTTCCAGGTCGAGAGCAGCGTTGATTTCGCTACCATCGGTCAGAGCGGTCAGCATATCTACGCCGCCGGTCTTCAGGTTATCCATCATGGTTTCCTGAACAGCCTTGGTGTAGATGATCTTTTCAACAGAAGGCTTCTGGCCTTCGAAGTTACCGGCATAGTTGGGGTTGATTTCCAGCGTAGCCTGCAGAGAAGCCTGATCGAATTCTACCAGGCTGTAAGGACCAGCGGAGATTCTGTCTTCATAGATCCAACGGGAAGCATCGATTTCTTCCTTCTTCAGCTCGCCGCCATCCAGATAAACGCCCTTGCCGTCGTCCTTAACGGTCAGATCAGCAGAAGCATACATCTTCAGAGAGATCGGCTTCAGAGAAGCGTAAACTACGTCGAAGTAGTAGGGCAGGTAATCAGCGGAAATGGTGATGGAATACGTATACTCATCAACCAGACGGATACCGGTAATGGTATCGGCTTCGCCGTTCATGTAAGCGGTACCGCCAACAACCTGAGCAGCACCAGCGTCATTCTTGGCGCCTGCGGCCTTAGCAGCCGGGGAATAACCAATCAGAGCATAAGCAACATAGTCGGCAGCCGTAATCGGGTCGCCATTGTTGTACTTCAGGCCTTCGTTGATCTTAACCGTGAAGGTCTTCGTGCCATCTTCATTTTCGGTGCTTTCAATGCCGCCGCAAACGGTCTTGTTTTCAACGAAAGCGCCTTCCTGGTCGGTCACAATGACATCATAGTCATCGATCAGGCTACGAATATCCATATCCGCAGCGTTGTTGGTCCACCAAGCATTGCCCAGGTCACCGGAAAGTTCGGTTGTGTTACCGAAGATGATCTGATTCTCTACAGGCGTATCCGTAGAACTGCTCTGCTGGGAACCGGTGGAGCTTGTGCTGCTTCCGCTGTTGCAAGCTGCCAGAGACAGCATCATAGCGAAGACGAGCACAAAAGAGAGTACCCTTTTCATCTTTCTTTCTCACCTTTCTTAATTTGGTGGGGAACGGTTAATCCGTCTCCTCCATTTGCCTTATATTTTCTCATAAGAGAGGGTAAAATGTCAAGTTATTTTAGCATTAAAATCTTTCCATAGCCCAAAAAAAATATCCTTTTTTGGCGTTTCGATTTGTACAAAATACAAAACTTACCCATTTCTCCCGGGGGATATCCACCAATTCTGCAATTTTCGTGTTCTCAGACTGCAAACACGCGTTTTGTTTCTGTATGAATAATTATTCACTATTATAAGCTAAATCGGCTGTTTAACGAATAAACAGCCGACTTTTTTCTGTCTCTCTTTTTATTTTTCTATTTGGAGATTAAGTTTCAACCAAGTGTCCTTGTATAAAAGACAGTCGTTTTTATTTTTGAATTAACGGCACACAGGCGGCGGACAACTGTCCGAAACACGATCACAACTGCCGTCTGTCATCATCCGAATAATCTCCCGATCCGTCTCGCGCATGCCCTTCGACCCCAAACGACCGATATTGCGGATGGTATTTTCCACGCCTTTGGAAATCAGGCCGTCGCCGCCGCGGAACTGCTGTCCTTCCAAAAACATATGGTAACCCAGAATACCGGCTTCTACGGCCGCGGCAATTTTAGCTGCGCAGGAAGGCTTGGCACCGTCGCACACAATTCCCGATACGGTAGCCAGCGCATTGACGAGCGTATGAGCGATCTCGCGGTAGCGACCACCCTGTAAATAAGCGATTCCGCAGCCGGCACCGCAGCCTGCGCTGATCGCCCCACAATAAGCAGAGAGTCGGCCGATTCCCGTCTTTTGATGAATCGTAATCAGATTGGAAACAACCAGCGCCCGAATCATCGTCTCATGCGAAACACCCAATTCCCGTGCATAAACAATAACCGGAATGGAAGCCGTCATGCCCTGGTTGCCCGATCCGGAATTGATGATAACCGGCATTTCACAGCCGCTCATACGCGCATCGGAACCGGCGGCCGCCATCGCACGGGCACGATGCTTGACATCGTTTCCGTAGGTTTTCAGAATCACCTTGCCCACATTGGCGCCCCAGTCATGGGTAATGCCTTCTTCGGCAATCGCCATATTGCAGCGGATCTGACGCTCGATGACATCTCCGAGATCCTCCGGATCAACGCTGTCGGCGAAATCGATGATATCTTCAACATCCAACAAGTTGTGGTTAGCCGCTTCCGCGCCAGGTGCTGCCTCTACACCACGCTGATACAAAATCTCCCCGTTTTTCTCCATACATACGATATTCGTATGGTATCCGGCAATACGCACACGCGCCATATCTTCCCCACGCGTCAGGGTAACACGGATATCCAGCAATTCCGCATTTTCAGCGGGGCGAACCGTAACCGGAACTTGGGAAAGGAAGCGTCGAATTTCCTGCTTCTGCTCAGGTGTCACCTGTGAAATCACTTCCAACACGCGCGAAGCATCCCCGGCTACAATACCGGCTGCCGCTGCCGCTTCAATTCCACGCAGACCATCCGCATTCGGGACTACAACGCTTTTTACATTTTTAATAATGTTGCCGCTCGCTTCCACCACGCAAGAATCCGGCAAGCCGCCCAAAAGATCGCGGGTGCGCGCCGCACAATATGCGATTGCAATCGGTTCGGTGCATCCCATCGCAGGGACCAGCTCTTCTTTTAAAATACGGATATACGTACTATAGCGAATATTTGACTTTTCCATCTTTGCCCATTCCTCTTTTTCGCCTTTTTACGGCACAAAATCCTTTTCTATTATTATAGGCATCTCCATGCCGATTGACAAGCAAAAAAAGAACCGGCGGGAACCTTTCGGAACTCACCGGTTAAATTTTTAAAAATTACTGAGCATCTTCGGCCATGGCCTTGGCTTTGATTTCAGCAATGCTTTCCTGAATTTCTTCCATCTTAGCCTTATCCAGCGGATAGAACTTCATGGAAATCAGGTTGCAAACCAGACCAAATACCGGGAAGCCAATCGCCATGATGAACCAGAACACCTTGAGGGCGGTGGTTACAGCGTCTCCGGGCTGCGGCATGGTGGTAGCATAGCCGATTGCGGCCAGATACAGAGCAACAATGGAAGTAGCCAAAGAAGAGATCAGCTTGTCCACAAAGGAGAACAGCGTACCCATCATACCAGGCACATAACGGCCCGTGCGATAGGTTTCGTAGTCGGCACAGTCGGAAATCATCGGGATAACCAGGTTGCCGGATACGTTGCTGATAGCAGAACGGACCACGTAGAGCACAATATAAGTAATCGTGAACAGCATGGGAACCAGGCTGAAATTGGTCAGAGAAATCTGCGTTACATCCGTAAAGACGATGAAGCAACCGAAGATCAGGAACACAAAGATATTGGCTACAGAAGAAACCACAACGGCTTTCTTCATACCGGTCTTTTTCGAGAAGTTTACAAGGATCAGCGTCAGAATCAGCGTCGGGAACAGCGTAATCAGCGACATGGTACCGTTCAAAGAATAGTCACCGATCATGATACCGAACAAAACGGTAGCCAGAACAGAGTTCTGTGCAATGTTCATCGAAAGCTTATCGGAGGAAGCCGCCACAACGAGCATCTGAATCGCACGGTTATGCTTGATAACATCCAGATATTCGCTGAATTTTACTTTGGTAGCCTTACCAGTACCAAAGAATTCGATACGGTCTTTGGGAGAAACACCGATTACAGCCAGAATCGTACATACAGCAGAAGCAACGATAACCATGCCAACCAGCCAGTTGAACACTTCGATATTGGCAAAAGAGCCAAACTTCTTGATCAGCACATTGGAAACCAGCAGGTTCATGCCGTTAAACAGGATCGTGTTGTACACACTGTCGAACTGGGTAAACAGCGGGCGCTGCTTAGGATCGTTGGTCATGCAGTTCTGTGCCGCCTTGGTGCAGGCCGTCTGGAACGTGTAGCCGATAATATAAATGGCATACAGCAGAATAAAGTAAATCAGACGGAAACTCTGCGGTACCAGATGGGTTGTCTCATAGATCAACAGGGTGCTGACCGCCAAAATCGCATTACCCAAGATCATGAACGGACGGAATTTACCGAACTTGCCGTTCGTCTTATCGATGATATAACCGATGATCGGGTCGGTAATACCGTCGAAAATACGCATGCTGGTCAACACAATTCCGACAACGCCGGTGAGCAGACCAGCAATACCAACCGCGTAGTAATTAACGTAGTTCATCAACACCATGTAGAAGTTGGTTGCCGTGTTGTTGAGGACGAAGAAGCCCATTTGCCAGGTTTTACACCGGTTATAGGCTACGGGGGTGGAAGATTTTTTCTCCATTTTCGAACCATGCCTTCTTTCTTTTTGTGATTTGTTGTATTGAGAAATAATTTCGAAAAGGCATAAAATAAACCATACGACAGAACTTCGTACGCGCTGCCCTATGGCTGAAAATAAAATCGCCAAACAAAACGCTTGGCTTTCACAAGGTGTAAAAAAACCGTTAAGAACTTTATTCATTATAAGAGAATACTCACAATTTGTCAATACAATCCTAACATTTTGTGATGTTAAATCTATATAATTTTCTAATGTTCGGTTTACAGTTGCCGCAAATCTCATTTTGTGTTATAGTAGCAGCAGCAAAGCAAATGCAAACCAGAAAAAAGTTCGTTTGCACACAAGGATTTTTTATCTGAAACGGGAGGAATGACAACATGAAAAGCCAGGAAATTCGAAAGCTGGCCCCCGAAATGGACCCGCTGCGCATCGGCATGGGCTGGCAGGTCGAAGATCTTGATAAACCGCAGATTTTGATTGAAAGCACCTACGGGCAAAGTCATCCCGGCAGCGCTCACCTGTTGGAACTGGCGCAGAAAGCCTGTGCCGGTACAGATGCAGCCGGTGGTAAGGGGGCTTTGTATTTCGCCACGGATATCTGCGACGGTATGGCGCAGGGGCACGACGGCATTAACTATTCTTTAGCTTCCCGTGATACGATTGCCAATCTGATCGAAATCCACGCCAATGCCACGCCGTTTGACGCGGGCGTTTTCCTTTCCAGCTGCGATAAATCGGTTCCGGCTCAGCTGATGGCCATCGGCCGGATCAATATCCCGTCCATTATGGTGACCGGCGGCGTCATGGAAGCCGGCCCCGACCTGCTGACGCTCGAGCAGATCGGCATGTACAGCGCCATGTTCCAGCGCGGAGAAATTACGGAAGATCAGTTCCTTTTCTATAAACACCACGCCTGTCCCTCGTGCGGCGCCTGTTCGTTTATGGGAACGGCCTCGACGATGCAGATCATGGCCGAAGCACTGGGCTTGATGCTGCCCGGCAGTGCCTTGATGCCGGCCACCTGCCCCGATCTGCGCGACGTCGCCCGCCGCGCCGGTAAACAAGCGGTTGAGCTGGCCCGTCTGGGTCTGACCGCCCGTCAGATTGTCACCAAAGAAAGCTTTGAAAATGCCGTAATGGTGCATGCCGCCATTTCCGGCTCTACCAATACGCTGCTGCATCTGCCTGCAATCGCCCACGAATTCGGCATCGAAATCGACAGCGATACGTTCGACCGGATGCACCGCGGCGCGCACTACCTGCTGGATATCCGTCCCGCCGGACGCTGGCCCGCCCAATACTTCTATTATGCCGGCGGCGTGCCGCAGATCATGGAGGAAATCCGCGACCAGCTGCATCTGGACGTCATGACCGTAACCGGCAAAACGCTGGGCGAAAACCTGGAAGAACTCCGGCACAACGGCTACTACGAAACCTGCGCCCGCTGGCTGAAAGGCACAGGGCTCAAGCGCACCGACATCATCCGCACATTTGACGAACCCATCGGCACAGACGGCACCATCGCCATTTTGAAAGGCAACCTTGCTCCCGAAGGCGCCGTAGTCAAGCACAGCGCCGTTCCCAAGGAAATGTTTAAGGCTACGCTGCGCGCCCGCCCGTTCAACTGTGAAGAAGACGCCATCGCCGCCGTTTTGCATCACGATATTCAGCCCGGTGACGCCGTCATCATCCGCTATGAAGGTCCTAAAGGAAGCGGCATGCCCGAAATGTTCTACACCACCGAGGCGATTTCCTCCGATCCGCAGCTTTCCGCTTCCATCGCGCTGATTACGGACGGCCGTTTCTCCGGCGCCAGCAAAGGCCCGGCGATCGGCCATGTCTCCCCGGAAGCAGCCGACGGCGGCCCGATCGCGTTGGTAGAAGAAAACGACCTGATCGAGATCGATATTCCGCGCCGTGTACTGCGCATCTGCGGCATCAACGGGGAAATGAAAACGGAAGCAGAAATCGCGGCTGTGCTGGAACAGCGCCGGCAGAATCTGCCCGCTTTTGAGAGCAAATACAAAAGCGGCGTGCTCAAGCTTTTCGCCGAACACGCTGTCTCCCCCATGAAAGGCGGTTACATGAAATGAGAACTCTTTCGATCGGCAACAGTTTTTCGCAGGACGCCACGCGCTGGCTGCACGATCTGGCTGAATCCGTCGGCTTCCCGCTGACGTGCGTCAACCTCTATATCGGCGGCTGCTCGCTGGAACAACACTGGAACAACGCCGAAACGGGTGCGGCTGTGTATGCCTATGAAGAAAACGGCCTCGATACAGGCCGGAAAGTTTCGCTAACTGAAGCGCTGGAAGAGGGCGACTGGGATGTCGTCACCTTGCAGCAGGTCAGCGGGAAAAGCGGGCAATACGAAACATATCAGCCCTATCTTAACAAGCTAGCGGCTTTCGTCCACGAAAAAGCGCCGCTCGCCCGGCTGATGATTCACCAGACCTGGGCCTATGAAATCGGCAGCACACACGCCGATTTTGCGCGGTATGGCAACAGCCAGCTCGCCATGTACAACGCTTTGTGCGAAGCTTACGAACAGGCCGCGGACGCAATCGGCGCCGAAACGATTCCCTGCGGCGACATCATTCAGGTACTGCGCACCAAAGCGCCGTTTGACGTGCGCCACGGCGGCCTGTCTCTCTGCCGCGATGGGTTCCACCTCAGCTACACCTATGGCCGCTACGCCGTGGCGGCGGTTTGGCTTTCGGTGCTTTCGGGAGAAGAAGTCTCCCCCTGTGAATTTATTCCGCAGGTACCGGATGAACCGGCTGATCCCGCGCTGCTGGAACTGATCCTCACCACGGTAGATGAAATTTTACAATAAATAGTAAGAAGGGCACGCAGTTTCCTGCGTGCCCGTTTTGTTTACTGCCGTTCATTCTTGCCTCGACAGAGAATCATTCATCGATATACCCGCTGCTGTCAAAATAAGGCGTCGCTTCCGTTTCGTCAAAAATCCGGTAGAAATCGTCGACCAAGTTTTGCACCGGCTGGCCGTCATACTGATAAAGCGCTTCCTCATTGGAGAACGAATACAGCGTACCGTCGTCATTCACGGTAAAAATAGCATGCTCAACATCCAACGAGGTATAACGCTCACCTTCCATATACAGGAACATGAGTACATGTTCGCCAACCTCAGGTTTGGTAATCATAGTGTCTTCTTCGCCGCCAATAAAAAACTGCATCTGCTGCTGCGATTCCGGAATATCGCCATACCATACATGTTCCAGATCAAGAGTATAAACCATATCGATTGTGGTCATGCCAACGCCATATTTTTCGTGCATTGCTTCGTTTGTTTCTGCATCTTCAAACATGGGATGCTCCCATTCCTCTTGATAAACAATCTTGCCTTCGATAATGCAGAAATTAGACACCTTTGGCTGCTTAGCCATCCAGGCATAGGCTTCCAAACACGGAGGAGCTAATCTCGACGCCATAAACAACCGTTCATCCGAAAGCAAAACTTTTTCCGAGGGATCGATCAGCTCCCGATCCGGGGCGTCCGGCACATCGGGTTTTAATTCAGAAACAGATGAAACTGCTATTTTTGATGAAATCGAACGGCTAACAAAATATCCACCCACCAGTAAACACACGCAAAGGATACTGGCAACACTGAGAATGGTTCGTTTCTTCAACATGATACTCACCCCTTTTTATCCATACCAGTTCCGAATATCGTTTACATCGTGTTGTTGAACAGTGCTATATTCTCCATCATTAGGATACATAATAGACGGAACATTGGTTGTATGTCCCAAACCCAAAACATGACCTAGTTCATGTTTTACAACATACGCATTAGCACACGAAGGGTTTACAAACACTATCGAATAGTATGCCGTCCCAGAATTAAACCCTGTAGTAATACCTGGACCCCAATAACAACTCCACAAATTTTCACTGTTTCTTAAAGCTGTTTGAGCCACATAAAACTTTCCATCTGTCCATTCTTCAGGATCAGCAAAATCAACTTTTGAATTTGTATATGATTCCCAATGGAAAGTTGTTACTCCTGTCTTATTATTCCATTCGTTAAAGGAATTCGCTATTAGCGAAGAATTAATGTTTCCTGCCTCATCCGCATTTACAGGCAGGTTCTGTATATTATACCACCGATAACTTCTTGTAGAACTCACCTCATGCGCCGATGTATGAAATGTTAAAGACAGAATGGAAACAAGCGCAACTGCAAATGAAACAATTCTTTTTGCTTTTCGAGTCATAGGAATTTTTCCCTCCTTATTTACGGAGATTTTTTAAATTACGAATTAAGTACCATTAGGCTTAAATCGTTTTAAATCCTATCACCTCCTATTAAACAATAAAATTACTTGCTTATCACCCATTTTCTATAAAAATTATCATTATTTATTTTATGGTTACTTTTAAATATCCGTTCAAAGCAACCCAAAAATCTGTTTCTGTTATTATTGTATTTTATTACTATAAAAATATCAACTGTTATTAAAAAAATATTTTATTTGTTCAATCAAACATAAAAAAGGCAGGTTCTCGTGAAAGAACCTGCCTTAAAAGATTGGATATTTTTTATTTGCGGAAAGCTTCTGCCTCAGATTACTCGCCAAACTCTTCCGCCGATTTCTTCAGCATCTGACGGATCGGCAGCTCATACGGACAGCGTGTTTCGCACGCGCCGCAGCCGATGCACGCGCTTGCCTTCACGTCCAGCGTGGCATACCGCTGGCGCGCCCAATCGGCCAGACCGTACCGCTCGAGATACCCGGCAAACAGGAACACGCTCGGGATCTGAATATCCACCGTACACGGCGCGCAGTAATTGCAGCGGCGGCAGAAGTTGCTGCCCAGCTGTTTGCGCACTTCATCGATCTTTTCCTGTTCTTCGGCGGTCAGCGGGGACTTGTTCCCGGCCACCGCGGCATTCTGGCGGATTTCATCCACGCTGTACATGCCGGGAATCGTCACCGTCACATCGGGATTGTTCAGCACAAAACGCAGCGCCAGCTCGCCGTCTTCGATTGCACCGCCGGCCAGCGGCTTCATATCGATAAAGCCGATATTCTTTTCCCGGCAGCGGCGGATCAGTTCTTCTCCCTGCGTTTCCACAATATTATACGGGAACATGATCGTTTCCACCCATGGCAGCTCGAGCGCGCGCTCAAACACCTGTACGGAATGGCAGGTCAGACCCAGATGACCAATTTTTCCGGCCGCTTTCGCTTCGAGCAGAGCTTCCAGCGCGCCGCCTTCCCCAACGATCGTATCGAGCGCTTCCATGCCGGGGTTATGTACCTGATACAGGTCGATATAATCGGTGCGCAGGTTTTTCAGGCTCGTTTCGATATCGCGCGCCATATCTTCGCGGGTTTTGGAACCGCTCTTGGTGGCTACCACAAACCGGTCGCGCAAGCCTTCCATCGCCGCGCCGATATATTCCTCGCTAACCGTATAGGCGCGCGCGGTATCCAAGTAGTTGATGCCGAGTTCCACCAGCGTTTCAAACAGCGGACGCGCTTCTTCCTGCTTGATCCGCTGAATCGGAATGCCGCCGAACCCGATCTTCGAAATTTTAAGCCCCGTTTTTCCCAGAACCGTGTATTCCATAAAAAGCCTCCCGTTTTCCGTTTATTTAGAACCGGTCGAACCCCAGCCGCCTTCGCCGCGGTTCGTATCGGAAAGAGTATCCGTTTCTTCAAACGCAGCCACCACATAAGGGGTTACGATCAGCTGCGCCAGCCGTTCGCCGGGCTCCAGCGTCTGCGGCACAGCGCCGTGATTGTGCATGGCTACCATCAGCTCGCCGCGATAATCGGAATCGATCACGCCGACTTTATTGGCCGGTGCCAGTCCGCGCTTGAGCGCCAGACCGCTGCGGGCATATACCAAACCGGCATAGCCATCGGGCAGTTCGATCGCCAGACCCGTATGAATCAGCACCGTTTCGCCGGGTGCAACGGTGACAGGCTGCGGTTCACAGGCATACAGATCAGCGCCCGCGGCCCACGGCGTGGCATAGGTTGGTAGCGTTGCCGCCGGGTTGAGTTTTTTAACTTTTACAGGAACGTGAATATTCACAGCATTTTCTCCTTTGGTTTGAATGTCGCCCGGAAACCAGGCGGTCTTATTATACCGCTTCTCGGCTTTAGCCGCAAGAGCGTGCCGTTTCACTTTAGGCCGAACATTCCCGTTCCATCAGAATGACTTCCACATTTTCCTCGCGGACTTTACTTTCTCCCGTAGCGGAAAAGCCCATTTTCTGCCAGAAGTGCTTGCTCTGCGGATTGATTTTTACACAGCCCAGCCGCATTTTGCCAAAACCCGCCTGACGGCAATAGGCGACTACATCCGAAATAATCCGGCTGCCGCTTCCTTTGCCCTGCTCCGCGGCATCTACCATAAACCAGCCGATAAAAGCCGTACCAGCCTGCGGATAACCGTCGATCAGATCCAGCAAAGCGACCAGCCGCTCGCCGGAAAAGAACCCGACAAAATATTTGTCTTCCATGGTTTTATCGGGCGGAAGCGCCGTCAGGTCTTCGCGCAGATTTTCCAGCGTAGGCTGCATTTTCAGGTGTTCATAGTAAAGCGGATTGGAAAGGCAAAGCGCAAGCATTGCTTCCAGATCGTCCTCAATCAGCGGGCGCACAGTGTATTCTTTTGAAAACTGCTGATAATCAAGCATATAATCCTCCCAAAAAGAATGCCCGCTTAGCGGGCGAGTAAAAGATGTCGATAAATCTATAATGGAAACATTAAAGTTTTCGTCCAGGTCTTCGCTGCCGCTACGGTCGGCGCCTTGTTTGTGTGCCACTGGCACACGGCGCCCTTTTTCAAAAGGTGGTGGGGTGAAGGGGCGAAGCCCTTCCCGCTCTCC
>CALWVE010000020.1 GCA_944384905.1 uncultured Clostridia bacterium
TTCTTCGCTGCCGCTACGGTCGGCGCCTTGTTTGTGTGCCACTGGCACACGGCGCCCTTTTCAAAGGTTTGCGGTTTCCAAAGGCAGATTCTCGCCTGCCGGCTCGGTCGGTGTTTCAATGCTTGCCACTGGCAAGCAACACCCTTTGGCCGCTCTCCGGAGAGAGCGGAATCTTTTTGCCTCTCAAAGCGCAGGAGGGTAGGCAGAACTGCCACGTGATCCTTCGCGGGTAAGGCATTTCATTCACATTTGCTTCTGTCGCGCGACAGAAGATTAGGTTTTGATGTAGTCTTTATCCGCGACTTGTCAGCGGGGACTCCCCGCCTCGCCGGGGGTTCCCTCATAGGTTATAAAACAGTGCCCCGCCAAAAAGCAGGACACTATTTTTATCGTATATCGTATACAGTTTACTGATCTTGTTTGCGGATCTGTGCGCGGCGGATCTTTCCGCTGATCGTTTTGGGCAGCTCCGATACAAATTCCACAATACGGGGATATTTGTAAGGCGCCGTTTCTTTTTTGACAAACTGCTGCAATTCCTTGGCCAGCTCATCCGAGGGAGTAAATCCTTCGCACAGGACGATCGTAGCCTTTACAACATAGCCGCGTTCTTCGTCCGGTACGCCGGTGACGGCGCATTCCTGAACAGCCGGATGGCGAACGAGTACGTTTTCAATTTCAAACGGCCCGATTCGGTATCCGCTCGATTTGATTACGTCGTCTTTGCGGCCGATATACCAGTAATAGCCGTCTGCGTCTACTTCGGCCAAATCGCCTGTGTGGTATACGCCGTTAATCCAGGCGCGCGCGCTGTCACTCTCGCTGCCGCAGCTGATGCACAACCCCGGGTTGTGTCCGGGCTGAGGAAGAACCACAATTTCGCCGGTTTCGCCCGGTTTGCAGAACGTTCCGTCTTCCGCCATGGTGCGGATGGCATACAGCGGGGAAGGACGGCCGATCGAACCGACTTTCACTTCATAACCGGCCAGATTGCCCACGAGCAGCGTCGTTTCCGTTTGGCCGTAGCCTTCGCGGATCAGCAGACCGGTTTCCTTGCGGAAAGCTTCGATGATGCTGGGATTCAGCGTTTCGCCTGCGGTGGTTACATAGCTCACCCCGGCAAAGTCTTCGCGCGAAAAACCGTTTTTTACGATGAAACGGTACACGGTAGGCGGCGCGCAGAACGTGGTGACGTGATATTTGCGGATGACACGCAAAAGTTCCTCAGAGGAAAAACGCTCGTAATCATAGACCATCACCGCGCTGCCGCACAACCATTGCCCGTAGATTTTTCCCCAGGAGGCTTTTCCCCAGCCGGTATCGGATATGGTCAGATGCAGGCCGCCGTCCTGAACATTCTGCCAGTATTTGGCCGTGACGATATGCGCCAGCGGATAGGAGCCGTCGTGCGTAACGGGTTTGGGATAACCGGTCGTGCCGGAGGTAAAATACAGAATAAACGGATCGCGCATGGCAACATCTTCGCGGGGGAAATCTTCGCTTTCCTGCTGCATCTGAACGTCCAGACGCTCAAATCCGTCCTGATCTTTGCGCACATTCAGCATAAGACGCAGGGAAGCGCACTGCGAAGCCGCTTCGCGCACACTTTGCGCCAAAACTTCGTCATCGGCACAAATCAGCGTGCTGATACCGATGCAATTGATGCGGTAAACCAGATCTTCCGCTTTCAGCATATGCGTGGCCGGAACGGCAACGGCTCCCAGCTTGTGAACGGCCAGAATGGTGTACCAGTATTCATAGCGGCGCTTCAAAATCAGCATCACGCGGTCGCCTTTTTTTACGCCCATGCGCTTTAGGCAGGCCGCCGCCTGAGAAGAAAGCCGCGACATTTCTTCAAATGAAATCGTTTTTTCAAGCCCTTCTTCGTTGCAATAGACAAGGGCTGTGCGATTGGGATCTTCTTTGGCGATGGTGTCGACGACATCATAGGCAAAGTTGAAATTGTCCGGGCAGTCAATTTGAAATTCTTTCAGCCGTCCGCAGTCATCCAGTACGCTGTGGCTGAATCGGGTATACAGAGGTTCCATGGTTTACGACTCCTTGTTATGAGATTTATGCACAAATGCTTCCGGTGGATTGTGAAAAACAGACTGTCGTGCAAAGACACAGACAAACAAAGCTCCTTTCTGCGGCAAACAGCTGTACGCCGCGGCACGAAAAACAGGCAGCCCGCCCGCGCGATTCGCGATTGATTCGAAAAAAGCCGGAAATGGTTTTGAGAATCAGCTGTCGTATACTTAGTATCAAATTTTCCCGTTTCGTTACACAAAAAAGAAAAATTATCCGTTTTTCTTTTGCCCCAAAGGTGTTTTGGTTGTCGAAGGGGAAGAAGCGTGTTATAATAAATCCGGTTTGGCAAGGAAAAGCCTTGCCTTAGGAAAATATCCGGTACCCGCCGGAAGGCAAAGAAAAGGAGATACTATGGAACGGGTTCGAGATTATCTGCATAGGATGGACAAAGTTTATTGGCTGATTATCACAGCGGTTTCGGTTTTCAGCCTGGTGATTTTAAAGAGCGTTTCCCGCGCCACCAACACGGATTACTTTCAGACACAGTTGTTTGCGGTGATTCTGGGATATGGCGCGGCGTTTGTGATCACCCTGTTCGATTATAAGGACATCGCTTCGTTTTGGCATGTCATCGCCGGATTTTCAGTTCTTTTGATGGTGTATACCATTTTGTTCGGCGATGCAGTCACCAGCAGCGGCGGCGTAAACGCCCGTGCGTGGATCAATATCGCCGGACGTACATTCCAATCGTCTGAGCTGGTTAAAATTGCGTTTATGATCACATATGCCAAACATATTTCTATTTTAAAAGAAAACAATCTGCTCCATCGTTTTTGGCATGTCTGCCTGTTGGGCGTTCATGCGCTGGTTCCCGTTATGCTCTGCCACTTGCAGGGCGACGACGGCGCCGCCGTGGTGTTTATCGCCATGTTCCTGTTTATGAGTTTTGGCGGCGGCGTGCAGAAGCGTTATTTCCTCTTGATTGCCGGTGTGGCGCTGCTCGCGCTGCCGCTTATGTGGAACTATGTGCTGGAACCGTATCAGAAAGCGCGTTTCACCGCCGTGTACAATCTGGATGATCCGAATGTTATGATGGGAGACGGCTGGCAGCAATATCAGGCGCGTACTTCTATTGGCAGCGGACAGTTTTGGGGCAAGGGTTTGTTCAACGGCCCGCGTGTAGAAGAGAACATGGTGACGTTCCAGCACAGCGACTTCATTTTCTCGGTTGTCGGCGAAGAGCTGGGCTTTGTGGGCTGCACGGCGCTGATTCTTTTGCTGGCTGTTCTGCTGATTAAAACGCTGCTGATCGCGTTTAAAGCGCGCGATACGCTGGGAACCTGCATCTGCTTTGGCTTTTTCGGTTTGATTTTTGTTCAGAGCGTGGTCAACATCGGCATGTGTCTGGCGCTGTTCCCGGTTATGGGCGTTACGCTTCCGTTTTTCAGCGCCGGCGGTTCTTCGGCCGCGTGCCTGTATTTCGGATATGGGCTGGTGCAGGCTGTGAGCATGCGCAGGATGGAAGTAGAAGGGCTGGATCTTGCCCGGCAGGGACGGCGCAAACCGGCTTTGAAGCTTTGAGGTTGATTGGAAGAAAAGGGGGTTCCTTTGATGGAAGATGCATTTGTCTGGCTCGATTGGGCGCGTGAATTGCAGTCGCTGGCGCAGGCCGGTCTGGCTTATTCCAAAGACGTGTACGATCTGGAACGGTTTGCCCGCATCCGAGAAATTTCGGCGGAAATCATGAGCCGCCAGACCGAATTGCCGCTGGAAAAGATCCGCAGCCTGTTTTGCAACGAAACGGGATATCAGACCCCGAAAATCGATACGCGTGCCGCTATTATCCGCGGCGATACGATTCTGTTGGTGCAGGAACGCGACGGAACCTGGGCCTTGCCGGGCGGCTGGTGTGACGCCGATCAGACCATTGCGGCCAATACCGTGAAAGAAACCCGGGAAGAAGCCGGGCTGGATGTGCGGCCAATTCGCCTGGTTGCACTGCACGGCGCGCACCGCAACCACGCCGTGTGCCCGTATGGCATCTGCAAGGCGTTCGTTTTGTGTGAAGAGCTGAGCGGTGCATTTGAGCCCAATACCGAAACGATTGCCAGCGGTTATTTCTCGCTGGATAATCTGCCGCCGCTTGCCACACAGAAGAATACGCCCGAACAGATCGCCTTGTGTTTTGAGGCGGCTCGGGCAGCAAACTGGGAAACGCAGTTTGATTGATTAAAGAAAACGCTGGAGTGGTGGCGAAAAAAGCTTATAAAATGAACGTTAAAGTTTTACTCGATTTTTTTCAAAAAATCGTGGGGTCGAGGGGCAAAGCCCCCGGCGCACCCCGCAGGGTGCGAAATACTTTTGCGTCACAAAGCGCAGGATGGGATGAGAAAACAGACCGGTGGACTGTTTTCGAGGGGAAACCCACGCGTTTAGAGGGGTTTCCCCTGCTTATGATTTGCACAAATGCAATGGCTGTGAGTTTTTATTCGGCTGAACTGCTTTTTTATCGGTTCTTTTGTGCAAACGATGGGTTACTCGTCTTTTTACAGATTGACGCGCAGACCGTTGTCTGCGCGTTTTCGGCATAGCCTGGTTTTGATCGAAAACCTTACCAGGGAAGAGGAGAAGCATGAAGTATCGTATTTTGATTGTGGAAGATGATCCGGGCATTGCGTCCGCGGTTGCGCGGCAGACGCAGATGTGGGATCTGGACGCCCGGTGCGTGGAAAATTTCCGGGATGTTTTGCAGGAATTCGCCCAGTATGATCCCCATCTGGTTTTGATGGATATTTCACTGCCGTTTTTCAATGGCTACCACTGGTGCACGGAAATTCGCAAAATTTCCAAGGTGCCGATTTTGTTCCTTTCGTCGGCTTCGGATAATATGAATATCGTCATGGCCATGAATATGGGCGCAGATGATTTTATCGCCAAGCCGTTCGATCAGAATGTTCTGATGGCCAAAATCCAGGCCATGCTGCGCAGAACCTATGATTTTGCGGCGGCTGTGCCGATGCTCGAACACCGCGGCGCCTGGCTGAATACGGGCGATAATACCCTAACTTACGAAGGCCAAGTGCTCGATCTGAGCAAAAACGAATACCGGATTCTGCTGGCGCTGATGGAGAACAAAGGAAAAGTTGTTAGCCGCGAAAAGCTGATGGAACGCCTTTGGGAAACGGATAGCTATGTGGACGAAAATACGCTGACGGTTAACATCAATCGTCTGAGAAAAAAGCTGGACGCGATGGGGCTTGCAGACTTTATCGTTACCAAATTCGGGGTCGGCTATCGGATCGGATAAGAGGGGAAACGGATGCAGATTTTTAAATTTTACTGGAAACAGCGCAAACGGGCCATTCTCTTTTTCTTGCTGGCCTCGTCCATTTTTTTGCTTACTTTTTTCCTGTATGATCTGCCGCTGATGGCCGTTTTGTACCCCATCCTGATTTGTGTGGTGCTGGGGATTATCCTTTTTGCCTGGGATGTTCGGGATGTTTGGCGCAAGCATAACCGGCTTGCTGAAATCAGCCGCCTTCCGGCTGCGCTGATGGATCATTTGCCCGAGGTTCGCTCTTTGGATGACGCCGATTATCAGGCGATTCTCGAAGCGCTTCGTCAGGAGCAAAAAGACCTGCGGACGACGATGAACCTGCGTTATCAGGATCGTTTGGACTACTACACCATTTGGGCGCATCAAATCAAAACGCCGATTGCCTCTATGCGTCTGACGCTGCAAAACGAAGATTCTCCGCTTTCGCGTCAGCTGGCAGAAGAAGTTCAGCGCATCGAGCAATATGTCGAGATGGTTTTGGTTTTTCTTCGGCTGGATTCCGATTCCAACGACTATGTGTTCCGCAATCAGGATCTCGATCCGATTATCAAAGACGCCGTGCGTAAGTTTTCAAATCAGTTTATCCGCAAAAAGCTTCGCCTTTGTTATGAACCGCTGCATGTCTCGGTTTTGACGGATGAAAAATGGCTTTCGTTTGTGATCGAACAGGTTTTATCCAATGCGCTTAAATATACGCAGTCCGGCCAGATTACGATCGAGCTGGAAGAACCGCTTACCCTTTGTATCCGCGATACGGGAATCGGCATTGCGCCAGAAGATCTGCCGCGCGTGTTTGAGAAAAGCTATACCGGATACAACGGCCGCACGGATAAAAAAGCCAGCGGCATCGGTTTGTATCTGTGCAGGCAGATCTGTACCCGCTTGGGTCACCGTATCTGGATTAATTCCTCTTTAGAAAGCGGTACGGTTGTGCGCATCGGCCTGGAACATCGGGAACTGAAGCCGGAATAAACGGACTTCTTACAAAAATGTAAGATTTCAAAGGGGAAATGTAAGCCGAATCGATGGCGGTGCATTTCCCTTTTTTGATACAATAGGTTCGCAAAACAAAAGGAGGCATGAAAAGATGAGTATTTTAGAGGTCGACGCGGTTCAAAAGATTTATACCACGCGTTTTGGAGGCAATCAGGTTCAGGCGCTTTCGCATGTCAGTTTTCAGGTGGAAGAGGGCGAATATGTCGCCATTATGGGTGAATCCGGTTCGGGCAAAACCACCTTGCTGAATATTCTGGCGGCTTTGGATAAGCCCACATCCGGCAGCGTGCGGCTGGATGGAATGGATCTCTCCAAAATCAAGGAATCGGCGATCGCCGCTTTCCGCCGCGATCATCTGGGATTTGTGTTCCAGGATTTCAACCTGCTTGATACGTTTTCGCTCGAGGATAATATCTATCTGCCGCTGGTGCTTTCCGGCAAGAAACCGAACGAAATGAAACAGCGGCTGATGCCGATTGCCGAACAGCTTGGCATTGTGAAGCTGCTCAAAAAATATCCGTATGAGGTTTCCGGCGGTCAGAAACAGCGTGCCGCCGTGGCTCGCGCGCTGATTACAAATCCGCGCCTGATTTTGGCCGATGAACCCACCGGTGCGCTTGATTCCAAATCGACCGATGAATTGTTGCGTCTGTTTGGCGAGATCAACCGCAGCGGACAGACGATTTTGATGGTCACACATTCGGTCAAGGCGGCCAGCCACGCCAGCCGTGTTCTGTTTATCAAAGACGGCGAAGTGTATCATCAGATTTACCGCGGCGGCAGCACGGAAAATGAACTGTATCAGAAAATTTCGGATACGCTGACCATGCTTACAACAGGCGGTGAACACAAATGAAAAAGGGGATTTATCGCACGCTGGCCTGGACCGGCATTCGCAAAAACAAAAAATTATATCTCCCGTATCTGTTGACCTGCATGGGAACGGTCATGATGTGTTACATTATTTCGTTTTTGGGCACATCTTCTACGTTCGGAGAAATCAAGGGCGGCACAACGGTGCAGCAGTTCCTCGGCATGGGATTCGGCGTCATGTCTGTTTTCTCCGTTATTTTCCTGTTCTACACCAATTCCTTTCTGATCCGCAGACGCAAAAAGGAATTCGGGCTTTATAATATCCTTGGTCTGGGCAAAAAACATCTGGCTGTTGTTCTTTTTCTCGAAACGCTCATCATTGCGGCTATCACGCTGGCGGGCGGTCTGTTTTTTGGCATCCTGTTTTCTAAGCTGGCAGAACTCGCCATGGTGAAAATTCTGGGCGGAACGGTAGCGTTTACGCTGACGATCAATTTTTCTTCCATTATGCAGACGGTTACGCTGTTTGCGGTTATTTTTGCGTTGATTTTTCTGAATACGCTGCGTCAGATTCATCTGACCAATCCGATTCAGCTGCTGCATAGCGAAAACACCGGGGAAAAACCGCCGAAAGGCAACTGGCTGATCGCCATTTTGGGCGCCGTAATTTTAGGCGCGGCTTATTATCTGGCTGTTACGATTGAAGATCCCGTTACGGCAATCATGATTTTCTTCTTGGCGGTCGTGATGGTTGTCATCGCTACGTATATGCTGTTTGTGGCCGGTTCGGTTACGCTTTGCCGGCTTCTTCAAAAAAATAAGCGCTATTACTATAAGACCAACCACTTTGTTTCTGTTTCTTCCATGATGTACCGGATGAAGCGCAACGGCGCGGGCTTGGCTTCCATCTGCATCCTGTGCACGATGGTGCTGGTTATGGTTTCCTCTACGGTTTGCCTGTATATCGGGGCGGAAGACAGTCTGCGCAACCGCTATCCGCGCAATATCAGCCTGGATGCTGTTACTGAAAATTTGGAAGAACTTGACGGCAGCGCAAGCGAACAGACAGAAGCGCTTGTCCAGAAAGTGGTGGAAGAAAACGGAACCCAGCAGGAGAATGTTTTAAACTATCGTACGGCTGTGTTTGGCGGGGTGATCGAGGGCAATCAAATTCGCTTCGATGACTCTGTTTATGAGGAACGGATGGATAATATATCGAATATCTGGCAGTTTTTCATCGTTCCGCTTTCCGATTATAACCGCTTGATGGGCAAGAACGAGGAGCTTGCTCCCGGTGAAGTGATTCTTTACACCACCAAGGAAATGCATTACGATCAGGATACCATCCGAATTGGCGACAGCGAGCCGCTTACCGTTCGAAAGCAGGCAGAAGGCTTTGTAGATAACAGCGTGGATTCCATGCAGATTTTCCCCACGATGTATCTTTTTGTACCCGATTTTGAAGCGGTAACGCAGCCGCTTTTGGAAAACAGTTTAATGGATGACGGACGCCGGCTGCTTTCGCTTCATTGGTCTTACGGATTTGATCTTCCCTGCGATGATGAGAAGCAAATTGCAATTGAAGATCAGCTGCAAAGAGAAATGGATGAACTGCACACCTATTCCAAAGACTTTACCGACTTCCGCGTGATCATTGAGGGCGTAGCCTCTGAACGCGCCGATTTTTACGGTGTTTATGCGGGCCTGTTTTTCCTGGGTATCCTCTTGGGGATCGTCTTTATTTTTGCCGCCGTGCTGATTATTTACTATAAACAGATTTCGGAAGGCTACGAAGACCAGTCCCGATTTGAAATCATGCAGAAAGTGGGCATGACCCGGCGCGAAATCAAAAAGAGCATCAATTCACAGATTCTTACGGTTTTCTTTATGCCGCTGATTACGGCGGGTGTTCATCTGGCGTTTGCCTTCCCGCTCATCCGTAAGCTGCTGCTTATCTTTGGTCTGACCAACGTATCTCTGTTGATTGTAACCACCGTTTGCTGCTATTTGATTTTTGCGCTGTTCTATGTAATCGTGTATCGAGTCACTTCTCGGTCGTATTTTTCGATCGTAAGCGGAATGCGAGGCGAATAAGCATGAAAAGAGTAGGCGCGTTTTGCCTGGCTGTCCTATTGCTGTTTGCCTGCTCAGGCTGCTGTATACAGTGGGAAAGTCCGGAAGAAACAGTGAGCCGTCTCGATGACTTTTTCAGTTGGCTGGGGCAGTTTCAAATTACACAAGACGAAGATTTGATCGGCACGCGCAGCCGTACGGATGATTACACCGGAGATTATCAGGCCGAATGTGCGCATATCAACGGCCGAGATGTGGTTTTTGGCGGCACTTCTGTAAAAGAACGTCATCTGAATGTATCCGTTGTGGTGGAAACGAAATCAGGCCAAGCGGTTTTGCGTATCCGCAAAGGCTCAGATGTGAAGGAATATACGCCGTCCAGCGGTGAACCGCTCGAAATCGATTTAAAACTTTCCGGCGGCGGAAATTATATGATGCTCGATTATGAAGATTTCAGCGGAACCGTACAGCTGCACGCGGCCTATTCGGAATAGGAGGGAGATAATAATGAGCGGGATTTGTCCTTTTCATGGCCTAGATAAAACGTATTCGGAAAGCCGAATGGAAAAGCGGCGAAAACCTTTTCGGTTAAGCCGGCTGGTGGTTTGGCTGGGATATGTTCTGATTGCCGTGTTGGCCATTCCCGCTATGATTTTGGCTCTGCTGATCGGCGGGATCTGGGCCGCAGCCGACCGTTTGGCGATGTATCTGGAGAAAAAAGGAGACGTTTAATGCGTCTCCTTTTGCTTTTTATTTCATGGCGCACGAATTTTTTACATCATAAAAAGGCTTGATTGAACGCATTTTTTTCATTATAATGGGGCTTAACAGATACATTTATCTGAATGGGAGGAGTTTTTCATGTATTCGTATCAAAATCCGATTATTCCCGGCTATCATCCCGACCCGAGCATCTGCCGGGTAGGGGACGATTTTTACCTGGTAACATCTACGTTTGAATTTTTCCCCGGCATTCCGATTTACCACAGCAAAAACCTGGTGGACTGGGAACTCATTGGCTATTGCCTCACCAGAGACTCTCAGCTCAATCTTGAGGAGTGCCGCTGCTCGGGCGGTCTGTTTGCGCCGACAATCCGTTACCACGATGGTGTATTTTACATGATCTGCACCAACGTAACCGGTGGCGGGAATTTCATCGTCCATACGCGCGATATCCACGGCGAGTGGTCTGAGCCGCATTGGATCGATCAGCCCGGTATTGATCCGTCCGTGTTCTTCGATGACGACGGCAAATGCTATTTCTGCAACACATCCGGTTTCCAGGGACGCAGCGCCATTATGGCTTTCGAGATCGATCCGATGACCGGAAAGATTTTGGGCGATAAACATATTATCAGCTTTGGTATGGGCGGAAAAAGCCCCGAAGCGCCCCATATTTATAAAACCAGAGGCTATTACTATCTGATGCTGGCAGAAGGCGGAACGGAATTTGGACATATGGAGACGATTTTCCGTAGCCGTCAGATTTTCGGGCCGTATACGCCTTGCCCGCGCAATCCGATTCTCTCGCATAAAGATTATATGGGCAGCCAGATTCAGGCTACTGGCCACGCCGATTTGATGGAAGATCAAAACGGAAACTGGTGGATGGTTTGCCTGGGTGTTCGTCAGCTTGGGCGGCTGCATCTGCATAATCTGGGACGCGAAACGTTCCTGATGCCTGTGAAATGGGGAGAAGATGGCTGGCCGATCGCCGGAAACAACGGAACGATCGAAGCAGAGATGCAAGGCCCGCTTCCATCTGAACCGCTCTATAAAGAAAAAGTATCCTTCGTAGATAATTTTACGGGCGACCAGTTGGGCTATCGCTGGAATTTTGTGCGCAATCCCAATCGTGACCGCTACAGTTTGCAGGGAGGAAAACTGTTTCTTTCCGGCGGAAAAGAAGAACTTTCCGATTTTACGCCCACATTTACCGGAGTACGTCAGCAGGCGTTCTGCCAGCACACGGAAACAGAATTTGATCTGCTTGAAGTAAAGGAAGGCGGAAAGGTCGGCATTACGGCGTTCTATAATTTGGCATACTACTACAGCCTTTCGCTGGCGCAGAAAGACGGCAAAACCGTTCTGCTGCTTGAGTCTTGCATCCATGGCATTCATACTGTACTTGCGCAGGTTCCGTATGTAGGGCAGTCGGCTCGTCTGGCGGTTCGATCCGATATGGATGTCTATGATTTTATGTACTGGCACGACGGAAAATGGGAATCCGTTGGCAAGCTGCCGACGGTTGGCTTGTGCACGGAAGGCACGATGATGATGACGTTTACAGGAACCTATATGGGCGTTTTTGCGGTTGAAGCCAAAGCGGCATTTGATCGTTTCGCGGTTGAAAAACTGCCTGAATAAAAATCTGTGCGCTAAAATATAAAAAATCCGTCCGGATCTCTCGAAGCAGATTCGGACGGATTTTGTTGTTTATGAAGATCAGGCCAATTCGGCAAAAACTGCTTTTGCAGCGTCCAGCGTTTTTTCCAGATCCGCGTCTGTATGGGCGGCGGAAACAAACATGGCTTCAAACTGAGCAGGCGCGAGATAAATACCACGCGACAGCATTTTTTCAAAATAAGCGGCGTATTTTTTCAGGTCGCTCTTCTGTGCCCCGGTGAACGATTCCACACGATCGGGGGTGAAGAAGGGAGCCACCAGGCTGCCGACCTGATTGATGCGCACATTGGCGTTCGATTCGGCAGCGGCTTTGCGCATACCCTCGGCCAGCTTGTACGCCTTGGCTGCGATGCCGGTATAGACTTCGGGATGCTCGTTCAGGTAGGTCAGCTGAGCAAGTCCGGCCGCCATGGCTACCGGGTTGCCGGAAAGCGTTCCCGCCTGATAAACCGGGCCGCAGGGGGCGATGTGTTCCATCAGTTCGCGGCTGCCGCAGTAAGCGCCGACGGGCATACCGCCGCCGATGATCTTGCCGAATGTAACGATATCGGCTTTCACGCCGAAATATTCCTGCGCGCCGCCCTTGGCCAGGCGGAAACCGGTGATGACTTCATCGAAAATCAGCAGAGTACCTTCCTTGTCGCAGATCGTGCGCAGGCCTTCCAAAAAGCCCGGATTCGGACCGACTACGCCCATGTTGGCCGCAACGGGTTCCACAATCACGCAGGCGATTTCATTCGGATACTGCGCAAACAGCGCTTTTACACTCTCGAGATCGTTATACTGAGCGGTCAGCGTATCTTTTGCGGTGTCTACCGGCACGCCGGCAGAACTGGGTTTGCCGCCTTCTGCAACGGCAGAGGAACCGGCTTTGACCAGCATAGAGTCGCTGTGGCCGTGGTAGCAGCCTTCAAATTTGATGATCTTGTCGCGGCCGGTGGCGCCTCGCGCCAAGCGCAGCGCGGACATCACGGCTTCGGTACCGGAATTGACCATGCGCACCATTTCGATGTGGGGCACCATTTGGACCATGAGTTCTGCAATTTCCACTTCACGCTGGGTGGAAGCACCGAAAGAAAGGCCGTCTTTTACGGCTTTTTCCACGGCTTCGCGGATCAGCGGATGGTTGTGTCCCAGAATCATGGGACCCCAGGAACAAACGTAATCGATATAGCGGTTGCCGTCTACATCCCAGATGTAAGCGCCGTCCGCTTTTGAGATGAAACGGGGCGTCAGTCCTACGGCGCGATAGGCGCGCACCGGGCTGTTTACGCCGCCGGGAAGTACTTTTTTAGCTCGTTCAAACAAGGCGGAAGATGTATCCATTATCCGATATCTCCTTTCTGAATCGCCTGTGCCAGTTCTTTGGCATAGTAGGTAATCAGCATATTGGCACCTGCACGGAATACGGACAGGGCGGATTCGCACATCACACGGTATTCATCGATCAAACCGGCCTGTGCGGCGGCTTTGATCATGGCGTATTCGCCGGAAACGGAATAGGCGGCCATGGGTACATCAAATGCATCGGAGCATTCGCGGATGATATCAAGATAGGAGAGAGCGGGTTTCACCATGATGATATCCGCGCCTTCTTCTACATCGAGCGCGCATTCCTTCATGGCTTCCTTGCGGTTGTGCGGGTCCATCTGGTAACCCTTGCGATCGCCGAAAGAGGGAGCGGAACCGGCAGCCGAGCGGAACGGCCCGTAGAAAGCCGAAGCGTATTTGGCCGAATAGGCCATGATCGGCACATTCTGGAAACCTTCTGCATCGAGCGTGCTGCGGATGGCTGCCACACGTCCGTCCATCATGTCGGAGGGAGCCACCATGTCGGCGCCCGCCTGTGCATGGGAAAGCGCCGTTTTCGAAAGCAGTTCCAGCGTGGCGTCGTTGTCAACGTCGTGGCCGAACAGTGCGCCGCAGTGGCCGTGGTCGGTGTATTCACACATGCACACGTCGGTAATCACATAGAAATCGGGATAAGCGGCCTTGATCTTGCGAATGGCGTTTTGAATCACGCCGTTTGCATCCCATGCGGAAGAACCGAGCGCGTCCTTATGGGCGGGAATGCCGAACAGGATGCAGCTGCGCACACCGGCGGCGATGCATTCTGCAACGGCTTCTTCTACGGTGTCCAGTCCGTATTGGAACTGCCCGGGGAGCGAATCGATCGGGCGTTTTCCGCTCAGGGTTTCATCAACGAAAATCGGATAAATCAGGCTGTCGGCAGAGAGTCGGGTTTCCCGGCACATCCGCCGTACGGTATCGCCGCTGCGCAGGCGGCGGGGTCTTTGCGTCAGTTCCATATCATTCTTCCTCCGTAATCCGCTCGATCAGCGCATCCAGGGTGGCTTTTTCGGCGGTAATCGTGTGCAGGTTGTATTTTTTCGCTTCGGCTTCGGTTTGCTTGCCGATGCAGGCGGCCGTAATAAGGGAATAATCCGTATCTTCGCCCAATGCCGAAACAAATCCGGTCACGGTTGAAGCGCTTGTAAAGGTGACGATCGTTCCGGGAACCAGCAGCTCGCGCACTTCGTCTGCGTTGGGCGCCGTGTATCGGGTTTCGTAACAGCGGATGTCGTCGTAGGCGATTTTTCCCGCATCCAGCGCATCGGTTAAATCTTTTGTGCCCCACTGGGCGCGCAGAATCAGCACGTTTCCGGCGGGATTGGCTTCACACAGTGCCTGACCCAAATGGGCGCCGTCGTAAACGTCGGGAATCAGGTCGGCGCGCAGGCCGTGTTTGCGCAGTTCGCGGTCCGTGGCAGGACCCACGGCGGCCAGCTTGATGTTCCCCAGCGCGCGTACGTCCCGTCCGGTGCGGTCCAGAAGCTCCATCAGCGAAGTTACACCGGCCGGGCTGGTAAAGGCCAGCCAGGTATAGCGCCCGATGTGACCCACGGCTTCTTCCATTTCGGGGCAGGGATTGCACGGGCACGTTTCGATGCAGGGGAATTCGATGACATCCGCGCCCAAAGCACGCAGTTTTTCAGAGAGCGTGCCGGCGCGTTCTTTCGGGCGGGTAACGATCACCGTGCGGCCCTTAAGCGGCAGATGATCGAACCAATCGAACTGCCCGGAATAGGCGCATACTTTGCCCACGATGATAATGGCGGGACTTTTCACCTGTTGCTGCTGTGCTGTTTCCGGCAGGGTGGAAAGGGTGGCTAAAATCGGCCGTTGAGCGGGCGTTGTACCTTTTTCGATGACCGCCGCGGGCATATCCGGTTCCATTCCGGCGTTTAATAAGCCCTCGCAAATATTCCTAAGGGCGCTCACGCCCATCAGAAACACCAGTGTGCCGCCGGTTTGCACCAGCGCATCGAAGTTGATGCTCAGCGGTTTTCCGGCACGCTGATGGCCGGTGATAATGTGCAGGGAAGAGCAGCAGTCCCGGTGCGTCACCGGGATACCGGCGTAAGCGGGAACCGCAATCGCCGAGGTGATGCCCGGAATTTCCTGAAAAGATACGCCGTGTTCGGCCAGCAGTTCCAGTTCTTCGCCGCCGCGGCCAAACAGGAACGGATCGCCGCCCTTAAGGCGCACCACGCGCTTGCCTTCCAGCGCTTTCTCGAGCAAAATTTGGTTGATCTGCTCCTGCGGGACTTTATGATGGGACGATTCCTTGCCCACGTCAATCCGCTCGGCGTCTGCCGGGATCAGATCGAAAATCTCGCGGCCGACCAGTCGGTCAAACACCACAACATCGGCCGATTCAATCGCTTTGCGGCCTTTGATGGTTAAAAGTTCCGGATCTCCGGGGCCTGCGCCCACCAGGATCACTTCTCCTTTTTTCATGAATACTTCCTCCTCATTTCCTGCGCCAGCGCCGCGCCCAGTTTTTCGCCCTCGCTTCTCGGGCCCGAAACCGATTCGAAATACAACGTTTCGTCAGCTGTGACATACATGCCTTTGAGCGTCAGCGTGTCGCCGTCGATTGTGGCAAAAGCGGCCACCGGCGAAGAACAGCCGCCGTCGAGTGTGCGCACGAAAGCGCGTTCCGCAAGCAGACAGTCGCGTCCGTCGGCGTCGTCAAAGGTTTTCAGACAGGCTGTGTCTACGTCTTCGTGGGCCTGCACGGCCAGAATGGCCTGCCCGGCGGCGGGAAGAATTTCTTCCACCGAAAAATAGCGGCTGATGCGGTTTTCAAGCCCCAGACGGGCAAGCCCAGCGCCGGCCAGCACCAGCGCGGAAAATTCGCCGTTATCCAGTTTTTGCAGCCGGGTCAATACATTTCCTCGGATCGGCGCCACTTTTGCCTGCGGGAACAACCGGCGCAGCTGTAACTGGCGGCGCAGGGAAGAGCAGCCGATCGGTTTGGTAAAATCGATCGTATCTTGACCCTGCGGCAATACCAGTACGTCGCGCGGATCGGCGCGCTTGGAAAAAGCCACGAGCGGCAGGCGCGGGTCGATTTCCATGGGCAGGTCTTTGCTGCTATGTACGGTGATATCCACCCGGCCGTCCAGCAGGGCGGCGTCCAGTTCCTTGACAAACAGTCCTTTGCCGCCGATTTTATCGAGCGTGCGGTCGAGGATTTTATCCCCGGTGGTTTTCATTGTGACCAGTTCGGTCTCCATCTGCGGGTCACAGCCGTGAATCGCTTCGATCACGATTTCCGACTGGATCACGGCCAACCGGCTTTCCCGGCTGCCGATGCGTATTTTATTCATGCCAACTCCTCCAATACCTTGCGGATTTCACGGGCGGCGGCGGCTGTTTTTTTGTGTTCTTCGCCGCGGGATACCACCCCGGCCACCAGCCCGTTTCCCGTACAGATGGCGGGAAAGAAAAACGTGCTTTCTTCTTTGCGGTCGGCTACGCTGACAAAGATGCCGCTTTTACCGGCTTCCAATCCCACCTGCCGGTTTACTTCCCGGTCGTTTGTGGCGGCAACGCCCAGAAATGCGCCTGCAAGGTCGCCCGGCTGATACGTGCGATTCAAAAACGTCACGCCTTCCGGCATGGCTTCGCACGCGGGCGCGATCACGGTAACATCGGCGCCGAAAGAGAGCAAAACGCCGATTCGCCGCAGCGCGATTTTCCCGCCGCCGATCACGACGCATTTTTTCCCGCTCAGATCGATAAACAGCGGGAACCGATAAGCGGCTTCGTTCATAAGCAGCCTCCTTTAGAAAATAACCGGCCGGCTTGTTGTGTGCAGGCGGATTTTGCTTTCGCATTTCATCAGGTTTTCGGAATTGATCCGTTCGGCCAATCCGGTTACCATCAGGTCTACGGTTTTATCAACGGAAAGCGCGATGATTTCCGCTTCCGACAAACCTTCGTTCATTTCTTTCAGGGTGTACAGACGTTCCACAATAGCCTGTTTTAAGCTATCGACCGACGTCATGCAGTCTTTGTAATTGAGCCAACGATAGAAATTTTCCATCTGGCTAGCTAAAATTTCATCAACCTCCGGCGGAACGATCCGATTTTCGGAAAAGTTCCCCAGGTCGTCTATATTATATAAGGAAATACCGGGAAGCGCACCGGCTTCGGGCTGAATATCGCGCGGAATCGCCAGATCCACCAAAACGGACGGCGGGGAAGAAAGAGCGGCCAGCTGATCGGCCGTTACCGTATAATGCGGGCTGGTTGTGGCGGAAATCAAAAGATCGCAGCCGTCCATGCGGGTAAACCGTTCGTCGTAAGGCACAACGCCGCATCCGGGCGGTACGATGGTTTCGCCGTGGCGATACGTGCGCAGCGTAACCCAAACTTCACAGCCTGCCTGCCGCAACAGGGAAGCGGAAAGCCGTCCCATTTCTCCGTTGCCGATGACCAGCGCCTTTTTTCCGGCCAGATTTTCAAACTTTTCTTTTAAAAGCGCAACGGCCATACCGGCTGCCGAAGTGGGGACGGAAGTCAGGCGGACTTTGGTTTTCACTTCTTTTCCGGCGGAAATTGCCGAGCGGAACAAAGTTTCCAACACGCTGTCAGTGCCACCGGCCTCCCGAGCCAGGGCAACGGCGCCCTTTACCTGGGAAATAATCTGATCCTCGCCCCAAATTCGGGAACGCAGACCCGAGGCAACTTCCATCAGATGCCGAACGGCGTCTTTTTCACGCAGGGTCATAAAAGCATCGCGGTAAGGTGTGTAGGCTGTTCCCGCCGCCTGACACAGCAGCTGGCCCGGATCTGTTTCTTCCGTGCAGGACACATACAGCTCCGTGCGGTTGCAGGTGGAAATCAATACGCAGCCCGCAATATGGGGGAAAGATCGGATTTGACGCACCATTTCGATGGTTTGCCGTTTGGTAAAAGAAAGCCGCTCCCGCAGATCGATGGGGGCCAGGCTGTGTTCCAGACCCGACAGAATGATCATCACAGATTATTCACGCTCCTGGTTGTCATAGTACTGTTCGTTACAATCCGTATCTGTTATGCCTCGTTTTGCGGAAGAATAAAAAATGCGGCAGCTTCACACTGCCGCAGCCGTTTTTTGCGCACAAAACTGCCGCCTGTCCGATACGGGCCGGAACGGGCGGAAAAGCATCTTGAGCAGGTCTCCTGACTTATGCCTTAGCGGCTTTGCACGCTGCCTTCTCAGGAATTGTTCCCAATGACCGACTTTCGCCGCGCGTGAAGCCTATGCACGTACAGTGGCGGTACCGTTCCGGATTCCGACCGGATTTCCTATTCTCTGCTGAGTCCAAACGAGTTCAGCAGCACTCAAGTCTATGAATTTATTCTGATTATAGCAACCGAAAAAAAGTTTGTCAACCAGAGGCGATTTTGTGCGAAAAATTTTATAAAGGCATTCATGAATTTTATTCGGCTTGGTTCAAACGACGCAAAAGCTTTGGTTAAAACCGGAATAGACGGTTGACAAAAAAACGCAGGATGGATAAAATGGAATCAATTTTTAACTTTCCAAAATGAATGGGAAGTTGTTGTTCCCGTTGAGGATAAAAGGAGTTGGAGAGAAATGATTGAACAGATCAAACCGATGGACATCGAAAAGCGCAGCTTTGAAATTATCACGGAACTGCTCGGCGATCGTAAGCTGGACCCGGAAAACGAGCTCGTTATCAAACGGGTGATCCATACTTCCGCGGATTTTGATTATGCGGATAATCTGGTCTTTTCCGAACATGCTGTAAGCCGCGGCATTGAAGCGCTGCGCGGCGGCTGCGATATCGTAACCGATACGCAGATGGTCAAAGCCGGTATCAATAAAACGATTCTGGGCAAACTGGGCGGCGAAGTGCATTGCTTTATGTCTGACCCCGATGTAGCCGCCGAAGCTAAAGCACGCGGAATCACCCGAGCCATCGTTTCGATGGAACGTGCGGCCAAGCTGGAAAAGCCGTGCATTTTTGCGATTGGCAATGCGCCTACCGCATTGGTTTCGCTGCACGAACTGATTCTGAATAAAAAAATCGATCCCGCGCTGGTGATTGGCGTACCGGTTGGGTTTGTTAATGTGGTGGAAAGCAAGGAAATGATCCTCGAATTGCCGGTTCCGCATATTGTGGCCCGCGGACGTAAGGGCGGCAGCAATGTGGCGGCCGCTATCTGCAATGCGCTTTTGTATCAGATCATGCGATAACCGAAGGGAAAAGGACAAAAAGTCAATTTTCATAAAATCATGTTCAATTTACCATTGAAATCGAATTAGAAATATGGTATTCTCTCCTAAAAGAACAAAAGGTGACCGGTGACGTCAAGTTGGCCGGTAGAATAGGGAAACGGGTGAAAATCCCGTGCGGGACCGCCGCCGTAAAGGCAGAGTTTCGGTTTATTAAATGTCACTGTGGGGTACACATGGGAAGACGAAACCGAAATGATGACGCCTGAGCCGGAAGACCTGCCTTTTGTTCCATACTGCCGAAAGGGCAGAAATCATGCGGCGGACGGACTAAACGCCTGCGTGATGAAATCAGAGAGGTTCTTTGGGCTTTCTCTGGTTTTTTCTGGCCTTTCTCAAATTTTGAGAAAGGTTATTTTATTTTTTACCGATGGAGGAATGAACATGACAGCATTCGAAAAGAAACTTCTGTCCTTCTCCGTGGTAGCAGGTCTCGTGTTTTGTGTACCCCAAAACGCGTCGGCAATGCATATCATGGAAGGGTATCTGCCCCCGGCGCTTTGCGTGGCGTGGGGCGCGTTGTGTCTCCCGTTTTTGACGGCGGGAGTCATCTCGATCCGGCATCTGGTGCAGCAGCGGCGTAAATCGGTTTTGCTGCTGGCAATGTCGGGCGCATTTATCTTTGTGATCTCTTCGCTCAAAATTCCTTCGGTTACAGGCAGCTGCAGCCATATGACGGGAACCGGCCTTGCCGCGATTTTGTTCGGTGTTCCGGCGGCTTCCGTATTGGGCGTGATCGTCCTGGTTTTCCAGGCTGTTCTGCTGGCGCACGGGGGCTTGACCACGCTGGGCGCCAACACGTTCAGTATGGCGGTTGCGGGGCCTCTACTGACCTGGGGCATCTATCAGGCCGGTAAAAAATTGGGGCTTCCCATCGCTATCACGGCGAAGAGCGCGAAGCTTTGCAGCCGTGTTCGGTCCGGCTGTATGCCGGCGAAAAAATCGCGGTTCTGGGAAGCAACGGCGCCGGAAAATCGACCTTTTTCCTTTTGGCAAACGGCGTGCTTTCTCCAAGCGGCGGCACGGTGGTTTTGGAAGACGAACCGATTGGAAAACGGGAAAAACAGCGTATGCGGCTTCGCCAAAGCGTGGGCCTGGTGTTTCAAGACCCGGATGTCCAGCTTCTGGCCGGAAGTGTAGAGGAAGAAATCAGTTTTGGCCCCATGAACCTGGAACTTGATGAAAAAGAAGTGCGCCGAAGAGTAGAAAAGGCGCTGGAAAGTCTGGGGCTTATGGAATATCGCCGCCGCGGGCCGCAGTATCTTTCGGGCGGCGAAAAACGCCGCGTGGCGATTGCGGATATATTGGCGATGGAACCCAGGATCATGCTTTTGGACGAGCCGTCGAGCAATCTTGATCCGGCGGGTCGCCGCTTGCTCGAAGAGGTGTTGCAGTCTTTGCACGAAGACGGGATGACGCTGGTTGTGGCTACCCACGACGTTGATTTTGCGTGGCGCTGGGCGGACCGCATTTTGGTGTTTCACGGCGGAAAACTGGAACGAGATGCTTCTCCCGAGGAAGTGTTTCAAGATCAGGCACTGCTTGACCGCTGCGGTTTGGAGCAGCCCTTGCTATGGCAGGTTGCCCGGGTTTTAAACGTTCCGGCACCGCACAATCCGGAAGAATTTGCCGCTTATCGATTGGGAGGAAAATAAAATGAAAACAGCTTTGGTCTGTGTCAGCTTCGGTACGCGCGTACCGGCTGCCAGAAAAAATATCACGGCCGTGGAAGAAGCTTTGCGCGCTGAGCTGACGGACGCCGATTTCTTTCGGGTTTTTACAAGCCCTACCATTCGCCGCCGCTTGGCGCAGGAGGGCGAAACGATCCTGAGCCTGGAAGAAACACTTGCCCGTCTTTTGCGGGAAGGGTATGAAAAAGTGCTGGTTCAGCCTACGCATTTCCTGTATGGTTTGGAATACGAAAATATAAAAGCCACGGTTCAAGCAGCCGAAAAGGATTTTGCTTCGATTACGCTGGGTGTGCCGCTTTTGTCTCAAACCGCGGATTTGCAGACGCTGGCGCAGATTTTGGCCGAGGAATTCCCCAAAAAAGAAAACTGTGCGCTCGTGTTCATGGGGCATGGCACGCCGCATTTTTCCAATGTTGTCTATCCGGCGATGCAGGCTGTGTTCCATATGATGGGCCGCCGGGACGTTTATGTGGGAACGGTAGAGGGCTGGCCGGAAATCGAAGAAATCTGCGCGCAGCTGAAACCCCACGGTTACACGAACGTGAAAACCGTTCCGTTTATGCTGGTTGCGGGCGACCATGCGCTTCATGATATGGCCGGGGACGAAGACGACAGCTGGAAAAACATCCTGACGCGCGAAGGCTACGAAGTGGATTGCGTGTTGCAGGGAATGGGTGTGCTTCCCGGCGTGCAGCAGCTGTACCGGCAGCATCTGCGGGCATTATCGGAAGCGGGGAGAAATTAAAATGGCACTCGATTATTTCATCCGCAGCGGGCAAAAACAGCTGCGCTGCGGATACACCACCGGTACCTGTGCGGCGCTTGCATCGGCGGGCGCGGCGAGGCTTTTGCTCTGCGGGGAAAAGTCCGAGACGCTTTCGCTGATGACGCCCAAAGGCATCGCGGTTGAAGTGGTTCCGGCATATTGCCGCATGGAGGGCGATCAGGCGGTTTGCGGTGTGGTAAAAGACGGCGGAGACGACGCCGACGCCACCCACGGCCTGACGATTGAAGCGTATATAAGAAAAAATGCTTGCGGCGGTATTTCTATCGACGGGGGAAAGGGCGTTGGCCGTGTGACCAAACCCGGGCTCGATCAGCCGGTCGGTTTTGCCGCCATCAATCGGGTTCCGCGGCGGATGATCGAGGAACAGGTGCAAAAAGTATGCCGGCAGGCGGGCTATTCCGGCGGACTGGATGTAACCATCTGCATCCCCGGCGGCGAAGAGGTGGCGAAAAAGACGTTTAATCCCATGCTCGGCGTGGAGGGCGGCCTCTCTGTTTTGGGAACGTCCGGAATTGTGGAACCGATGAGCGAACAGGCGCTCGTGGATACAATCGCCGTGGAATTGCGGCAGACGGCGGCTTTGGGAAGCAAGCGTCTAATTCTGACGCCCGGCAATTACGGCCAAGATTTTCTGCGCGAAAACCGTATCGCCGAAAAACCGGTTCCGGTGGTGAAATGTTCCAACTTTATCGGAGATGCGCTGGATATTGCCAGTACGTATCCTTTCGAAGAAGTTCTGTTGGTGGGGCATATCGGCAAGCTGGTAAAGCTGGCCGGCGGGGTGATGAACACCCATTCCCGCTATGCGGATTGCCGCACGGAACTGGTGTGCGCCCATGCTGCCGTGTGCGGCGCTTCCCGTGAAGTATGCACGGCTTTGATGCAGGCGGCCACAACCGATGCGTGTATCGAAATTTTAGATGCCGCCGGGCTGCGAACCCAGGTTCTGGAAAGTCTGCTTCAGGCGATTCAGCAGCACATAGATCATCGCGTTCAGAGAAAATACCGGATCGGCGCGGTGCTGTTTTCCAATCAATACGGCCTGTTGGGTAAAACCAAAACGGCAAAGGAGATCATTCAATTATGGAACTGAAAAAAGGTATTTTTTATGGTGTGGGAGTCGGCCCCGGAGACCCGGAACTGCTGACGGTAAAAGCGCTGCGGATTATGGGCGAATGCCCTGTGTTAGCCTGTCCCCAAACCAAAAGCGGCGAAATGCTGGCGCTCGATATTGTGCGGCAGGCGATGGATGTTTCGGAAAAAATCATCCTGCCTTTGCATTTTGCCATGTCGCGCGATGAAGCCGTTCAGAGAACGGCTCACGAAAAGGCCGTGGATGAGGTTTGCCGCTATTTGGATCAGGGACAGGATGTGGCCATGCCGAATTTGGGCGATGTGTCGATTTATTCCACCTACTGCTACTTAATGGAGATGGTCAAACAGCGCGGCTATGAAACGCGGATGGTTGCCGGCGTGCCTAGTTTCTGCGCCATCGCGGCTCGGCTGGGAATCAGCCTGACGGAAATGAACAGCCCGCTGCATATTGCCCCGGGCAGCTCCGATCTGGAAGAAGTGCTCCACTGGCCGGGCAACAAGATCCTGATGAAATCCGGCCGCCAGATGCCCGGCGTTTTGCAGGCGATTGACGAACACGCCAGCCTTGCCAAAAGCGCCATGATTCAAAACTGCGGTCTGCCGGATGAACACGTATTCCCGAATCTGGCCGAAGAAACGCCGAAAGAAAACACCGGTTATTTTGCAACCGTCATCGTAAAGGAGTAAGGAAAATGGTACATTTTGTAGGAGCAGGCCCCGGAGCGCCCGATCTGATCACCCTGCGGGGCGCCGAACTGCTGAAGAAAGCCGACTGCATTATTTATGCCGGAAGCCTGGTGAATCCCGCGCTTCTCCAAATGGCGAAAGCGGATTGCAAAATTTACAACAGCGCCACGATGACGCTGGAAGAAGTGCTGGACGTGATGTACCGCATGGAAGCGGCCGGCAAAATGACGGTTCGCCTGCATACCGGTGACGCCAGCTTGTTCGGTGCGATCCGCGAACAGATGGACGCGCTCGATGAAAAGGGCATTGCGTATGACGATACCCCGGGCGTTTCCAGTTTTTGCGGCGCGGCGGCGGCCATAAACGCCGAATATACCCTGCCCGGCGTAAGCCAGAGCCTGATTATCACCCGTATGGCGGGACGCACCCCGGTTCCGGAAAAGGAACGTCTTGCGCTGATGGCTCAACATCAGGCTTCGATGGTGTTGTTTTTGTCTTCCGGCTTGCTCAAAGAGGTGCAGGAAGAACTGATTTTGGGCGGTTATTCCGAAGATACCCCGGCGGCCATCGTATATAAGGCCACCTGGCCGGATGAAAAGGTGATCCGCTGCACCGTGGGCACGCTGGCACAGCGCGGCGAGGAAGAGGGCATCCGCAAAACTTCTTTGCTGCTTATCGGCGACTTCCTCGATTCCTGCTACGAGCGCAGCCGTTTGTACGATCCCACCTTTACAACCGAATTCCGTCGGGCAAGCGCACCGGAGCAAAATAAGTGAAATAAAACGCGTGGGTATAGCTTTTTATTTGCAGCTTATCCTTTCGCGAACATAAAATTTTCGTCCACCTTTTATAAAAGGTGGTGGGGTTTCCAAAGGGGCAAAGCCCCTTTGCGCCGCTCTCCGCAGAGAGCGGAATCTTTATGCTGGAGAGCGCATTTTTGAAAAGTGAATTTGAAATCTTCCGGGGGAAGATTTCAAAGAGAAAAACTTTTTGCAAGAAAAAAAGTTTTTCTTTGTTGCTTCAGATACAGTAGATCTCTACAATCTCAGCAGGAGAATTCCCCTCTAAAAATACAGATACAACATACAAAACGGGCGGTGAGAAAAATGAAACTGGCGTTTCTGGCCTTTACTGAAAAGGGATTTGCCCTTGCCGGTTCTTTGGCACAGACCCTCGGCGGTAGCGTGATGCGCTGCGGAAAGCCCGATTCTTTATCAGAATGGACGCGAAAGCAGTTTTCCGAAGCCGATGGGCTGGTGTTTGTGGGCGCGGTGGGCATCGCTGTACGGGCGGTTGCTCCTTACATCGAAAAAAAGTGGAAAGACCCGGCCGTGGTGACTGTGGATGAATGCGCCCGGTTTGCCGTGCCGCTGCTTTCGGGCCATTTGGGCGGGGCGAACAGCCTGGCCCGCGCCATCAGCGAAGTGTGCGGCGCACAGGCGGTTGTTACCACCGCAACGGATGTCAACGGCGTGTTTGCCGTGGATGAATGGGCCCGGTGTCAGGGAATGTCGGTTGTCGATCCCCAGCACATCAAACTGATTTCCGCAAAATTGCTGGCTGGCGGAAGCGTGAGCGTATTCTGCCCGTATCCTATCGAAGGGGATTGCCCGCCGGGCGTGGAACTGACCGAAAAGACGCCCGCCGATGTGGCGGTGAGCGTTCGAAAAGAAAACGCCGTGCTGTCTTTGGTGCCGAAAGCTGTGGTGTTGGGCGTGGGCTGCCGCAAGGGCACGCCCCAGGATACGATCGAATCCGTTTTGGAACGATTTTTGCAGGAAAGCGGATTGCACGAAGAAGCGATCTGTGCCGTTGCCAGCATCGATTTAAAAAAAGAAGAGCCGGGACTTCTGGCTTTTTGCCGTGCGCATGGCTGGATATTTGAAACCTATCCGGCGGAAGAACTTCGCCGGGTGCCCGGAGAATTTACGGCTTCGGCATTTGTCAGCGGCGTTACCGGCGTGGATAATGTCTGCGAACGCAGTGCCGTGGCGCTGAGCGGCGGGCAGATCTGTCATAAAAAATTTGCCGCCGATGGCGTGACCCTGGCGGCAGCCGTTAAGCCGTTTGGGCTGGATTGGAAGTATGGCCGGTAAAAGCCGGAATTTTCTGAAATGTAGAAAGAAGAGGAACACGATGAATACGTTATATGTAGTAGGCATTGGCCCCGGCGGAGAAACGTTTCTCACCGGGCAGGCCAGAGAAGCGTTGGAAAAAGCACAGGCATTGTGCGGCTATACGGTGTACATCGATTTGGTAGCGCCCTTATTTCCCGGGAAAGAAACATATACTTCCCCGATGAAGAAGGAACTGGATCGCTGCCGCTGGGCGATGGAAACGGCACAGGCCGGAAAAGACGTGGCGCTGGTTTGCAGCGGCGACGCCGGGGTCTATGGTATGGCGGGGCTACTGCTTCAGCTTTCTCCTCAGTATCCCGGCGTGGAGGTTGAAGTGGTAGCGGGCGTTACGGCCGCGCTTTCCGGCGGCGCCGTTTTGGGTGCGCCGCTCGGACACGATTTCTGCGTGGTTTCCCTTTCCGATCTGCTTACCCCATGGGAAGTGATCGAAAAGCGCCTGCGCTGTGCGGCGTGGGGCGATTTCTGCCTGTGCCTGTACAACCCCAGCTCCCATAAGCGGGCGGATTATCTCGCCAAGGCCTGCGACATTCTGCTGGCAGAGGGCAAATCTCCGGAGACCGTGTGCGGCTGGGTGCGCAATATCGGGCGAGAGGGACAAACATCCTGTGTGCTTTCGCTTAAAGAATTGCGGGACGCCAAACTCGATATGTTTACCACGGTGTTTATCGGCTCTTCCACCACGCAGGAAATTTCCGGGCGGATGGTAACCCCCCGGGGGTATGAGAAAAAATGCGAGTGGTAATTTTCAGCGGTACAACGGAAGGACGTATGCTTTCCGCCGAAACGGCGGCCATGGGCGCCGAAACCGTGGTGTGCGTTGCTACGGAATACGGAAAGATCCTTCAGGAGCATGTGCCGGGTACAAAAACGCACACCGGCCGCATGGAGGCGCAGGAGATGGCCGGCGTTTTGCAGGGCGCCGATTTGTGCATCGATGCAACCCATCCATATGCCAAAGAGGCCAGCCGGAATATTTGTGCGGCGGCAGAGGCGACCGGCGTGCCTTACCGCAGGCTTCTTCGCCGCGAAAGCCCGCTGCCGGCGGGCTGCATTCCGGTGGATTCCGCCGAAGAAGCCGCCCATTTTTTGCAGGCAACGCAGGGAAATATCCTGCTCACCACCGGGACCAAGGAACTGCCGGTCTTCTCTTCTTTGGAACGGCAGCGCCTGTTCCCAAGAGTGCTGCCGGCGCAGGAAAGCCTTTTTGCCTGCGAGAAAACGGAAATTCCCCGGGGGAATATCATTGCCATGCAGGGGCCGTTTTCGTGTGAACTGAACATAGCGATGATTCATCAGTTTTCCATCCGCTGGCTGGTGACAAAAGACGGCGGCGCAGCAGGCGGCTTTGACGATAAAGTCCGCGCGGCTCAACAAACCGGCGTGCGGCTGGTGGTGATCCGCCGCCCGAAAGAAAGCGGACAATCTTATGAAACCATTTTGGAACAGTGTAAGGAGATGATGGCATGCAGGTGATTTTGGCGGCGTCCGGCGGGGGAAGCCGGGGCACCATGACCGAAGACTGCCGTCAGGCGCTGGCGTCGGCGAGCTGTATCATCGGCGCACCGCGTTTGCTGGAAGGGCTTGCGGAAGACTATACGAAAAACCGTGTGGCGGCTACGCGGCCGCAGATGATTCTGGAAGCCATCCGGGCGCAGGGTGACGGCTGTGTGGTGCTATATAGCGGGGATACCGGCTTTTATTCTGGCACCCGTTCGCTGATCCCGCTCTTGGAAAACGAGGGCATCTCCTATCGCGTGTTTCCCGGTATTTCCAGTGTGCAGCTTCTTTCGTCGCTGCTCGGCAGACCGTGGCAGGACTGGATGCTTTGTTCCGCGCATGGCGTAGACTGCAATCCGGTTGGAGCCGTGATGCAGGGAAAACCGGTGTTCTTCCTTACGGGCGGCGAACTCGGCCCGGCGGAACTTTGTCGACGGCTTACGGAAGCGGGACTTCATGATCTGCCTGTTGTGGTTGGGGAAAATCTTTCTTATCCCGGGCAGCGCATCCTTCGCGGCACAGCCGGGGAATTTGCCAAAGAAAAATTTGAATCGCTCAGCGTGTTGCTGGCCGAACCCGCCCCGGCGGTCACGCGCCGGATGCCGGGCTTTCCGGATTCGCTTTTTACCCGCGGCGAAGTGCCGATGACCAAACAGGAAGTGCGCGCGGCCATTCTGGCAAAGCTCAGTCCCAATCCCGATGACATCCTGTGGGATGTGGGCGCGGGCACGGGCAGTGTGAGCATCGAGCTTGCGCTGGCGGCCTCAAAAGGACGCACCTATGCGGTGGAATGCAACGAAAAAGCCTGTGAACTGATCCGCATCAACCGGGAAAAGCTGGGCGCGTGGAATCTTAAGTTGATCGAGGGTGCGGCGCCGCAGGCGTTGGAAGAATTGGAAACGCCGGACGCTGTGTTTATCGGCGGCACCAAAGGCTCGATGGAAAACGTAGTGAATCTCGTGCTGGACCGCAACCCCAAAGCCAGAATCTGTATGTCGGCTATCTGTATCGAAACGCTGTATCAGGCGGTGCGTGCACTGCAAAATCACGGTATTGAGCCGGAAGTTACCCAGATCAGCGTCAGCCGCGGCAAAGCGGTGGGTTCGCTTCATTTGCTGATGGCGAATAATCCTGTTTTTTTGATTGCGGGGAATTGTGATGGTTGAGTGTTTACTGGCGGCGCCTGCCTCCGGCAGCGGAAAAACCGCCGTTACCTGCGCGCTGCTTGCCGCGCTTTCTAAAAGAGGGCTTGCGCCATGTGCGTTTAAATGCGGGCCGGATTACATAGACCCCATGTTTCACCGCTCGGTGCTGGGCGTGGAAAGCCACAATCTCGATTTGTTCCTCTGCGGGGAAGAGCGGCTGCGCATGCTTTATGAAAGCCATCTTTCTGGTCACGGCGCGGCTGTGTGCGAGGGCGTGATGGGCTTTTACGACGGCGTGGGCGGCAGCACCATACAGGCCAGCGCCTGGCACGTGGCGAGTACGCTTAATCTGCCCGTTTTGCTGGTTATCCGGCCCAAAGGAGCCAGTTTAACACTGGCGGCGCAGATCAAAGGGCTTTGTGATTTCCGCGAAAACAGTCGGATTCGGGGCGTTTTTCTCGACGACTGTTCGCCGATGTTGTTTCGCAGTCTTGCGCCTATGCTCGAAAAAGAAACCGGCCTGCCGGTGCTGGGCTATTTGCCGCATATGGAAGAGGCCGCTTTTGAAAGCCGCCATCTGGGGCTTTATACGGCCGGGGAAATCGAGGGCTTGCAGCAGCGCATCGATGTGCTGGCGCAAAAGCTGGAAGAAACAACCGATATGGAGCGCTTTTTGCGGCTGTTTGCGGGGCGGGAAGCAACCGGCGCTTTTCAGCCTGTTTCGGCTCCTGCAAAAGTTCGCATCGCCGTGGCGCACGACGAAGCCTTTTGCTTTACACACGCGGAAACGCTGGAAGCTTTTCGGAATGCCGGAGCGGAGCTGGTAAATTTCAGCCCGCTGCATGATGCCGCTTTGCCGGAAAAGATCGGCGGGCTGTATCTGCCCGGCGGCTACCCGGAACTATATGCGAAGGGGATTTCCGAAAATAAAGCGATGCTGTCGGCTATTCGAAACGCCGTTTTAAGCGGCCTGCCAACCATAGCGGAATGCGGCGGGTTTCTCTATCTGGGGCAAAGCCTTCAGGACGAAACCGGCGGCGTTTATCCCATGGCGGGCGTACTTGCGGGAGACGGAATCAAAAAAGAAAAGCTCGTGCGTTTTGGCTATGCCCAGCTTACGGCGAAAAGCGACAGCCTGCTGTTTGCCAAAGGAGAACGCATCCCGGTGCATGAATTCCACTATTGGGATTCTACGCAAAACGGGGAAGATTTTTCGGCGGAAAAGCCGGTTTCGGGCAGAAGCTGGTCGTGCGGCTTTGCCGGGGAAAATTTGTACGCCGCTTTCCCGCACCTGTACTTTTGGGAAAATCCCAAATGGAGCGAGCGGTTTGTGCAGGCGGCTGTACGCTATTTAGCGGCACAGCACGAACCAATTATCTGATAAAAATAATCATCGCGCAGGATGGAAACTGCGGCTCTGCCTATAGGGGAGGAAGAAGGAATCAACATGGAACCATACGAACAGAAATTGTGGCAATTGCTGCAAACCGTCACCGGGCCGGATGAGGACGCCCGCGCGGCGGCTCATCAAAAGTGGAACGACTGCGCCAAACCGCTGGGAAGCTTGGGCCTTTTGGAAACCGCTATCGAACAGATCGCGGCGCTGACCGGCAGCCCGGAAATGACGCTTTCTCCCCGGGCGGTGCTGGTTTTGTGCGCCGATAACGGCGTGGTGGCGCAAGGCGTCACGCAATCGGACAGCAGCGTGACGGCCACGGTGACAAGAAACCTGACGGCCCGGCGGACTTCCGTCTGCCAGATGGCGGCGGTTGCTCGCTGCGAAGTAGTGCCGGTCGATATGGGGATTCTGGATTTTCCGCCTACCCGGGGCGTGCTGAGCCGCCGTGTGGGGAACGGCACGGGCGATATTTCGCAGGGGCCGGCCATGACCCGGGAGCAGGCTGCTCAGGCTGTGCTCATCGGTATCGAATTGGTGCGCGAACAGAAAGAGCAGGGCGTCCGATTGCTTGCAACCGGCGAAATGGGCATCGGCAACACAACGACTTCGAGCGCGGTTGCCAGCGTATTGCTGGGTCGCGAAGTAACGGAAATGACTGGCCGGGGCGCCGGTTTATCCAACGACGGTTTGCAGAGAAAAATCAAAGCCATTGAACAGGCGATTGCCGTCAATCGTCCCGATCCCGACGATGCGATGGACGTGCTGGCCAAAGTGGGCGGTTTTGATATTGCCGGGCTGTGCGGGGTGTTCCTGGGCGGCGCGCTGTATCAGGTGCCTGTTTTGGCCGATGGTTTTATCAGCACCGTGGCGGCGCTTTGCGCGGTTCGCCTGTGCCCAAAAGCGGAAAAAGCCGTACTGGCCAGCCATGTTTCCGCCGAGCCCGCAGGCCGACTGATTCTGGGCGCGTTAAACCGTTCCCCCTTGATTACCGCCGGAATGCGGCTGGGGGAAGGCACGGGTGCTGTGGCGGCTATGCCGCTGCTCGATATGGCCCATGCCGTTTACAGCGAAAGCTATACGTTTGAGCAGGGCGGAATCGAACATTATGTGCCGCTGGGGGGTGCATGATGGTTACCTTGGTCATTGGGGGCGCGGCCTCCGGAAAAAGTGAATTCGCCGAATCGCTGGTTTTGCACGCGGGGGATCTGCCGCGCACCTATATCGCCACGATGCAGCCGTTTGACGACGAATGCCGCGCGCGCATCCGCCGCCATCGGGAAATGCGGGCGAAAAAGAAATTCGAAACCGTAGAATGCTTTACAAACCTTGAACAGCTGAATCTGCCTCAAAAAGGCGTGGTGCTGCTGGAATGCATGAGCAATCTGGTGGCCAACGAGCTCTATAGCCCGGACGACGCCGGGGAGCACACGCTGGAAGCGATCGAGCGGGGGATCCGCCATCTTATCCCTCAGTGTGAGGAGCTGATTATCGTTTCCAACGAAGTATTCAGCGGCGGCTGTGACTACGAAGGGGATACGCTGCGGTATCTGCGCGTGTTGGCGCAAGTCAACCGGATGGCCGCCAAAGAAGCGGATATGGTTTATGAAATTGTGTGCGGCGTACCTGTTTGTCATAAAGGGGAGGAAACAAAACGATGACGTTTTTTGAAACGATTGCGGTGGCGGTTGCCATGTTTTCCGCTATTCCCTGTCCGCAGCCGGTATGGTCACAAAAGAATATGCGCTATTCGCTGTGTGCCTTTCCGTTGATCGGCGTGGTGTGCGGTCTGGCTTTTTGGGGCTGGACGGCGCTGATGTATGCAGCGGCCGCGCCGGATCTGCTTCGCGGGGCGGGGCTGTGTCTGATTCCCGTTTTGGTGACGGGCGGTATTCATCTCGACGGCTACGCCGATACCAGCGACGCGCTGGCAAGCTATGCGCCGCCGGAAAAAAAGCGGGAAATTTTACAGGACCCACGCTGCGGCGCGTTTGCCGTGATTCGTTTGTGCACCTGGTTTGTGGCCTATTTTGCGCTGTGCACCTGTGTGCGCTGGGATAACCGGGCGCTTTTGTGCATGGGATTGGCTTTTGTGCTGGAACGCTGTCTGTCCGGCTTTGCGATCGCCACGTTCCCGATGGCCAAAAACACGGGTTTGGCGCATACATTTGCCGCCGCGGCAGATAAAACAAAAGTCCGCTGGATTCTTGCGGTTGCCGCTGTGCTGCTGGCCGCCGTGATGGTTTTTGTCGGCAGATTTCAGGGCGGTGCGATGGTGTTGGCCGCGGCCTGGATTTTGTGGCGGTACTATCGCGTTTCGAAAAAGCAGTTCGGCGGAATCACCGGAGACTTGGCCGGCTGGTTTGTACAGCGGGCGGAACTTTGGATGATGGGCGCTTTGCTGGCTGTGCAGCTGATGGAGGGAATGAAATGGTTTTCGTAACGGGTCCGCTTTACAGCGGAAAGAAAACGTATGTAAAAGAACGGATGCACTGGGATGACGAAACACTGGCCCGGCTCGCCGTATGGGATGTGCAGGATCGGGCGGCCGGCTGTACGGATCTTGCACGCCTTGCCGATGAGCTGAGCCAAAAAGAAGTGGTGATCGCTACCGAAATCGGGGGCGGCGTGGTGCCGGTTCTGGCCGAAGAACGCGCGGCTCGTGAGGCGGCCGGAAGACTGGCCTGTCTGCTTGCGCAAAGAGCGGATACGGTTGTTCGGGTGTTCTGTGGGATTCCCACGGTATTAAAGGGGGAGGAAGTACAGTGAAAATTTATTTGCTGCGTCATGGTTTAACCGGCTACAATGCGGAAAAACGTTATCAGGGAACGCGCGATATCCCGCTTTCGGAGGAAGGTCGCGCCCAACTTGCGCGGGCCGATATTTCCCCGGAAAAAGTGTATGTTTCTCCGCTGATCCGTGCCCGGAGCACAGCCGATATCGTGTTCCCCGAATCGGAGCAGATCGTGGTGCATGATTTCCGCGAAATGTGCTTCGGTATTTTCGAGGGACGCAATTACATTGATATGGAGCACGACCCCGACTATCTGGCTTGGGTGGGCAGCGACTGCGAAGGGAGCTGTCCCGGCGGCGAGCGGAAAGCCGATTTTTCCGATCGCACCTATCAGGCGTTTGTTCCGCTCGTAGACGAGGCTTTGAAAAACGGGGAAGAGATGCTCGTTATCATGGCCCACGGCGGCACGCAGATGGCGATTATGGAACGATATGCCCTACCGCACGAAGATTATTATCATTGGTGCGGCCCCAACGCGGGCGGCTATGTTTTGGAAGCCGATGCGGATATTTGGCAGAAAGACCATACGCTGACGCTGGTGGATGAGGTGCAGTACATCCGCAAAGACGGGCAGGAGGAACAGAAATGATCTGGACGGCGGTTCTGTGCGGATTTCTGATCGATTGCCTTTTGGGCGATCCCGAAAAAATGCCTCATCCCGTCGTGCTGATGGGAAAAGCGATTTCGAGGCTCGAAAAATGGCTGCGCCGCCATCTGCCGCAAACTCCAAAAGGGGAGCGCACCGGCGGGATCATTCTGGCGGTTACGCTTCCGCTGGGCACCCTGCTCATCAGCGGCGGGCTGTGCTGGCTCTTCTGGTGGATTCATCCGCTGCTGGGACTGGCCTTGCAGTCTTTTTGGTGCTGGCAGGCGCTGGCTATGCGCTGTCTTGCCAAGGAAAGCCGCAACGTCTACCGCTGCCTGAAAAACGAAGGACTTCCGGCGGCCAGAAAAGCGGTTGCCCGTATCGTTGGGCGCGATACCGCCGAGCTTTCGGAGCAGGGCGTTACAAAAGCGGCTGTAGAAACCGTGGCGGAGAATTTTTCCGACGGCGTGTTGGCACCCATGATTTACATGCTCATCGGCGGAGCACCGCTGGCGCTTACCTATAAAGCCATCAACACCATGGACAGCATGGTGGGCTATAAAAATGAAAAGTACCTGTATTTCGGCCGGGCGGCGGCGAAGCTGGATGATGTGGCCAACTATTTGCCGTCCCGCATTGCGGCGCTTTTATGGATCGTTTCCTGCCCGCTCGCCGGCGGCAGCCTTAAAAACGCCTGGAAGATGTGGCGGCGCGACCGCAGAAAGCACGCCAGCCCCAATTCGGCGCAAACGGAATCGGCCTGTGCCGGTTCGCTGGGTGTACAGCTTGCGGGTCCGGCTTCCTACTTCGGCAAGCTGGTGGAAAAGCCCACGATCGGGGACGCTTTGCGTGAAATCGAGCCGGAAGATATTCTGCGTACCAACCGCATGATGGTTGTTTCCAGCGTGCTGGGGCTGGTGATCGGGCTCGCCATTCATATTGGCATCGTCTTTTCGGTCTGGGGTCCACACTGGATTTTGTAAAGCTTTATCGTTAGGGAGGAGAGAGCATGAACGAGAACCATCCTACCGGCGTTTCTCCGCTGCCGCTGGTGCATGGCGGGGACTGGGCCGGCTATTCGGAAGAATACGGCGCACAGCCGCTCGATTTTTCGGCAAATGTCAGTCCGCTGGGTGTGCCCGGCGGCGTGAAACGCGCGATTGCAGCTGCGGCTGAAACGGCGGATCGGTATCCCGACCCGTTGTGCCGTGCTTTAAGCCGTAAGCTTGCGGCGCATGAACAGGTGCCCGAATCGTATGTGTTGTGCGGCAACGGTGCAGCGGATCTGATCTTCCGGGCCGTGTTGGCCAAAAGGCCGAAAAAGGCTTTGCTGCCCGCCCCGGCGTTTGCCGAATACGAAGCGGCTTTGACTGCCTGCGGGTGCCAGGTGGAGCTTTATTTTCTGCGGGAAGAAAACGATTTCCGACTGGACGAAGGCTTTTTGGAGGCCATTGTGCCCGGTATCGATATGGTGTTTCTGTGCGAGCCCAATAACCCCACGGGCGTTTCTTCACCCCGGGAATTTTTGCTGCGGACAGCCGAACGGTGCAAGCGCTGCGGCGCTTTGTTTATGCTGGACGAATGCTTCGGCGATTTTCTGGAAGAGCCGGATAAGCATACTTTAAAAGGTGCGCTTTCGGAATATCCGAATCTGGTAATTTTAAAGGCGTTTACAAAACTGTATGCCATGGCGGGCGTGCGGCTGGGCTATGCCTTGTGTGCCGACGGCGAACTGATGGAGAAAATGCGTCAGACCGGTCAGCCCTGGGCGGTTTCGTCTTTGGCGCAGGCCGCCGGAGAAGCCGCGTTGGATGAAACAGCGTACGTAGAAAGCGTGCGCCAAATGGTTTTGCGCGAACGCCCGTGGATGATGGAGCAGCTCACACGCCTTGGCCTGCGGGTTGTGCCCGGGGAAGCCAATTATCTGCTGTTTCGCTGTCCGGTTCCGCTTATTAAGCCTTTGCGGCAGCGGGGGATTTTATTGCGCAGCTGCGCTAATTATCACGGTCTGGACGAAAACTGGTACCGCACCGCCGTGCGTACGCACGAAGAAAATGCCCGCCTAATCGAAACGCTGGCGGATATTCTAAAATAAAAGTCAAATTAAAACATTTTACGCAGGATCATTTATTTTCTTCAAAGAAAAAATCCGGCAAACGGCAGCCGTGGTATATTCTTCATTTGTTTACAGATACTACTGGTACAAAATCTGTAAACTGCAATGGAGGATACCAATATATGAAAGCAACCGGAATTGTCCGCCGTATCGATGATCTTGGGCGCGTGGTGATCCCGAAGGAGATTCGCCGGACGTTGAAAATACGGGAAGGAGACCCGCTGGAAATTTTTACAGACCGTGAGGGCAGCGTGGTGTTTCGCAAATATTCGCCGATCGGCGAGATCGCCGATTACGCAGACCAATACACGGAAGTCCTTTTTAAAATGACGGGCATGCCGTGTCTGATCTGCGACAGCGACCGGATTGTGGCGGCCTCCGGCATTGCACGCAAAGAAGCCGTTGGAAAGCCGCTTTCCGCGCGCCTGGAAGAGCTGATCCGCAGCCGCGACAGCTATGTGTGCCGCATGTCGGACCCGGCTCCGGTTTACCCCGGGGAAGATAAGGGCCGACCGGTTTGGGTGATGTACCCGATTCTGTCTACCGGCGATGTAATGGGCGCCGTGGTTTTGCTGGGAGAAGAGGCGAATCTTGGCACGCCGCCGGACGATGTGGTTAAATTGGCGCAAATGGCTTCGCTGTTTTTGGGTCGTCAGATCGAATCCTGACGGCCCACAGGTGGGAATGTCCAATATCGGCTGTGGAAAAGTTGTGGAAAACACTTGCATTTTCCCGTCGGTTGTGCTAAACTGTACTACAGTAAGAATACGATGAGAATGGAAGAGTGGGGCGACCCGCTCTTTTGTTTGTATAAGAGGTGATTTTCAGATGACGCAGTCCGGCAAAGGAAAACGCAAAGGCGGCAACGTGGTGGAAGCGGTTCGGACAATTGCCAAACCGATTGCCGAGTCCCTGGGGCTGGAGCTTTGGGACGTCCGCTATGTCAAGGAAGGCGCAGACTGGTTTTTGCGCATCTTTATCGATAAGCCCGAAGGAATCGGTATCGATGACTGCACGGCGATGAGCCGCGCGGTAGACGGCCCGCTCGACGAACTCGATCCCATTCAGCAGGCGTACTGCCTGGAGGTTTGTTCGCCCGGCATCAATCGTCAGCTGGTTCGCCCCGAACATTTCGAGGCGTTTTTGGGCGCTCCGGTACGGGTAAAGCTGATCCGCCCGCTGGAAGACGGCACCAAAATTCTTTCCGGCACACTCGACGCGTATACCCCCGAAGGGGCGGTCGTTTTGCTTATGGATGAAGAAACGTCCTGCACAATCGAAAAGAAAGAGATTGTTTCCGTCTGTGTGGCGGATGACGACGATCTCTTCGATGAATAAATTTGCGCGCTGCGCGAACCGATGAATTTTTTGAATAGGGTGAAACATGGTGAGAGGTACAAAGAAATCGGCAAAAGATAACGCTGTCTCCATGAACGGAGAAATTTTCGAGGCACTGCGCCTGCTCGAAAAGGAAAAGGGCATTTCCGTTGAATTTATGCTCGATAAAATTAAGAAGGCCATCGTAACGGCCTGCAAAAACAACTATGGCAACGAAGACGTGCTGGTAGATATCGACGAAAGCAAGAATACGTTTGATGTTTATCTGCGCAAGGAAGTTGTAGAAGAAGTTTTCGATCCGGGCTGCGAAATCCTGGTTGACAAAGCGCGCGAATATCCGGGCGATCATGAAATCGGCTCGTTTGTTAACGTCCGCCTGGATACCAAGCAGTTCGGCCGCATTGCCGCCCAGACGGCGCGCAACATCATCCGCCAGGGTATCCGCGACGGTGAACGCGGACAGATGATGCAGGAATTCCAGAGCCGCCATAACGAACTGGTGAGTGCTTTGGTAGAACGCATCGATCCGCGCACGGGCGCTGCTTCCCTGCGCATCGGCAAAGCCGAGGCTGTGCTGCCCAAGAGCGAGCAGGCTCCCGATGAAATGCTCAAAGAGGGCGATTACGTAAAAGTTTATGTGGTGGATGTAAAGGAAACCGAAAAGGGCCCGCGTGCCATGATTTCCCGCACCCATCCCGATCTGGTGAAGCGCCTGTTTGAAAGCGAAGTTCCCGAAATTTACGACGGCACCGTGGAAATCAAATCCGTTTCCCGTGAGGCCGGTTCCCGCACCAAGATGGCTGTGCTCAGCCATAACCCGGATGTAGATGCCGTAGGCGCCTGCATCGGTGCGCGCGGCGCCCGCGTTACCACGATTGTCAACGAACTGGGCGGCGAAAAAATCGATATCGTGGAATACAGCGAAGATCCGCAGAAGTTTGTTGCCAGCGCGCTGTCTCCGGCTACGGTTCTGAGCGTAGAGATTCTGGATGAATCCGCTCATTCCTGCCGTGTAACGGTTCCGGATAATCAATTGTCTTTGGCGATCGGCAACAAGGGCCAGAATGCCCGTCTGGCCGCCAAGCTCACCGGCTGGAAAATCGATATCAAACCCGAAAGCGGTTTTTACGGCGAAGAATAAGGCGAAGTTTTGCCGGTTGCAATTGCTGCCGGCAAGCGGTACAATGATGTACGGTTTAAGAAGAAAGGGGCGATCGTATGAAACAAAAACGCGTTCCGCTGCGCATGTGTGTGGGCTGCGGAGAAATGAAACCCAAAAAGGAATTGGTGCGTATTGTGAAAGCGCCTGATGCTACAGACGAAAACGGTGCGCAGATCCCGGGGGCCATTTCGCTGGATACCACGGGACGCAAACCCGGACGCGGCGCTTACATTTGCCACAATCCGTCCTGCTTGCAGGCTGCCGCAAAAGCCCGCAGGCTGGAGCGTGCGTTTTCCTGCCGGATCGATCCGGCCGTATACGAAGCCCTTGAAGAGGAGATGAGCCGTACATGAACCAGGCTCTGCTTTCTCTGCTGGGTATGGCCCGCCGGGCGGGTCGCCTGGCCCCCGGAAGCAGCGCTGTGCTGCAAAGCATTCGGGATCGAAAAGCCCGGCTGGTTCTGATTGCTTCCGATATTTCGCCCAAAACCATGGCCAATACACGATTTGCCGCCGAAAAACAGGGAATACCCGTGTGTGTATTGCCCTGTACGCTGGAAGAACTGAGTTTTTCCATCGGCATCCGCGCCGGCCTGGTTGCGCTGGAGGACGAGGGCTTTGCCCGTGCCGTTCTCAAAAAGATCCCTTCTAACGCCGAAAACACAAAGGAGGAACCGTCCCTATGATGATGAAATATAAGGTCAGCGAGGTTGCCAAAGACCTCAATGTATCCAATAAAGAAGTGCTCGATATCCTGAAGGATTACGGAGAGCCCAAGAAGTCCGTGACCGCGCTGGTTGAGGATGAACTGGATATCGTGTTTGAAACGTTTACCCAGAAACGCAATATGGAAAATCTGGATGCTTATTTTGCTTCGGCCGATCAGCCTGCTGCAGACGAGCAGCTCGCTGAGGCGCCCAAAGCGGAAGAAAAGTCCGCTCCTGCCAAGCAGTCCCGTGCGCAGGGCAACGGCCGTGCATCCGGCAACACTAAAAACGAACGCGCAAACGGCAACCGCCGCGAGCGCAGCCAGAATACACAGAATGCTCCCCGTCAGAACGATCGCCAGCCGCAGCAGAACGCGGCCGAACCGGTTCAGCAGGCCAAGCAGCCCGAGCAGAACAACGAACCGGTTATCCGTCAGCGCGTCAACCGTGTGGTGGATACCCGTTCTTCCAACGTGAATATCGATCGTTTCAACGAGAAATACGATAACCTGGCCACCGAAAAGGTGGGCCGCACGGATAACACCGTGAGCAAGCAGAAGCTCAACCAGAAGAGCCGCCAGAACCGCGGCAAGCCGAAGAACGCCAAGCGTGAAACGGAAGCCGAGCGTCTGCGCCGTATCGCCATGGAACGCAAGGCGAAGCCGCTCAACATCACGGTTCCGGATGAAATCACCGTGGGCGAATTTGCTTCCCGCTTGAAGGCCACCGCCGCCGAAGTTATCAAAAAGCTGATGATGCTGGGCGTGTTCGCAACGGTAAACGATACGATCGATTTCGATACCGCCGTGCTGGTTGCCGATGAATTCAACGCCAGAGTAGAAAAAGAAGTTGTCGTCACGATCGAAGAACGCATCATCGACGACAGCGAAGACGACGACGCCAACCTGGTGCCTCGTGCGCCCGTTGTGGTGGTTATGGGTCACGTTGACCACGGTAAGACCTCGCTGCTCGACGCCATCCGTCATGCCAACGTAACGGCAGGCGAAGCCGGCGGTATTACGCAGCATATCGGTGCATACCGCGTGAATATCGGCGACCGTGAAATCACGTTCCTCGATACCCCCGGCCACGCAGCATTTACGACGATGCGTGCCCGCGGCGCGATGGTAACGGATATCGCCGTACTGGTTGTGGCTGCCGACGACGGTATTATGCCGCAGACGATCGAAGCCATTCACCACGCCAAGGCCGCCAACGTTTCGATTATCGTAGCGGTCAACAAAATGGATAAACCCAGCGCCAATCCCGACCGTGTGCTTCAGCAGCTCACCGAGCACGAGCTGGTTCCCGAAGATTGGGGCGGCGATGTGCCGGTTGTGCGTGTTTCCGCGCTGACGCATCAGGGTATCGACGACCTGCTGGAAATGATCACGCTGGTTGCCGATATGAAGGAACTTAAAGCTAACCCCGACCGCGCCGCCAAGGGTACGGTTATCGAAGCCCGTCTGGATAAGGGCCGCGGCCCGATTGCCACCATGCTGGTACAGAACGGTACGCTGCATGTGGGCGATATCGTTGTAGCCGGTACAACGGTTGGCCGTATCCGCGCCATGATGAACGATCGCGGCGAACGTGTACAGGAAGCCGGTCCGTCTATCCCGGTTGAGGTTACCGGTCTGAATGATGTGCCCACCGGCGGCGACGTGTTCAACGCCGTTTCCGATGAACGTTTGGCCCGTGAACTGGTTGAACAGCGCATCAACGAACAGAAAGAAGCCATCTTCAACGCCCGCACCAAGGTTACGCTGGATAACCTGTTTGACCAGATGCAGCAGGGCGATATGAAGGAACTCAAGATCATTGTCAAAGCCGACGTACAGGGTTCTGTGGAAGCCGTTCGTCAGTCGCTTGAGAAACTCAGCAACGAAGAAGTACGCGTCAACGTTATCCACGGTGCGGTAGGCGCCGTAAGCGAAAGCGACGTTATGCTGGCCGCGGCGTCGAATGCCATTATTGTTGGCTTTAACGTGCGTCCCGATCCGGTTGCCGAAGAAAACGCCAAGCGCGACGGCGTAGATATGCGTATGTACCGCATCATCTACGATTGTATTGAAGAAATCGAATCGGCCATGAAGGGTATGCTGGCGCCGAAATACCGCGAAGTTGCCCTGGGCAAGGCCGAATGCCGCGAAGTTTACAAGATCTCCAGCGTGGGTATCGTTATCGGCGGCCATGTGACGAGCGGTAAGATCACCCGCAATGCACAGGTTCGTGTGGTTCGCGACGGTATTATCGTTGCCGATGATAAGATTGCTTCTCTGCGCCGCTTCAAAGACGATGTGAAAGAAGTTGCCGACGGTTTCGACTGCGGCATTACGCTCGAGAAATTCTCCGATGTTAAGATCGGTGATATCATCGAAGCTTATATGATGGAAGAATACAGAGACTGATGTTTTTAGGAGGGGTGCTGCGGCGCAAGAGGTGCTGCAGCACCTTTTCGGAACAGGAAAGGAAAGAAAGATGCCGAGCCATAAACTGCAAAGAAATACGGAAGATATCAAGCGCGAGCTGACGGCTGTTCTGCGCGAGCTGAAAGATCCGCGCGTGAGTGGTGGGCTGATCAGCATCGTCCGTGTGGAAGTCACCAACGATATGTCTTACTGCACGGTCTATGTCAGCGCAATGGAAGGACTGGAACGCGCCAAGACGGCCGTAAAGGGTCTGGAATCCGCCGCAGGCTATATCCGCCGCGAACTGGGCGCACGTCTGCACCTGCGCCATGTGCCGCAGCTGTTGTTTAAGGCGAGCGACCTGATCGAATACAGCGCGCATATGTCCCGCGTGATGCGCGATATCAGCGAAGAACTGCGCGAAAAAGAAGAATTGGAAGCCGCCCGCGCCGCCGAAGAAGGACAGGGGGAAGACGATGGAAGCGACACTCTGTGAGCTGGCCGGCCGTTTAAACGATTGGGACCGGATTCTGGTGCTCAGCCACCGTTCTCCCGACGGCGATACGCTGGGCTGTGCTTCCGCGCTGTGCCGCGCGCTGATCGGGCTTGGAAAGCAGGTTCATTTTGCCTGCGCCGATCCCGTTACGCCGCGCTATGCGTTTTTGTTTGAGGGGCTGACGTTCCCGGATTTTGAGCCGGAACACGTGGTGACGGTCGATGTGGCCGCGCCCGATCTGCTGGGTACACTCAAGGAAACCTGGTATCCGCGGGTGGAAATGTGTATCGATCACCACGCCACCAATTCCATGGAAGCGCCCCTGCGCTATGTGGATAGCCATGCCGCCGCGGCGTGTGAAATCATCTACAGCCTGCTTTGCGAAATGAAAGCTCAGATCACGCCCGAAATCGCGGACTGCCTGTACGCCGGTGTTTCCAGCGACACGGGTTGCTTTAAATATCAGAATGTAACCCCGCAGACGTATCGAATCGCCGCCAATCTTGTGGAATTGGGCGCACACGGCGCGGAAATCAACCGCCGCTTTTTCGATACCAAAACCCGCGCGCGCGTGGAGATGGAAAAGCGCGTGTACGATACCCTGCACGATTATTTCGGCGGAAAATGCGCCTGCGTTTCGATCACCGACCAGATGAAGGCGGAAGCCGGAGCCGGAGAAGACGACGCCGACGGGTTGGCTTCTCTGCCGCGCCAGATTGAAGGCGTGCTGGTGGGCGTCACGCTGGTTGAAAAAGCAGGCGAAGGCTATAAAATTTCGCTTCGCGCCATTCCGCCGGTGAATGCCGCGGAGATTGCCGCCGTTTTTGGCGGCGGCGGACATGCCGGTGCGGCCGGGTGCAAAATCAATGCAAGCCTTGAGCAGGCCGAGGAACAGATCGTCGCCGCGGTCGGCCGCTGGCTGGAGGAGCACGGGCTGTGAACGGTGTGATTATTTTGGATAAGCCCGCTTCGTTTACGTCGTTCGACGCCGTGGCGGTGACGCGCGGCTTGTGTCACGAGCGCAAAATCGGCCATACGGGGACGCTTGACCCGATGGCAACGGGCGTGCTTCCGCTGATGCTGGGGCAGGCGACGGGCGCCATCGCTTTGCTGGAAGATACCGGCAAAGAATACGAGGCCGGCTTCGCGTTGGGCGCGGCCACCGATACGCAGGATAATACCGGTACGGTTACGGAATCGGGCGGACGTTTGGTAAGCCGCGAAGAACTGGAAGCGGTGCTGCCCGCGTTTCGCGGCGAAATTTTGCAGGTTCCGCCGATGTATTCCGCCGTATCCGTCAACGGACAGCGGCTGTATAAGCTGGCGCGTCAGGGAATGGAAATCGAGCGTCCGGCGCGGCCGATTACAATCGATAAGCTGGAACTCGTTTCGTTTGATGAAGCAGCACAGCAGGGCGTTTTGCGGATTGCCTGTTCCAAGGGCACCTATATCCGCACGCTGATCGACGATCTGGCGCGCGCGGCCCAAACGCTGGGCTGTATGACGGCGCTTCGGCGCACACGAGCCTGCGGATTCGGGCAGGAAGAAGCCACCCCGCTGGAGCAGCTGCGGGAGCTGGCGGCGTCCGGCGAAATTGCCTCGGTGGTTCGCCCGGTGGAAGATTTGTTCCGGCATTGCCGCCGGGTCAATGTGACACAGCCGCAGGTGCATCGCTTTATCAACGGCAATCCGCTGGCGACTGCCCGCCTTTCTTTGGACGGATGGACGGCCGGGGAGCGGATTCGCGTCTATTCTCCGGACGGCGTTTTTCTGGGTATCGGGGAAACGGACGCCGCTTTGGAAAACCTGGTGTTTAAAAAGCTGTTCTGCCGCAGGGAAGAGATAGAAAACAAGTAGAGGATGGTTTCATGCAGATTGTCCATCATTTTTTGAATAAATTGCAGCGCTATCCGCAGCCGGTCGCTGTGGCGCTGGGCACGTTTGACGGCGTGCATCCGGGGCACGCGCGCGTTTTGCAGCAGGTGCAGGATGCGCCGGGCATGATTCCCGCCGTGTTTACGTTCCGCGATATTCCCGCCGCAACCATGGGACGGCACGCGCCCCGGTTGGTTACGCTGGAAGAAAAAGGCCGCCTGCTGGAAGAACAGGGCATTCAGACGCTGTTTCTGGTTGATTTTGATGAGATTCGCTCCATGCCGCCCGAACAGTTTGTCGATGAAGTTGTGCTGGAAAAGATGCACGCTCAAAAGGTGGTGTGCGGCTTCAATTTCCGTTTTGGCCGGGACGGCTCGGGCGATACGCAGATGCTAAAGTCCCGCTGCGCCGCGGCCGGCGTTCCCGTAACGGTTGTGGAACCGGTTGAAGTGGATGGAGAGCCTGTCAGTTCCACCCGCATCCGCGCGTATGTGGAAGAAGGGAAGATGGAAGAAGCGGCCCGTCTGCTGGGGCGGCGGTTTGGCTATGCTTTCGAAGTGATCCACGGCCGCCAGCTGGGACGCACCATCGGCATCCCCACGATCAACCAGCGTATGCCGGACGATTTGATCTGCCCGCCGTTTGGCGTGTATGCTTCCATCGTTTACTGCGCCGGCGCGAGCTATCTGGGCGTGACCAACATCGGGGTAAAGCCTACGGTAGGCTCTGATTTTGTGACCAGCGAAACCTGGATTCCATCCTATAGCGGGGATTTATACGGCACGTATCCGCGCGTGGAATTGCTTTCGTTTATCCGCCCGGAACGCCGGTTTGAAAACCTGCAGGCGCTGCAGCTCGAAATTCTTGCAAACGGCGAACAAGCGAGAAAAATTGCTTTACAAATGGGACTTAGCGTGTTATAATATCGTTTAGTAATGCCGTTCATACGGTTGCGGGAGTAAGCCCGTTTTGGGAATTCACCAGCCCGCTACTGTTGAACAGGCGAAAGCGGCCAAGCCGCAGAAAGGGTGAACAGCTATGCTGAAAGAAGAAAAAACCGCAATTATCAAGGAATATGCCACACACGAAGGTGACACCGGTTCTCCGGAAGTTCAGGTTGCCGTGCTGACCAAGCGCATCAACGACCTGACCGAGCACCTCAAGGAGCACCAGAAGGATCATCACTCCCGCCGTGGTCTGCTGAAAATGGTTGGCCAGAGACGGAACCTGCTCAACTACCTGATGAAGGTTGACATTGAGCGCTATCGTGCACTGATCGCTCGTCTGGGTATCCGTAAGTAATTGCATGCGACAAGGCTGCGGCGGATCTGTTTCGCCGCAGCCTTCACCACATGGTGGGGCCGACGTGATTTTAGCGGTAAAACGACCTCCTGCAAGGGGCAGGCGGCGGTTTTATTGCTAAAATGCCCGGACCTGCCGTGATGAACGGAGGATTGAAAAAATGTTCGAAAACTACAAGGTTTATAAAACCGAGTTTGCCGGTCGTCCGCTTGTGATCGAAACCGGTAAGCTGGCCCAGCTGGCCAACGCTGCCTGCCTGGTTCGCTACGGCGAAACCGTTGTGCATGTGGCTGTTACGGCTTCGGCCAAGCCGCGTGACGGCGTGGATTTCTTCCCGCTGTCTGTAGACTATGAAGAAAAACTGTATGCTGTGGGCAAGATCCCGGGTTCCTACACCAAGCGTGAAGGCCGTCCTTCCGAAAAGGCGATTTTGACCTGCCGCGTGATCGACCGCCCGATCCGTCCGCTGTTCCCCAAGGATATGCGCAACGACGTAGCGGTTGTCTGCACGGTTATGTCTGTTGATCCCGATTGCTCGCCGGAAATTGCCGCTCTGGTCGGTACTTCCACCGCGCTGTCCATCTCCGACATTCCGTGGAAAGGCCCGATTTCCAGCGTCAGCGTAGGCTATGTAGACGGCGAATTCGTCATCAACCCCACGCTCGAGCAGCGCAAGGTTTCCCAGATGGCCGTGACGGTAGCTTCTACCGATTCCCGCATCGCCATGATCGAAGCCGGCGCCAACGAGATTCCGGACGACGTGATGTATGAAGGCATTATGGCCGGTCATCGCGCCAACCAGTCGATTATTTCCTTCATCAAAGGCATTCAGGCTGAAATCGGCAAAGAGAAATTCTCTTATCCCAGCAACGAGCCGGATGAAGAAATGTTTACCGCCGTTCGCGATTTCGCGATGGAAGATGTAAAGGCTGCGCTGGATACCGACGACAAAAACGTACGCGACGAGCGCCTGAAGCCCGTTTATGAAAAAGTGCATGAGCATTTCGATGAGATCTATCCCGAACAGGAAGCCAAGATCGACGAATGCATGTACAAGACCCAGAAGTATGTAGTTCGCCGCTGGCTGCTCGACGAGCAGAAGCGTGTGGATGGCCGCGGCATGGATGAAATCCGCCCGCTGGCTTCCGAAGTGGGTCTGCTGCCTCGTGTCCATGGTTCCGGCCTGTTTACCCGCGGTCAGACGCAGGTGCTCACCACCGTAACCCTCGGCCCGGTCAGCGATAACCAGTATCTCGACGGCATCGATGAAGAAGAAACCAAGCGTTATATTCATCATTACAATATGCCTTCCTATTCCGTTGGCGAAACCAAGCCCAGCCGCGGCCCCGGCCGCCGCGAAATCGGCCATGGTGCTTTGGCTGAACGCGCTCTGCTGCCTGTTATCCCGCCGGTAGAAGAGTTCCCCTACACGCTGCGTCTGGTTTCCGAAGTGCTTTCTTCCAACGGCTCTACGTCTCAGGGCTCTATCTGCGGCAGCACGCTGGCTCTGATGGACGCCGGTGTGCCGATCAAGGCTCCGGTTGCCGGTATTTCCTGCGGTTTGATCACCGAAGGCGATCGCTGGATGACCATGGTGGACATTCAGGGTCTGGAAGACTTCTTCGGCGATATGGACTTTAAGGTAGGCGGTACGCACAAGGGTATCACCGCCATTCAGATGGACCTGAAGATCGACGGTCTCACGCCCGAGATGATTAAAGAAGCGCTGTATAAGACGCACAAGGCCCGCGACTATATCCTCGATGAGGTTATGCTCAAGGCGATTCCCGCCCCGCGCGCCGAACTGTCTCAGTATGCGCCCAAGATGCTTTCCACGGTTATCCCGGTGGATAAGATCCGCGAAGTTATCGGCTCCGGCGGTAAGGTTATCCAGAAGATCTGCGCCGAATGCGAAGTTAAGATCGACGTGGAAGAAGACGGACATGTATTCATTTCCGGTTTGGATATCGAAAAGTGCAACCTGGCTCTGGATATCGTGCATACGATTGTTAACGATCCCGAGGTTGGCTCTTTCTACACCGGTAAGGTTACCCGCCTGATGGACTTCGGTGCGTTTGTTGAAATCGCTCCGGGTAAAGAAGGTCTGGTTCACATCTCCCGCCTGGATGTAAAGCGCACGGAGAAAGTGACCGATGTTGTCAACGTTGGCGATATCGTAAAGGTTAAGGTTATCGAAATCGATGACAAGGGCCGCCTGAACCTCAGCCGCCGCGATGCGCTGATCGAGCTGGATGGCATGGTTCCGGAAAACACGATTTCCGATGCTCCGCGCCGCCCGCGCCGCGAAGATCGTCCGCATGGCGACCGTCCGCGCCGTGAACGCCGCGACTAATCCCAAATAGAATTTCCTGCAATTTGCAAGGGCTTGTTATCCGCAAAAGATAACAAGCCCTTTTTGCATTTTGTGCTTGCAATGCTTCTTTAAATTGATTATGATGATAACAGATTGAAAATACAAAACAGGCTAAATCGGCAGGGGAAAGGGGAGGAACATCCTTTTGCCTGGAAAATTTGGAAAAGCCTGTTTTGTGCGGACGAATTGTCCGAATTGGGAGACGTTTGTATTGAACGGCAAAAAGTATGATATTGTTCTGATGAACTGCGACGACTTGGGCTACGGGGATCTGGGCTGTTATGGCTCGAGCGTAAACCACACGCCCACGCTCGACAAAATGGCGGAAGAAGGCACGCGGCTGACGGATTTTTATGCCGGCTCGCCCGTTTGTTCTCCTTCCCGCGGCGGTATGCTCACCGGCTGTTACCCGCCCAGAATCGGGTTTGGCTCTTTTGAGGGGCAGTGGGTGCTGTTCCCGGGGCAGGGCGTTGGTCTGAACCCGGATGAAGTGACGTTGGCCGAAGCGCTGCGCGACGCCGGTTACCGCACAAAATTGATCGGCAAATGGCATTGCGGCGATCAGGAGGCTTTTCTGCCGCTGAATCACGGTTTTGACGAATACTACGGCCTGCCTTACAGCAACGACATGGGTCGCCAGGTGACCCGCGAAGATAACCCGCCGCTGCCGCTGATTGACGGGATGGAAATTATCGAGGAACAGCCCGACCAGTGCTCGCTCACCGAGCGGTATGTGGAACAGGCGGTTCGGTTTATCCGCGAAAACCGAGAGAATCCGTTCTTCCTCTATTTTGCCCATATGCACGTGCATTTGCCGCTGTATGCTTCCGAAGCGTTTGTTAAGCAGTCTGAAAACGGCGATTACGGCGCCTGTGTGGCGGCTATCGACTGGGCGGCGCGCTGTGTACTGCACGAACTGCGACGGCTTGGCTTCGAATATCGATTTCTTCCCGACTTTCCTTTCTCTTTGCGGCGCGGAACAGCCCCGGCGCAATCCGATCGACGGCGTAGATCTGAGCAGGATGCTGCTAAAAGGCGAGCCTTCTCCAAGAAAAACGTTTTTCTATTATATCCAGGAAAATCTGGAGGCTGTGCGTGTAGGGGACTGGAAACTGCATGTTGCCAAACGAGGCGAACCGGTTCAGCTTTTGTTTAATTTGAGAGAAGACCCCGGCGAAACGGTGAACCGCTACGACGAGCATCCCGAAGTGGTGGAGGAACTGTACCGGCAGATTGAAGCCTGCCGTCGTGACTTGGGCGACGCCGTTACCAAAACGCCCGGCGAGCACGTGCGCCCCATCGGACAAGTGGAAAATCCGCATCCGTTAACCGAATACAACGAAAATCACCCTTATATCGTAACGATGTACGATCGCGACGAAATCGGCTGAGCGTTCGGCCGTTTGAAACGAAACCGGTTTTCGGATCGGTTTCGTTTTCTTTTTGCATAAAGCCTTTCTGCGCCGCATAAGGTGAAGCAGGAGGGGAAAACATGTATATCACGATTCGTCGCCGTCATCTGCTGGCGGCTGCCGCCGTTGTTGTGGCGGTTTGTTTGGGACTGCTTTGCCTGCGGATTCCGTATTCCCAGGCGGCGCAGACCGGCGCCTGGGGGCTGAGCTTCCGGGAAGAAGGCAAAGCGCCGGTTGGAAACGCCGCCGCCGAAGAATTAAAGCAATGGGACGCCTACTATCTGGGAAACGAGCAGGCACAGGCGGAAAAGAAAATCTATCTCACCTTTGATGTCGGCTATGAAAACGGGTATACGGCCTCCATTCTCGATGTGCTGAAAAAGCATCAGGCACCTGCTGCGTTTTTTGTGGTCGGCAACTTTGTAGAGAGCGAGCCGGAGCTTGTGCGCCGCATGGCGGAGGAGGGGCATGTGGTGGGCAATCACACCAACACCCATCCCGATATGTCCGCTATTTCCGATCTGGAGCGCTTCTCTAAAGAAATTAATACGCTGGCAGAAAAAGTGGAAGCGGCCACAGGAAAGCCGATGGAAAAATTCTATCGTCCGCCGCGCGGAGCCTACAGCACGGAAAATCTGCGTATGGCGCAGCAGTTGGGCTATACAACCGTGTTTTGGAGCTTAGCTTATGTGGATTGGTATGTGGACGATCAGCCCACGCCGGAACAGGCTTTTTCCAAGCTGATCCCGCGTATTCACCCCGGCGCCGTGGTGCTTTTGCATTCCACTTCCGCCACCAACGCGCAGATTCTGGATGAACTGCTTACCCGTTGGGAAGAAATGGGCTATTCTTTTGCCAGCATCCGCGATCTTGCTTTAGAATAACAGGCAACCCCGCTCTGGGTTCAGGGCGGGGTTTTGGCGTTTGTATGTTTAGATTGTGATAAAAAAAGAATGTCAGAAAATCTTTCGTTGCATTCATGGCTTTTTCTGTTTATAATATTTAAGTAATTTCATACCGGAACCGGGAAAATGGGCCGGCAGATTTGGAAAGGACTTAAAGATTTATGGATAATGTTGTTCAGTCGCTTGTGGATTCCATGCGGGGATTTGCCTTGCCGGAAGTGATCGTGTTTATCGTCTCCATGCTGCCGATTGCGGAGCTGCGCGGCGGAATTCTGGCCGCTAAAATTTTGGGGATCGATTTGATTCCGGCGTTTCTGATCTGCGGCATCGGAACGATTCTTCCTGTTCCGTTTCTGCTGCTTACGGTGCGTAAAATTTTTGATTTACTTAGCCGTACGCGCTTTGTTTCTACGGTGCGCCGTCTGGAAGAGCGAGCACAGCACAGCATTAAAAAGATCAACAGTTACCGCACGCTGGGGCTTTTGCTGTTTGTGGCGATTCCTCTGCCCGGAACGGGCGCTTGGACAGGCTGTTTGGCGGCTGTGTTTATGAATATGAGTTTTCGGTATGCGTTGATTTCCGTTGTGGGCGGCACACTGATCGCCGATTTGATTATGTGTTTGCTTTCCTACGGCGTGTTGGGTGCTGTTTTGTGATGAAAAAAGAAGCTATTTATCAGGTTGCCGTTATCGGCGCGGGCGCTTCAGGGCTTGCCGCGGCGGTGCGCTGCGCACAGGTTCAGCGCGAAACGGGGCAGAAGGTTTCGGTGCTGGTGTTGGAAGGTTCAGCCAAACCCGGGCGCAAGCTGCTGGCAACAGGCAACGGAAAATGTAATCTGACCAATCTTTCGGCGGTGCAGGCGGGATATCACGGCGACGTACATCCTGCGGCCGCCGTTTTGCAGGCCTGCCCGCCTGCGCGTGTGCGGGCCTGGTTCCGCACGCTCGGGCTGCTCACCAAGGCGGATGAAGCTGGACGTGTTTATCCCTGCAACGAGCAGGCTTCGGCTGTGCTCGATTGCCTTTGCGCCGCGCTGGATGACCTGGGCGGCACGTTGTGCTGTGGGGCGGCTGTGACACGGATTTGCCGTGAAAACGATTCGTTTGCGCTTTTCTGCGGCGAAGAGCAGGTGTTTCATGCCAATCGGGTGATTCTGGCCGGGGGCGGTCTGGCTTCCCCAAAGCTTGGCTGCGGTTCGGATGCGGCCAAGCTTGCCGTTTCGCTTGGACATACCGTTACGCCGCGTTTCCCGGCGCTGGTGCGGCTGATTTCCCCGGAAATCCCGGCGGCGCTCAAAGGCGTGCGCGTCAAAACGGAAGTTTCGCTGCTTGATTCCGGCAAACCGCTGGCACAGGCCGCCGGTGAAGCGATTTTCGGCGCGGGGAGCCTGTCGGGTATCTGCGTGATGCAGGTTTCGCGCCTGGCCGCACAGCGCGGAAAATCAGGCGGCAAACTGACGCTTTCGATGGATTTGCTGCCCGATCTGCGGGAAAAAGCCTTGGTGGATTGGCTCTATACGCTTACCAGCGCACATCCCGCCTGGCCTGCCGCCCGGTTGCTTGCCGGGGTATTGCCCACGAAGCTCGGACCGGAGGTACTGCGCCGCTGCCGGGTGACGCGGACCTGCGGGGAACTTAACCGCCGCGATCTTGCGGCACTTGCCCATGCCGTGAAGCATTTTACGCTTAAAATCGAAGGCACTGGCAACTGGGACGATGCACAGGTGACGGCCGGCGGGGTTCCGCTTGGGGAACTGAACATACCCGCGATGGCTTCTCGCCGATGCCCCGGGCTGTTTATAACGGGGGAACTCGTCAATCTGGACGGGGACTGCGGGGGATTCAACCTGCAATGGGCGTGGGCAACCGGACTTTCGGCCGGGGAAGCCGCCGCCCGCGTGTTTAAAAAAGGAAAGGGGAAACGCTGAATGCTGCGGATTGCTGAAATTGCTTTGCCGCTTGATTATACACACGACCAGCTTTCGGCCGCCGTTGCCCGCCGTCTGCGGGTTTCGCCGGAACAGCTGGGAGAGGTGCGCCTGGTTCGGCGCGCCGTAGATGCCCGGCGCAAAAAAGAGATCCATTGGGTCTGCACGGCCGACGCACAGATCAAGGGCAACGAAGCCGCTGTGCTGCGCCGCTGCCGGGACGCTAAAATCAAAACGGCGCCCGATGTGCGCTATCGTTTGCCCGAAAGCCGCCCGCTTTCCTGCCGCCCGGTGGTAGTAGGGTTCGGACCGGCCGGGCTGTTTGCCGCGTTGATTTTGGCGCAGGCAGGCCAGAAACCGATCGTACTGGAACGCGGCAAAGATGTAGAAGCCCGCGCCGAAGACGTTCGCCGGTTGCAGACGCTGGGCGTGCTCGATCCTTCTTCGAATGTGCAGTTCGGCGAAGGCGGAGCCGGTACGTTTTCGGACGGCAAGCTGAACACCGGGATTAAAGATCCCCGCATTTCCAAAGTGCTGGAAGAGCTGGCGGCGGCAGGCGCACCGCCCGAAATTCTGGTGGACGCCAAGCCGCATGTGGGTACCGACCGCCTTCCGCAGACCGTAAAAAATATTCGCCAGACGATTTTGTCGCTGGGCGGGGAAGTGCGTTTCGGCGCACGGCTTACGTCACTGGACATTCGGGACGGCCGGGTGTGCGGGGTACGCTATGAAGAAAACGGCCGGGAAAGCCGTTTGGAAGCCGAGCAGGTGATTCTGGCTGTGGGACACAGCGCACGCGATACATTTGCCATGCTGAACGAGCTGGGTCTTCCGATGGAAGCCAAGGCGTTTTCCGTTGGTGCGCGCATTGAGCATCCGCAGGCGCTCATCGACCGCGCGCGTTACGGCGCATTTGCGGGTCATCCTGCGCTTAGGGCGGCTGATTACAAGCTTTCCGTTCATCTGCCGAGCGGACGCGGTGTGTATACGTTCTGTATGTGTCCGGGCGGCACGGTTGTAGCCGCCGCATCGGAGCCGGAATCCGTTGTGACAAACGGTATGAGTGTGTTTGCGCGCGACGGAGAAAACGCCAATGCGGCGCTTTTGGTGGGCGTGAACCCGTCTGATTTCGGCGGGGAAGAACCGCTGGCAGGCGTGGCGTTTCAGCGCGAAATTGAAAAGCGTGCGTTTGTGGCAGGCGGTGGGGGATACCGCGCGCCGGCACAGCGCAGCGGCGATTTCCTGAGCAAAAAAACGGGAAGCCTGACCGGCGGTGTCACGCCCAGCTATCTGCCGGGCGTTACGCCGTGTCTGCTGGATGAAGTTTTGCCTGGGTTTGTCTGCGACGCCATGCGCGATGGCATCCGCGCCTTTGGCCGCCAGCTGCCGGGCTTTGACGATCCCGACGCTATTCTTACCGCACCGGAAACCCGAAGCTCTTCGCCCGTGCGGATTTTGCGGGGCGAGACGCTGGAAAGCCTTGGTTTGGCTGGGCTGTATCCCTGCGGGGAAGGGGCCGGTTATGCCGGGGGAATCGTTTCGGCGGCGGTGGATGGCATCCGCTGCGCCGAGGCTATTTTGGCAAAAAGCTGCATCCGAAATTAAATTTTGAAAAAATGAAAAAATTTAAAAAACCTATTGACATTTGCTTCCTTTATGAGTATAATCAATTACGTTGTTTGAAGCGAAACGAAAGAAAACGAAAAACAGCGAATTGATATAGGGGTATTGTGTAACGGTAGCACTACAGACTCTGACTCTGTCTGTCTAGGTTCGAATCCTGGTACCCCTGCCAAATGTACCTGCGTGTTGTGCGGCAGATCCCTGGTCCGCCGCACAAAGAGCAGGTTTTTTCTTTGAAAAATATGATATCGAGGTGTGGCTCAGCTTGGTAGAGCGCTACGTTCGGGACGTAGAAGTCGCAGGTTCAAATCCTGTCACCTCGACCAGAGTATAAAGCTGAAAAATTCGCTTAATTGCTGAATTTTTTAGCTTTTCTTTTTTGCTTTCTTTCTGCATTTACCCCACTTTTTACCCCAATGAGAATAAAATACACGCCCGAAAGCAGGATTTACCCCTGTTTCGGGCGCTTTTTTTATGCATTCAAAGCTGAAATATAGTTTTGCATTTTGTCGGCGCTGCTCTTTCTCATGTCGCCGGTAACGTGGCCGTATACGTCCAGCGTAAAGGACACGGAAGCGTGTCCCAGATTCTCCGATACCGTCTTGAGATCGTCCCCCGCTCTGATGGCTGCCACGGCGTAGGAGTGCCGGAGATCGTGGAAACGGACAGAGGGCAGGCCAATAGCTTCCACCACGT
>CALWVE010000021.1 GCA_944384905.1 uncultured Clostridia bacterium
CCGCCTTTTTCGGGCTGTGCTTCGGGCTGTTGTGCACGCCGCCCTATTTTTTCATCGGCGGCTGGACGCTGGCATTCTCCTGGTGGGTGGCGGGCATCCCCTTCGATTTGCTGCACTGTGTGTTCAATTTTGCCATCGTGCTGGTGCTCTTTCCGCCCCTGAACAAACTCTTTGCCCGTCTGCAGGAACGGAATATGCTGCTGTAACGCGAAAAAAGCATGCTTGACACTTCCCTTATACAAGGGGGAAGCGTTCTAAACGGTCAATTTGCTTAAAACCGATTCCCCGCCTTTTTGCGGGGAATCGGTTTTTCTGCATGCGCACCGCTATCCTGCCCGGAGCAATCCCGCCGCATATTGCGGCGGGCTCCATCCGCTCGGACCAATGGTATCAGAAACTTTACCCGCTTTTTACACAAAGATGATTGCACAGCAGCCGGCAAACACGTAGGATAAAAGTGGAATGACAGCGAAGGGGGGCGTTTTCTTTATGGAGGCTGCTCTGGTGGTTCTGGTGATTTTTCTGCTGCTGTTTTTCCTTCCTTTTCAGCGGCAGCGGCGCCAGTCCAAGCGGTTTCGTTCCATTGATGCCCGAGTCGTGAGCATCGAGCGCCGGGAGCCCCGGATCAGCGAGGATACCGTGGGCGAACCGGAATACCATATGACCGTGACCTTTTTCTGGGAAGGGCAATATTTGCAGCGGGTCTGGGGACCTGTGAAAGGGAAGCAGATTCCCAGGGTTGGGGAAACCATCCGCCTTTCCTATGACCCAAAGGCCGACCAGCTCGGCCACAGGCCGCTCAATCCCCGCCTGCGGCGAAAAATATGGTTGTTCGGAGCCGGCGGCATTGCCGTCCTGGCCGTTTTGTCCGCGCTGCTTCAGCGCATTGTTCCCTCTTTTGACGATACCAATATCCCCGCTGCATGGATTCTCTTTTTCATCGGCGGCGTATTTTTGGTCATTGACCTGGCTTTCTGGCATTCCCGGCGGGTTCTGCAGCGAAAAATTGCATCCGAGGCGCTGCGCCCGGTGCCCGCCGTTTTTCGGGGCTACCGCCAAAGGCAGGATTCCGACGGGGATCCGCTCGATTATCCGCTCTATGAGGTGACATTCGGCGGCGTGACCCGGCAGGTGGAGGGCAATGTGACCGGACGCCGTCCCTATACCGTGGGGCAGACTGTGACGCTCTACCGCGATCCGGAAACCGGGAAAATAACCGAGGCGCCGGGCCGCACGGAGGCCATTCTGGGCGTGGTGTTTTTGCTGCCTGTGTGCCTCTGCTGCGGAGCCGGCATCCTCATGCTGCTTTTGAATCGACTGTAAACAAGTTCCGCCGCGCCGGCCCCGGATTGCCGCCGGCAACCACCCCGGGCTTCGGGCAGTTTACCTGCCGAGTTCTGCATGCGCATCGGATTCCAAAAAAAGCCTCAACCAAAAAGGTTGAGGCTTTTCTGTAACGACCTTCTGCCGGTGCCGCTTTTGCGGCGTACAAACGTTTTCGCCGCAGGCGAAAATCTTGGCGCAGGCGGAATTCATTTCCGCTGAGCATTGGAATCACCGAAGGGTGAAGCGGGCCAACGGCCCGCGGAATCCAAAAAGAAAGACATCTGCTTTCAGCAGATGTCCTTTTCTTGTGGAAGGAACGGTTAAAATCGATATTTTCCAGGAAAACGAAACCGACGCGAAGCGGCGGCCCCAAACCGCAACCCAGCATAGCGGCTGCAGTTTGGAAAGGAGGAGCAGCGGCGTAAGCGCGCTCCGACTTATAAAATAAGTCGGAGCAAGCGATACAAATCTTGCTCCGACGTGGAAGGGACGGTTAAAATCGATATTTTGGATTGACAGGACCGTTGTAGGAAAACCACCCAACCGGCCTTCTGGCCGGCGGCGCATTTGCGCCGTACAAGTGTTTTGCCGCAGGCAAAACCTTGGCGGAGGGGCAATTCATTTGCCCCGAGCATTTGGATCACCGAAGGATGGAGGCGGCCAAAGGCCGCCGGAACCCAAAAGAAGAAGCACCTGCAAAGCAGGTGCTTCTTCTTTTGGAGCGGGCGACGAGGCTCGAACTCGCTTCCCGGCATCCCACGAATGGCTGTTCGCCATTCGCAGGAACCCTGCCTCACCTCGGATTGAATGCGCCTCCGGCGCAGGTGGAGGCAGCGCGTTCAAGCACACTTCTTTCATTCCAGAAAAAAACCCCAACCTGACGGTTGGGGATTTTTTCTGTGTTGCGACGTCAACAATGGATATCGCTGGCCTCGCTTTTACATTATATCATACTTTGACACGTTTAGACCAATTTCATTATACGTGATACAGCTAATCAAGGCTGCACCAGTACTAATATCAGTCAGAACATTTGCCAAAACGCGCTGCCCGTTGTAATGATGATTGAGCCGTCATTATGCTTGGCTTGATAAGAGTCTATCACGTTGCACCTGGACTCTGCACGTTTTTACAATCATGCTACCTACCTATTTTCCTCTTATAAGTACATCCCTGAGTGTGATAGTTTGAGCAACCAAAAAACTCTCCATATGGGCCGGAACGTTTAACTAGTCGACCGCCGCAAAGCGGGCATTCAAATTGTTCTCTTTTCAGCTCCTCGCCATATTGCCTTTTGAGTTCCGTTGCGAATTCAGACTCTTGCCCTTTAACGGTAACAATAAAAGCCTTTTTCTTGGCTCTGGTTAATGCCACATAAAACAAGCGACGTTCTTCTGCGTAGGGGTACTGGTCACAGTTATCAAGCAATAAGTCTAAGATCGGAGCGTCTTGAATTTTACTCGGAAATCCCATTCTTGATTTTTTGTTGTTTATGATGAATACATAGTCGGCCTGTAGTCCCTTTGACTTATGTGCGGTCAAAAATGACATGTTTAAGTCAGGGCGAACCTTAGACTTCACGTCGATAAGGCTGGTCGTATTATTATACTGGCAAGAAAAAAGCTCGCTGTCGTTTAACTTCTTAACATCAAATGAATACCTGCCGATAAAGAAAACGCTACTGCCTTTAGGTATATCCTTCAACCTGTTTGACATGAATTCAATCGCGAGCTCATCCGTATAGCCAGAAATGTCACCAAGTGGAAAGCCAAATTCTTCAGATTCCCCCCGAATGGTTTTTTTGATTTGGGCGGGATTTTGCATGATAAATTCGCCGCTTATTTCGATTAGTTTTTGAGTAAAGCGATATGTGGTCTCAATTTTGCTATTTTCTGTAGCGCCCCAATACTTTGAGAAGTTTAGAATGAATCCGATGTCACTTCCTGCAAACCGATAGATGCTTTGCCAATCATCACCAACGCAAAATAATTCGTAGTCTCTTGATCTCCGTAGGCGATCAAGAAGCGTAAAGCGTGCCTTAGAAATATCTTGGTACTCATCAACAATCACATATTTATATGGGTTGATGTATTTCCCTTGCTCCACATATCTGGAAGCGAGATTAATCATGTCGTTAAAATCAATCTCCTTGTGATCCGAAAGGTACTGGCAATACGCATTAAAGATGGGTTCAAGTAGCGAAAGTAAAAGATCGTTTGCTTGCACATGGCTTCCGGCACAATTTAGATTCCGCACATCTGTTATGCTGTACCCATCGCTTTTGATAAGGTTAATTAAGGTTTCGAACAATTCTATGATACCATCGAGCAGTGAGTCGTCTTCATCAACAACTTGTGCCCATAGTTCTTTAGACGATTTGGGGTTCAAAATAACCGATGCAGCTTCGAGTTTTTCTTTTAACGAATCAAGCAGATTTCCTTCCAATTTTTCATAAGCATAACACTCGATCAGCGTAGTCTGATGCTCACGATGGACAGAGCGCTTCCATTCCATCGATGCGCGATAGGCTTCCGTGGCGGTCATTTCGCTTGACGACTTGAAATAAGATGGAACTTCATTATTCCTATCTACCCCAAAGTACTCAATGTACATTTTATAATCAGGGAGGTAAAAATCGGGGTGATATTGGCCATATTCGTCTGTTCGGGTATCAAATTCGTATGGATGCTCGTAAACATACCTTATACCGTTTTGTGTTAAGAAGTTGGCGATATCCAACTCGCCATAACTCTTTACGATTTCACGATTAATCGTAGTCGGCGGGTTTAATTTCAAATATTCATCATATTCTTGCTGCGACTTGAACTCAAATTCTGACTTCGCAACTACACGATTATACAAAAAGTACGAGCTCAGCAGATTGAGATATGTATCAGATTGCATATTTAACACAAGCTGTTCTCTTATGAATTTTCGCAAGTTGATTTGCGTGATTTTCGGCATTACTCCGTCAACTTGCGAAATAATATTTAAACCAAGCTTATGGAATGTTGAAGCAGTGATATTGTTCCCGGTTTCAGCAGAAATACGCTCATTCATTTCAGACGCAGAGGCGTTTGTGAATGACAAGACTAAAATATCCTGTGGTAAGTACTTTCTTGTTTTAAGTAGATACTTGATTTTGCCGACAACAGTGGTTGTTTTTCCCGTTCCAGCGCCAGCAATTACCAAATGGTTATGCGCCTCCTTGACGATGCAAGCCATTTGTTGATGGTCAAGTTTTCTCCCTTCAACATCACCAATTAGAGAATATGCTGCTTGTACCTTTGCGTTTGCTACGCGCTCATTGTGTTGAAGGATTTGTTGAGGCATGGAGCGAGCAACATTCAGCAATTCATTCTGTTTGTCTAACAACGTTTTATATTGGGAGG
>CALWVE010000022.1 GCA_944384905.1 uncultured Clostridia bacterium
GGAAAAGCCGTGCAGCACAAAAAAGCAGGAGATACGCTCCTTGCGGAACGATCTCCTGCTTCATAAGGCTTTTGTTTTCGCTTGCGATTCTTGTTCCTTGTGTGCTCCTTGCTTGCTCCTTACGAAGCAAAACGGAATACTTTCGAGGAACTCTCACAACTCCAAAACCACCCAATTTTCTGCAAAACAGCGTCCAAAGACGTACTGAGAAGCAGTGGAAATTATCGCTGGAAGAAATGATGCTTACGCAGGAAAACGCCTTTAAAATGGGCTTCCACACGCTGTATGGCAAGGTGATGGAAGATGAAACGCTGCCGAAAAAAGCTATCCGCCGAAAAAATCCGCTTGTTGGCTTAACGATCCATCCCGGAGAAATAGAAGACTACGCTGTTTTGGTGAATTATTCGGATCAGCCGCAGGCCGCACAGTTTGAGGTGGATTCCACATGCTATCATTCTGTGACTGCATTGTACGGAAACGCAGAGCAGTTGGAACCGTTTGGCGCCGCCGTATTCAAGCTTACAAAATAAACAGCCGCCTATAAAAAGCAAAAAACAGATCGTTCTCCAAAACGGAGGATGATCTGTTTTTTTATAAACATAAAGTATTTGCTTTTCTGATTTAAAGTGATATAATAATCAAAAAAAGAAACAGGAGGAAAAATCATGGTCACTTATCAAACGATGGAAGAATCGGATCTTCAAACGCTGTATGATTTCGCTGCGCCGATCTGGAAAGAATGCTACCGGGACGTACTGCCGCTGGGGCAGATCGATCTGCTCACGCATAAATATTTCGATTTCGAAAACGCCCGGAAATTTAAGGCGCAGGGCATGATTTATCAATATGTTTTGTTCGATGGCGAACCGGTTGGCTTTATCGCCTATGAACTGCATGAAGACCACGTTTATCTCGATAAGCTTTATCTGAAAAATGATTACCGAGGCAAACACATTTCTTCGGCCGTTTTTGATGACCTGATCTCCCGTTATCAAAAGCCGATCCGCCTGAATGTCAACCAGGGAAACAAGCTGGGTATACGCGCTTATCTTGGTCGCGGATTCCAGGTGATTGAAACCAAGGAATACCCCCTGCCCGGCGGCTATGTCAACCGCGACTATATTATGGAAAAGCCGCTGCCCTAAACGGTATAAGTCTCAGCGCTTGGTGCCGCTGGCTCCGTCCCGATGTGCGGCTCCCGTGGGATCGACAAAAATCCCTCTGAGCAGACGCAGCGCGCCGAACGTAGTAACCCGAAGCAAAATCGTCATGGAGCACATACACAGATCAAAAATATTTTTTCTTGAATCAAAAAATTTTCTGCCTTCGGCCAGAATCCGCACGGCCATTTCAAATACAAACCAAACGCAGGTTGCCAGATGAACCCAGCTGAAAACATTTTCCGAAATCCAAGTATCCGAAATAAAGACATGAATGGCTGTCAGCACCAGATTCGTAAGAATGGCCAGCCACATGCCTACTGTAAACCAGGTTTCGTGCTCCCATTTTGAGCTTACTATCCGGATGGTTCCTTTTTTCATCCTTCATCCCCTCTTTTCTGATCTTATTCTACCATTGTATGCGGCAAACTGCAAGCCGGTGATCGGCCACAGGGTTGACCTGCCGCGAAAAATACGGTATCATGGAAACAAACCCAAAGGAGGGGCTTTTATGTCGTTTTCACTGTTGATTAAGCCGGCTTCGTCGCTTTGCAACCTGCGCTGCCGGTATTGTTTTTATGCCGATGTAAGCAAAAACCGCGAAAATGCCAGTTTCGGCTGCATGAAGCCGGAAGTGGCTCATACCCTGATCGACCGTGCCTTTGCCGCCAGCCACGGCGGAACGGTTTCGTTCGCTTTTCAGGGCGGCGAACCCACCGTTGCGGGGCTCGATTTCTTCCGCGATTTTACCGCTTATGCGGATGAGCATTGCCCGAAAGGCACCCAGATTTCTTATACCATTCAGACCAACGGCATCTTGCTCGATGACGAATGGTGCGCATTCCTGAAAGAACACGCTTTCCTGGTGGGTCTTTCGCTCGACGGACCCAAGCAAGAACACGACCTGTGCCGCGTAGATGCACAGGATCGCGGTACGTTCCAGACCGTTATGCAGACGGTTCAGCGGCTGCGTGCGCATCATGTGGATTTCAACATTCTCACTGTTTTGACCAAAACGCTGGCTCGTCATCCGCAGCAGCTGTTTTCGTTCTATAAAAAGAACGATCTGCGTTTTGTGCAGATCATTCCCTGTCTCGATTCGCTGGAAGACGGCGGCGGCGCCTATTCGCTGACGCCGGAACTGTATGCTTCGTTTTTGAAAACATTCTTCCGTCTGTGGCTGGATGAATTCCGCCGCGGCAACTACATCAGCGTGCGTCTGTTCGATAATCTCGTGCGCATGGCGGCCGGCCAGCACCCGGAACAGTGCGGTCTGCTGGGTCAGTGCCAGTGTCAATTTGTGGCCGAAGCCGACGGCAGCCTGTATCCGTGCGACTTCTATGTACTCGACCCGTACCGCATGGGCAATGTGATGGATATGCCGCTGGAAGACATGTTCAAAAGCGAAGGCTACAAAGCCTTTTTGGCCGATAACGAATCGAGCCGCAATCCCAAATGCGAGACCTGCTGGGCGCGTCCGGCCTGCGGCGGCGGCTGCCGTCGGTATCGCCCGTTCTATTTCACCAAAGAGGATTACTGTCCTTACGCCGATTTCCTGACGGCCTGTGCCCGCGATATTCGCTGGCTGGCCCGAATCTTGAGCCAGGAAGGCGGCATTTAAGCCCGTGGACATATTCGCAAAAAAAACTTGCTTTTTTTCTCTTGCCGTGGTAGAATTACTAGGATAAAGTTTAAAGGAGGTGTCCTCATGCCGAACATTAAGTCTGCCAAGAAGCGCGTGCTCGTAATCGCTAAGAAAACTGCTCGCAACAAGGCCATCAACTCTGCTCTGAAGACGGAGATCAAGAAGGCTAACCTGGCTGTAGAAAACAATGCCGAAAACAAGGCCGAAGCTATCCGCGTCGCTATCAAGAAGATCGACCAGGCTGCTGCCAAGGGCATCATGCACAAGAATACTGTCGCCAGAAAGAAGTCAGCTCTTGCTAAGAAGCTGAACGAAGCGTAAGCGGAAAACCGAATACGTTTTAAAGAACAGAGCCGAATGGCTCTGTTTTTTTGTTCTTATTTCCTTTCTTATCTGGTGAAAATATCCATCAAAACTGTAATCTGCGCTTGACTTTCCGTTGAAATTTGGGTAATATTAACTTGTAGGGTTGGTCTTGAAATTTGAAAAGGAAAGAGGAATTGATCTTATGAAATGCTTACGCAATATTTTGGTTGCTATCGGTATGGTAACGGCTATTGCTGCCGTTGTTGCCGGTGTGTTCGTATTTTTGGAACGCAAAAAAGATGACGAAGAGTTGGAGCATTATCTGGATTGCTCCATTCAATAAGTCAAAACAACGATGCAAAAGCGCGGCTATCCGGCGGCGCTGATTGTTGTATTACAGCCAAAAACAAAACCGACGAAACGTTCAAACAATGTTTCGCCGGTTTTTTGTATGAAAAAATATCAACTAAATAGCTTTTCGCAAACCAAAACGGCGTCCCAACCGGGACGCCGCCTTTTTCTATCATTTACGGATAAACCTTAACCGCTTTCATCTGCGCCTTTACACACAGCTCGGCCGCTTTGAAAGCGTGCTCCTGCGTCATGGCGTTTTCGGTGCGGTTGATGCAGTCAAGAATCAGCTGACCAAAGAAAGGATAGCCTACTTTGCCGTTGACATCGAAATACTGCTCGCCGTCTTTATTTACCAGATAAACGTGGTTGCCAACGCCATCGTTGTTGCCTACGTTCACATATTTGCGCAGCTCGATATAGCCTTCGGTTCCTTCGATGAAGATACGTCCGTCGCCCCAGGTGGAAAGCCCGTTGGGAGTAAACCAGTCTACGCGGAAATGCTGCGTCGCGCCGTTATCGGCCACCAGCACGGCATCACCGAAATCATCCAGCTCAGGATATTCGGGATGATTGTAGTTTGCAATCTGGCTGAACTGCACCTCGGCGTCTTTGGCGCCGGTATAGAACAGGAACTGTTCGATCTGATGGCTACCGATATCGCACAAAATACCGCCGTATTTTTCGCGCTCATAGAACCAATCGGGACGCTTCGTCGGGTCTCCGATGCGGTGCGGGCCGAAGCCATCCACATGGAACACACGGCCGATAGCGCCCTGTTCAATCAGCTGACCGGCAAATACAGCCGCTTCTACATGCAGACGTTCGCTGTAATAAACCATATATTTGCGCCCGGTTTTGGCTACCATTTCGCGTGCAGCTGCCAGCTGTTCCAGCGTGGTAAGCGGCGCTTTATCGGTAAAGTAATCTTTTCCGGCTGCCATTACGCGCAGTCCCAGCGCACAGCGTTCGCTGGTTACGGCGGCGCCGCAGACAAGCTTTACTTCGGGATCGGCAAGGACTTCTTCCTCGCTGCTGGCTGCTTTGGCCTGCGGGAATTTTTCAAGAAACGCCTCCACCTTTTTGGGATCGGGATCGTACACCCATTTAAGCGTAGCGCCCGCTTCGGTCAGGCCGTTGCACATGCCGTAAATATGGCCGTGTTCCAGCGAAACCGCCGCAATCACAAATTCGCCCGGGCCTACAACCGGAGCGGCTTTCCCTTCGGGAGCGTAGTTCATACCATCGGATACCTTCATCTGTTTTCTCCTCCTCTGTCTTTACAAAATCGTAAAGCATCCGGCCTTATTATAAAATGTTTTCAGCCGTTCGTAAAGAGGCAGAAAAAGATTTTCCGTTTTCAGCTCACCGTTACGGCTTTGGGCGGAAAATACGGCTGCGGCACCTTTCCCGTAATGTCGCGGATCAAAATAAACGGCGTGCATTCGTCGTCCTGACCGGCGGGATTATCCAGAATCAGGCAGCGCAGAAATTCATCGGGATAAGTCTGGAGGATATCGCTTTTGCCGAGAATGGTTACGTCGATATCGTTGGCATCCACCACCACTGACGGAATATTGCACGACCACCAGATATCCTCGCAAACTTTTTCCGGTTCACGCGGCAGCAAAACAGCCATATCATGATAATCGTCAAACGCGGAATGTGCATAGAAGCCATCAATTCCGGCAGCATCGTTGCCCAGAATCTCGTAAAAAACGCCGGGATGTCTGAAAATCTTGCCGAACACACCGGCCAGTCCTGCCCACAATACGCGCGGCAGGCCCTTCATATCGATCATCAATTGCAGCTTATACGGCTCGGTGATACCGATCCCGCTATCCGTTTTCTTGCCGAAACGGGACAAAAAGCGCGCCGCCCAGGAAAGTTTGACTTCGGATTTCGTAACAACATTATCCTGACACATCGAAATGACTTTTTCGCTGATGCTCAGCAAGTCGCCTTCCTGGTAAAGTTCGCTGACATAGCGTTTGATCAGCTCAACATAATCTTCACCGCGGCCAACAAAATGTGTTTGAATCGCATAGCGCTCATAGGTGCGCCCGGCCACCGTAACGGTCCCTCGAACATAGTAGCAAATTCCGTTTTTATTGTGTTTATTTTCAGATGCATTCAAATTTCCGTCATATCTGTATTTCATGGTTTCGCCTCGCTTTTTCTATCGTTTTCTTTTGTTTGAATCTCTTGTTTCGTTTATTAGTATACGTATATTCTATGGTCGTTTTGTGTATAAAAAGCGTTGCAAACACCAAATGAAAAGCAAATTTTTTGCAAAAATCAATTGCCATATTTTGGCATAACGGTTGCCCCCGGCTATTGTTTTGTGGTATAGTGGGCTTAGCTGAATCACAAAATTGGGAAATTTTTTCACAAATTTCCAAAGGAGGAGAAAATATGCGCTTCAGCCTGAACATTCCCTGCCTATACCGCGGGGAAAGTTATGACGCCGCTTTGGAATCGGTACGCAAAGCCGGCTTTGACACGGTAGAATGCTGGGGCTTGCCGACCAAGGATGAACAGCCGCTTTTGCAGGCGCTGGAAAAACATCGCGTGCGCCTTTCAGCTTTTTGTCCGGACTTTTTCATCTTAAATGATCCCGCTCAGCGGGAAACCTACCGGGAATCGCTGGCCCGTGCACTCGAAAAGGCCAAGCGGCTGCATTGCCCGGCACTCATCACACAGGTAGGAACCGACACCGGTGCGCCGCGCGAGTATCAGCACAAAGCGATTGTTGAAGGTCTGCGTGAGATGCTTCCGCTATTGCGCGAAGCCGATATTACACTGCTGGTTGAGCCGCTTAACAGCGTGAAGGATCATCCGGGTTACTATCTGACTGATTCGCAGGAAGGCCTTGAGATCATCCGCGAAGTCGGTGATTCCCACGTACGCCTGCTGTTTGATATTTATCATCAGCTGCATATGCAGGAAGATGTGCAGACGCGGATTCTTGAAAATCTGCCACTGATCGGGCATTTCCATATAGCCGGATACCCATATAGAGATGCCGCCATTTTTGAAAATTACGACTACGCCCCGCTGTTTGATGCCCTGCAGGAAGCGAACTGTTCGGTTCCGTTAGGGCTTGAGCTGCGTCCCGCCGACGCACAATCGCGCGAAAAGCTTCTGACGCAGGTTCAGCGCTGGCAGAACACGAATAACTGAAAACAAGCAAAGGAATGGGAACCATGGAAGAAAATCAAAATTCGGGTGAACTGCTCGATCGTTTGGAAGACTGGCTGAGCCGCAAAAGAATGGCTTCTGCGCTTCAAATAGGCCGGGCAAAACTAAGTGAATACCAAAAGCAGTTTCCCGGTTCGGCCGGATTTGTAACCGGATACACAGCCTGCGCGCGCAGGCAGATCAAGGCGCTGGTTCTGCTGTTTTGCGGGCTGATGATCGGCTTGTTCTCTCTATTGGCCAAATTTGCCTGGGGATGGTTCGCTGCGGCATTCTGCGCCGCATTGGCCGTTGTTTTGTGGGGAATTGCGCTCGGCAAGCGGCGCGCCTCCCCTGCTATTTGTTACACCGATCAGGAAATCCATATCTTAAGCCAAACGCAAAAAGCCCCGGTGGTTCTAACCTATCCGGAGCTGACGGAAATTTATGTTCACGGCGAACAGGCCGCGCTGTGCACCTCCGACAACACGTGGGTGCTTACGGCGGCCCAAGATGAAAACCTGAAAGAAATGCGGGCTTTTCTGGAAAAGCTGGCTGAGCGCTGCCCGGGCAGAACGTTTACCGACGACGAAACCTGACAGATTTTCCGCCGCATCCAGCGTATCATGGACACAGGAATCAAAACGCAGGATGTGATACCATGAAGAAAAAACTGCTGGTGGCGGTATTGGTGCTGTTTCTTTGCTGCTTAATCGGGTGTGAACGTACGCCGCCGCTGCCCAATCCGGCCGCGGCGATGCAAAGCAGGTTTGAAAAATGGCAGGAAAGCTGGCCGGTAGAAGTCTCGGTCACGTTCGAAATACGGCGCAAGGCCTGATCCTATTTTTCAGCTATAAAAATGAAAGGGAGCCAAATGGCTCCCTTTTTGCTCTTTGAAAATCATCAAATTCAGGACATTCAATATTTCTATTTAAATTTGGAAGCAACAATCCTTTAAATGTTTCTCCAGAAAAATTAACCTAAATTTAGCTTTTTTCTGATTTCCAAATTAACAAGAAGTACTTACAATATAGACATTCAATAAAAGGAAGGAATGTGATCTTGTGGGTACAAAAAAGAAAATTTTAGCCTTCGGGCTTGCCGGCGTTATGGCCGTTTCTGTTATGGGAATGGGCTTTGCTGCGTGGCACACAGAAATTACGGCTTCGGGTAATATAAGCGCTCAGGCCGCTCAGAGCAACTGGAATGTTCAAATCACACAGGCTGATTTGCAAACCAGTACGCTTGGCGCGGAAATTGAGACGGATTATTCCGGATACGGCTTAAAGCTGGTCTGCCCTGAAACTTCTTACGGTCAGGCATGCAATGAAGCTGCTGTTGCCAGAAAATATTCCAGTTCCACTAAAAGACCAGGAACACAAAGCACAACATATGCGGTAAGCTCTTGGCTGTGGCTGATTGATACCACCCGTTTCGATATGGATCAGCTGGGAAAAATGAATACAGAAGATCGCCGCTTAGCCATGCTGAGCGGGATGGAGGATGGATCTGTGATTCGGCTTTCCGATAAAAACACAGCACCCGACGGTACAGAAGTAGATCCGATTCATGCTTGGTATTACTACAAAAACACATCGGATTATTTTGGAAGCGAAACTGCTCGTCCGATAATTATGAATGCTCTGGTTGAACAGAGCGATGCCTTGGTCAAGCAACTGCGTCCCGATACGTATCACAATTACGTTTTGGCTTGTGTTGTTTCGGATAACACACAAGATTGCCCGGATCTGCAGTTTGTAATTGCCTCTATGAAATCCGAAGATGGCAGCGAATCTTCGCCGGTTTCGTTTACCGAAACCCATGCGCAGTATGCCAATGTACATTTTACGCTTCCCGGCGCTTGGGCAAATTACATCATAACCATTCAGAACAACGGAACCGCATCCGCTTATCTGGAAGATACCGTTATTACATTGGAATCCGACCAGGATCAGCTGGTACTCGAACAGCCTGATTTGACGGGTGAAGTTTTGGCTCCCGGCGAAAGCTGCACACTGAACTTTGTAGTGAAAGCGGATAATAATAACTCCAATACATTGGATGCCACCGGAACGCTTTCTATTCAGCTGCCTTATGTCCAGGCCGATCTTGCAACAGCTCCGGAAGCCGGACATACACACAATAACTAACCTGCGAGTAAAAGTAAACTCTCTATTCCATGCGCTGTTCGGCAGAAAATTTTGCTGAACAGCGTACTTTTTCTGCTGAAATTTGATAGAGTTTTTGAAATTTGTTATTAAGCAAAAACCGCCGGCAGCAAACCGGCGGTTTCTTATTTTATTGGATTACAGGCTATCAATGGCAAGGGCGTCATCGCGCACCGTTACGGCAATGCCCGAAACAGCGTCTTCGCCCTTTTCAACCAGCAGCATGGCGATCTTGTCTTCTACTTCGCGGCGGATCAGGTTGCGCAGATCACGCGCGCCGCTGCGTCCGCCGTAGGCTTTATGAGCCAGCCAGGTGCAGGCGGCTTCGTCATACGTGAAGCGAATGCCGCGTTCTTCCAGCGAGCCGACGTATTCGCTCATCATCAGCCCAGCAATACGGACAAAGTCTTCTTCGGAAAGACTGCGGAAGACAATCACTTCATCGATACGGCTCAAAAATTCAGGACGCAGGAACTCGGAAAGCGCTTTCATCGCCTTTTCGCGGTTGGCGGCATCGGCTGTTTTGCCAAAGCCCAGCGCGCCTTCGCGGCGTTCGCTGCCGGCATTCGACGTCATGATGATAACGGTATTGATAAAGCTGACGGTCCGTCCGTGGGCATCGGTGATGCGGCCTTCGTCCAGAATCTGCAGCAGGATGTTCATGACATCCGGATGTGCTTTCTCGATTTCATCGAACAGGATCACGGAATACGGCTTGCGGCGTACTTTTTCGGTGAGCTGGCCGGCTTCATCGTATCCCACGTAGCCCGGAGGCGAACCGATGATTTTAGAAACCGAGTGCTTTTCCATAAACTCCGACATATCCAGACGGATCAACGTTTCGGGCGAATCAAACAGTTCGCGGGAAAGCACGCGCACCAGCTCGGTTTTGCCCGTACCGGTGGGACCTACAAAAATAAACGAAGCGGGACGGCGGCGCGGGCTGATGTGTACCCGGCTGCGGCGCACGGCGTTGGCTACGGCGGCAACCGCTTCATCTTGGCCGATGATTGCGGAAGAAAGCTTTTCTTCCAGACCGGCCAGCTTCTGCAATTCGTTTTCGCGGATACGGCTGGCGGGAATGCCCGTCCAAAGCTCGATCACGCGCGCCAGGTCTTCATCCGTAACCTGCGCGCCCAGCGCTTCGGGTTCCAGCTGTTTAATCTTCTCATCATAGGAAGCAATTTCATAGCGGACTTCCGCCAGCGCCTGATAATCCGGCACCGTGCTTTCGCTGGTAATTTCGTTTTCTTTTTCTTCGGCGGCTTTTTTGGCCTGAACGGCGTTATCATAATCGGCCATCGCCTTATTGCGCAGAGCCGCGCAGGCACAGGCTTCGTCCAGCAGGTCAATCGCCTTATCGGGCAGATAACGATCATTGATATAGCGCTCGGAAAGCGTTACGGCATGGCGCACGATCAGCGGCGAAACCTGCACACGATGGTAGGATTCATAGTAGCTCTTGATACCTTCCAGCACCTGAATGGTATCTTCAATGGACGGTTCTTCCACCGTAACGGGTTGGAAGCGGCGCTCCAAAGCGGCGTCTTTTTCGATATTCTTGCGGTATTCGTTGAACGTTGTGGCGCCGATTACCTGAATTTCACCGCGGGAAAGGGCGGGTTTCAAAATATTGGCGGCGTTCATGCTGCCGTCGGCATCGCCGGCGCCCACAAGATTATGGACTTCATCGATAAACAGAATGATATTGCCATCGGCCTTGACTTCGTCCACCAGGCCCTTGATTCTGCTTTCAAACTGGCCGCGGAACTGCGTTCCGGCTACCAGCGCGGTGAGATCCAGCAGCTGGATTTCCTTGTTTCGAAGTTTAGCCGGCACTTCTCCGCGCACAATCCGCTGTGCGAGTCCTTCGGCAATGGCCGTTTTGCCTACGCCGGGTTCGCCGATCAGGCAGGGGTTGTTTTTGGTACGGCGGGAGAGAATCTGGATCACACGGCCGATTTCGCGTTCGCGTCCGATGATGGCATCCAGCAAGCCGTCACGGGCACGGGCCGTCAGGTCGGTACAATAGGCCGAAATATGCTTACGTTTGTTCTTGCGGGAATCCGATTTTACCCGTCCGGCTTTGGGCGGGGCGGAAGATTCATTGGCATTGCCAGCTGCTCCGCCGAACAGTTCATTAAACGGGAACGTGGCGGCACCGCCGGGCGTGAAACCGTCTTCGTCTTCCCCATTGTTATTCTGGGCGTTTTCCAGCGTGGCCATCAAGCCGTTCATTTCATCCGACATGGCTTCCAGCTGTTCATCGGTAATGCCCATTTTTTCCATCAGGTCATTGACAGGCTGAATACCTAATTCTTTCGCACACACCATGCACAGGCCTTTGGTGTTCTTTACATCGTTCGTCTGGCTGACAAACACAACGGCAGGGCGCTTACCGCACCGGCTGCACATCATCATATTCATTCACATCCTTTGCAAAAGGCAGCTGCCTTTGCAGCTGCCGCAGAGCCGGAACCCCGGCATTTACCTTTTACGAATTCAATCCATCCCGGCCTGTAAGGGCAGAACGGATATCAAAATTATCTTTGGGATCATTCGATTGAAGCAGCGCAAAAAATACCGCCGCATACCGGATCATGGCATACACCATCATCACGGCTGTGATTCCCAGCAAAATGTTGGAAACCGTGTAAAAAGCCTCTGTTTTCAGGTTGAGGAATCCATCCATCACCACAATAATGCCTACGGAAATATAAAACAGAACCGTAGCCGTTTTTCCATACCAGCGGGCCGCACAGGGCTTTTTATGCCGTTTGAGCAGAACAAAAGCACCGATTGCCATCAGAACTTCTTTGGCCACAAAAACCATTAAAATGAAAACCAGGCTAGGGAATTTAACGCCGATACACACTGCCGCAGCCACCTGGGTCAGTTTATCCGCCAGCGGGTCCAGCATCTTTCCCAAATCGGTGACCTGATTCAGTTTACGCGCAAAGAAGCCGTCAAATGCATCGCTCAGGCCTGAAATGGCAATCATCACCACTGCCCAGAGAATCTGATCATTGAGGAAAAAATACGCCATGGCCGGCACGACAAGAATGCGGATAAAAGAAAGCGTGTTCGGCACATTAAGAACCGGATATTTCTGACTTTCGGTTTTCACGGGTTAATCTCCTTTTGGTAAATTAGTAGAAAATACAAGCGTTTTACCGCAGCAGAGCATAAATGGGATTATGTTCGTAGACCACATCAAACAGAATAGACGTATGAATATTCTGTTCCGCCAGTTCGCGCATAGAATTTTTCATCATGGGCACCGCAATATTGAGCGAAGCACAAACCAGCCATACAACCAGCACGCCTTTGAGCAGGCCAAACACGCCGCCCAAAGCCTCATTCAGCTGACGGATCAGCGGCAGTTCAAACACCGCACACAGCATCTTGGTAAACAGGCGCGCCAGCATCATAAACGCAAGGAACAGCACCAGAACAACCAGGAACTTGAGCACCGTGATGAAAACCGGAGAAATGGCGTCGGCCAGCGTATAGGCCAGGTCTCCGCCTCCGCTTACCTGAGCGGCTAACGACTGCGCCGTTATACCATAGTGTGCCAAAGCACGCTCAAGAAATGCAGGGAAAGAATCCAGTAAAGTCCGAATTTCTGCTTCTGTTGGCACAGAAACCGTGAGCTGAGCCGCAATACGCCCTGCAAGCGGTTCGCGGATAAACGACGTGTAAACCCAATCCGAAATCATCCCGCCGAACATCATGGCCAAAACAACGGAAGCAATCGTTCCGATCAGGCTTACCAAACCGGCGGCAAAGCCTTTTTTCCATCCACGAAGAAAAAACAGAACCAAAATAGCCATCAATAACAGGTCCAGTAAATATGCCACAGGCTATCACTCCTTTTCCAAAACACAAAAATCATACCATATTCCTGACATAATTACAAGCTTTTCCAAACTTCACGTCAAAAAATGACGAAGAAACAGGGCGGTTGTCATTTAGGATACCGCTTTAAAATCAACGAATTTAATCTCGTTGATTCCCAGCACATACCCTGTGCTGGAGCTGGAAAGCGCAACCGCATGTGCATTGCGCCCAACTTCTTTTTCGGCCAGTCTTTCGCCCGTTGCCGCATCCAAAACGGTAACCTGGCTATCACAGAGAACAGCAGCACTATCCCCGTACAGAGAGCAGGAAATCGCTTTCCCTTCCAATTCGGTACGCATCGGCGAATTTTTGCCGTCCATGCAAACGACGGAAGAATACTCACCGTCATAAAAAACAACGCAGGTTGTGCTGTTTTGCATGGTGTAAGCCGCCAAGGTGGCACCGTCGTATTCCACGCTGGTAAACGCCGAAGCAGGATTCTGCGAGAAATCATACAGCAACCCATACAGCGCGGCGGTATCCCCTACCGCCGTGATGCTGTCGTTATCGCCCCAATGCAGAGCAAGGATCAGATTGTTGGAAACGGTCACGGTAGAAACCGGCGTTTCTTTTGAAAAATCAAACAGATGCAAAACGGACTGCATCGCGCCGTTGTTGGTAGAAACCGTAGACACCACGCCCTGCGTACCGTCACGGCTTAAAGCAACGGCCGAAATATAAGAATCGTAGAAAGCATAAGTGTACTGAACTTCGCCGTTTTGCAGATAGACAGTGAGCTTAGAGGCGTTGCCCTCTCCCTGCGTGGCCAATGCAAAACGTCCGTTTTGCGCCAATGCCGCACATTGAATATTGCCCTCTGCTTTGCCGGTTAAAACAGTTTTCGAAATTGTTTCAATCTGGTAACCGGTTCCGCCCAGATTATAAACCAAATATTTTCCGCCGTTCATGCACAGCCGGGGAGCCGAAAAACTATGCTGACGCGAAATAACCGGCTTGGCTGTCGTGTTCAGCACCGTAAGCGCCGTATCACTCAACGTGACGGCCATTCCATCGGAAGAACGCAGATTCGAGGGCAAAACCTGAGAACCTGTGATCCGCGTAGGATAACCGTCCCCCACCTGGAATCCGGCTATCCTGGTTTGGAACCAATCGCCCATCTGCCCCATCAGCAGGCTATCACGCGCCATCCAAGCGCCGACAACGACAACGGCCAAAGCCAAAATGACAACCACGCGCAAAAGCGGACGGAGTTTCTTTTTTTCTTTTCGGGGCTTGGGAGCGGGTTCCTCTTCTTCTTCCCAGATTTCTTCATCGGCCCCGTATTTCAGCCGGGCAAAGCCGGTCTTTTCTTTCTTCTCCTTCGGATCTTTTCGAAAAGCCATTCCTTTATCCTTTCGTTTCATCCAATTCAATGTCATCGGGATAGAATACCCGATTCAGATAGAGTCCGCAGGCCGGAGCAGTCGGCCCCGCCGCGGCGCGGTCTTTTGCTTTCAGAATATGTTCAATCTCCTGCGGCGTGCGTTTTCCCTGCGCCACTTCCAGCAAAGTTCCCGTAAGAATACGCACCATATTATACAGGAATCCGTCGGCCGCTACCGTGAAGATCACCATACCGTCTTCGCGGCGGCGCACGTTGGCATATTGAATGGTGCGGGTCAGATCGCCCTCGTCGCGGGCGTCAAGCGTGCAGAACGAGTGGAAATCATGTTTGCCTACATAATACTGTGCCGCTTCGTTGAGCTTGTCCACATCCAGCGGGCCATAGTAATGCAGCGCCCGCCCTTCCAAAAACGGATTGCGTACAGGCTGGTTCCAGATTTCGTAAGTATATTCCTTGCCCAGGCAGGAATAGCGCGCGTGCAGATCATCCCGCACCGTGCGGCACGAAAGCACAGCCATATCGGGCGGCAGAAAATGATTCATCGCGCCCACAAGCCGTTCGTTCGGAATGCGCGTATCGATTTTCATGCTGATGCAAAATTGCCGGGCATGTACGCCCGCATCGGTACGGCTGCACCCTTTGAGCGGTGGGCAAACACCCACAATCCGCGCCAGCGCTTCCTGAAACACCTGCTGAACCGTGCGGGCATTATCCTGAATTTGCCAGCCGTGATAGCCGGTTCCGCAATAAGCCAGGGTAAACAGAATGTTGCGTTCCAAATCAAGTCTCCCTTATTTCAAATCAGATTATCGCAAAGACGGAAAAACAAAATTGCACACGATCACCACGGCGCAGGCCAGACACGAAAGTCCCAGCGAAAGCACATCGCCGCCGCTGACATGAAGCACTTTCATCTTGGTGCGTCCCTCGCCGCCGTGATAGCAGCGGCACTCCATGGCCGTAGCCAGATCGAACGCCCGGCGGAAAGCCGATACAAACAGCGGAATCAGAATCGGGATCAGCGCCTTGACGCGGTCGATCAATCCGCCGCTTTCAAGATCGGCGCCGCGCGCCTTCTGGGCACTCATGATCTTATCGGTTTCTTCCAGCAAAGTGGGAATAAACCGCAGAGCGATCGTCATCATCATGGCAAATTCATGCACCGGCACATGCAATTTAGCAAGCGGTTTAAGCAGCCGCTCGATTGCATCGGTCAGCTGGGTGGGCGACGTGGTAAACGTAAGCAGTGCGCTGATCATAATCAGCGCCGTGATGCGGATCACGATAAACAAGGCGTTAAAAATACCGTTTAACGTGATGCGCAGAAAACCGAACTGCCACAGCGGCTCGCCCGAACCGTAGAACAGGTTAATCAGCGAAGTGAACGCGATGATGAACAAAACCGGCTTTACGCTTTTGATATACAGCTTCATCGGCACTTTTGAGAGCAGCATGGCCGCTACGGTAAACGCGACCATCACGCCCAGGCCGAAAAAGTTCTTCGCCAAAAACATAAACACGATCATCAAAACCACCAGCACCAGCTTTACTCTGGGGTCCATGCGGTGGATCGGCGATTTAGCCGGGAAAAACTGGCCGAATGTAATATCTGCAATCATTGGATTTCCCCCTTGAGATACGGAATCAACTGGCGCAGGGCTTCTTCTACCGTCAGCGTACTTTCATCCACAGGGAATCCGCGGCGGCGAAGCTCTGTCATAATGCGGGTGATCTGCGGCACACGCAGGCCGATCGATTCCAGCCGGTCGCTCTGCGCAAACACGCGCCGGGTGGTATCCAGCATTTCGGCGTGACTGCTGTTCATCACGAGCAGACGGTCGGCTGTGCGGCCGATATCTTCCATGCTATGGGAAACCAGCAGAATCGTATTTTTGCGCTGCTGATGATAAGATAGAATCTGCGAAAGCAAAACATCCCGGCCGTTGGGGTCCAGTCCCGCGGTCGGCTCGTCGAGAATCAGCACATCCGGGTCCATGGCGATCACACCGGCAATCGCCGCACGGCGTTTTTCACCGCCGGAAAGCTCAAACGGCGATTTTTCGAGCAGCTCGGGCTTGAGTCCCGTAAAATGAGCCGCCTGACGGGCGCACTCCTCGGCCTGTTCGTCGCTGAGTCCCATATTTTTCGGGCCGAAGCAAATATCTTTAAGCACCGTTTCTTCAAACAGCTGATATTCCGGATACTGGAACACCATGCCCACGCGGAAACGCACGCGGCGAATCTGCTTGGGGTCTTTCCAGATATCTTCTCCATCGAGCAGAACCTGTCCGCTTGTGGGACGCAGAAGGCCGTTGAGCATCTGAATCAGCGTGGATTTACCCGAACCGGTGTGACCGATCACGCCGAGAAATTCGCCTTCTTCAATCGAAATATTGACATGATCCACCGCGGTGCGCTCAAAAGGCGTGCCCTGGCCGTAGACATAGGTCAGGTCTTTGGTTTCAAGAATCGCCATATTATGCCTCCTTTTTGCACAGCGCGCTCAGGCACTCGATACAGGCTTCTGAATCGAGAATATCGGCCGGAACGTCGATCCCGGCCCCGCGCAGACGGTACATCAGTTCCGTGGCCTGCGGTACATCCAGCTTGTGGCGCTTAAGCAGTTCCACCTGAGAGAACACCTCGCGCGGCGTACCCTGTGTGACAATTTCTCCGCTGTTCATCACGACCACACGTCCGGCCTGTACGGCTTCGTCCATGTAATGCGTAATGAGAATAATGGTGATTCCTTTTTCGCGGTTGAGCGTGCGGATGGTCTGCATCACTTCGTCGCGTCCGCGGGGGTCGAGCATAGCGGTCGGTTCGTCAAGCACAATGCATTTCGGCTCCATCGCGATAACGCCCGCAATGGCCACACGCTGTTTCTGTCCGCCGGAAAGCTTAAACGGCGCATGATCGCGATATTCATACATATCTACCGCTTTGAGCGCTTGATCGACGCGGCTGCGGATTTCTGCGGGCGGCAAGCCCAGGTTTTCGGGGCCAAAAGCCACATCTTCTTCGACAATGCTGGCGACAAGCTGGTTATCGGGGTTTTGCTGAACCAGCCCCACCCGGCGGCGAATCTCAAACTGAAGCGATTCATCGGCGGTGTCCATGCCGTCGACAACCACGCGGCCGCTCTGCGGCAAGTACATGCCGTTAAACAGCTTGGCCATCGTCGATTTGCCGGAACCGTTATGTCCGAGCAGCGCCACAAACTCCCCTTCCTCGATCGAAAGAGAAAGATGATGAATCACTTCACGGACAGCTTCATCTTCGCTTTCCGCCGCATAGCCGAAGCACAAATCGGAAACTTCTATAAAAGACATCGGTCGCATTTCTCCTTCTGCATCAGGACTGGGATTCCCATACGGCGCTGCTGCCGCAGGGCAGCACCAGCCCGGTTTGGGTGACAGGCAGGCCGGTTTCAAACGACGAAACCTTGCCGCTGTATTTCTTTTGCAGCAGACAGCCCAGCAGGTATTCCATAACCGCCGGCGAAAGCCCCGCCGCATAGGAACTGATGATGAAAAACAGCGGATCATCCGAAAGGACGGGCAGGCACTGTTCTACGAGCGAATACACCTGCTCTTCAAGCCGCCAGACTTCTCCGCCGGGGCCGCGCCCATAAGCGGGCGGATCCATGATAATGGCGTCGTATGTATTGCCGCGGCGCTGTTCGCGCTGTACAAACTTGAGGCAGTCGTCCACCAGCCAGCGCACAGGGCGGTCGGCCAGATGAGATGCCTCGGCGTTTTCCCTTGCCCACTGCACGATTCCGCGGGAAGCGTCCACATGGCACACCGTAGCGCCCGCCGCCATACAGGCCAGCGTCATCGCGCCCGTATAGCCGAACAGGTTGAGCACCCGCACCGGACGCCCTGCATTTCGGATTTTCTCCATGGCAAAATCCCAGTTGACGGCCTGTTCCGGGAACAAGCCCGTATGCTTAAAGCCCATGGGTTTGAGGCGGAAAGTCAGTTCTTTATAATGAATTTTCCAAACGTCGGGGATCGGCTTATAGGTTTGCCAGGCGCCGCCGCCCGTATTGGAGCGCTGATAGCGCGCATGGGCATTGCGCCACAGCGGATGCTTTTTCTCGGTTTTCCAGATAATTTCCGGATCGGGGCGGATCAGGATGATATCGCCCCAGCGTTCCAACCGTTCGCCGTCGGATGTATCGATCAGTTCATAATCGCGCCACTGCGCAGTTTTCATGTTCTTCCCTCGCTATTAGTATAATTTCGTCTGGTCCGGGGAGGATTCGCCCGGCGGGGTCAATCCCAGATGCAGATAGGCCGAACGGGTGGCACAGCGCCCGCGGGGCGTGCGGCTTAAAAAGCCGATCTGCATCAGATACGGTTCGTACACGTCTTCGATGGTAACGGATTCTTCTCCTACGGCCGCAGCCAGGGTATCCAAACCCACCGGGCCGCCGTTGTAATATTGAATCATGGTAAACAAGATGCGTCGGTCGTTGGCGTCCAGCCCCAATTCGTCGATTTCAAGCCGGTCGAGCGCCAGCTTGGCGGTGGCGTAGGTAATTACGCCGTTGCTCATAATCTGGGCGAAATCGCGCACACGCTTGAGCAGGCGGTTCGCGATACGCGGCGTACCGCGGGAACGCGAAGCCAGTTCCAGCGCGCCGTCGGCTTCAATCGGAATACCCAAAATGCCGGCACTTCGCGTGACGATCTGCGCCAGCTCTTTGGGATTGTACATTTCCAAGCGCAAAACCACGCCGAAACGGTCGCGCAAAGGCGCGGTCAGCTGGCCGGCGCGGGTCGTAGCGCCCACCAAAGTAAAACGCGGCAGCGGCAAGTGATAAGAAGCCGCCATCTGCCCCTTGCCCGTGATAATATCGATCGCAAAGTCTTCCATGGCCGGGTACAGGATTTCTTCCACAGAGCGCGCCAAGCGATGGATTTCGTCGATGAACAGCACGTCTCCGGGGTTTAAATTGGTAAGCAGCGCCGCCAGATCGCCCGGCTTTTCAATCGCCGGACCGCTCGTGATGCGCAGGTTTACGCCCAACTCGTTGGCGATGATACCCGCGAGCGTCGTTTTACCCAAACCGGGCGGGCCGTACAGCAGCACATGATCGAGCGACTCTTTGCGCTGGCGCGCGGCTTCGATAAATACCGCCAGATTTTCCTTTACTTTTTCCTGACCGATGTATTCGCCGAGCACTTTCGGACGCAGCGGGTTTTCCACTTCGGCGTCTGCTTCCGGGGAATACTCCGGCGTCATCATGCGGTCTTCAAAATCAAATTCGTTGACATTTTCAAATGCCATGGTTTCCTCCGTTTCCGGAACATCCTTCCGTTACTCGTAACGTTCCTTCATAGCGCCGCTGCGATACTGTTCCATCAGCTCCTGAAGCGACTCCATCAATTCGCGCATTTCCGTTCCTTTATCGGTATCTTCCACCAGCACACGCTTGCTCATATTCTGCACGATATGCACGGTGGGCGAAGTTTCTTTTGTTTGTGCGTTATAGGGTTTATGCTCGGCCAGCGCCAGGCAATGGGAATTATAAATCAGCGTATAGCCGCCGATACCCGTTTTCGACTGATAGGCTTTCGAGATGCCGCCGTCGATCATAAACAGCCGCCCGTTGCCTTTTACGGGGCTTTCTCCCGCTTTCACCGGCACATGCCCGTTGACGATATGCGACGTCATCGGGTCCATACCGAACTCGCGCAGAATTTTAAAACAGACTTTTTCGTCTTCCACAAACGCGTAGTAAGGGTTCATTTCTTCGCGGCAAACAGCCTTATCTTTAATAAACGTCGATTCAAACGTAGCCATTTTGCTTTTGCCGAACAGCGGCGAACACGGCCCGCACCACAAATACCAGATAAAATCGCGTCCGGGGCTTTCCTCGTCGAAATGTCGGCGGGAGAACAGCGCTTCTTTGATAATGCCGTTGATCAGTTCCATCCCCGCGCGGCCGCTGTACACCCGACCCTCATAGGTAAATCCGGCGAATTCGCCTTCCGGCGTCATCGGCACACAGCCGTGATACAAGAGGTTTCCGTTTACTTTTTTATACATACTGCCCTTGGCATAGATATAGCGGATATGCTTTTGCAGCCGCTCGCTATGCCGGAACGAAGCCGTCAATACGCGGATCAGTTCTTCTTCCTCTTCGGTAAGGCGCAGCGGATCGGCAGGATCGACCGTGGGGAAATTCCGGTCGAGCAGTGCCCAGCGTTTCCCGTCGATTTCGACGCTGTAATCGGAAAAATCTACCCGCCGCAGCATGGCGCGATCCTGCATACCGTATTCCGGGTGCTTTTCATACAGCTGACCTTCCAGCTTAAAGCGGATAATCGCCATGGCTTTATGCATTTTGGCGGCCTGCGTGGCGTCTACCACGTCGTACACGTTGGCGTCGAGCAGGTGCGGCACAAAGCAGGTGCAGGGATCATCTTCATACACGCGGGCGGCAAACGCCGAAAGCGGACGCAAGTTGATGCCGTAGCCGTCTTCAAGCAAATCGAAATTGTTGTATTTGATGGCGGCACTCACCACTTCGGCCACACAAACGGTGCTTCCGCACGCCGCGCCGATCCACTTGATATCATGGTTGCCCCACTGAATATCAACATCCTTAAACGACATCAGTTCGTCCATCACGCGATCGGGATGCGCGCCGCGGTCGAAAATATCGCCGATGATATGCAGCATATTGATCGAATTGTTTTTGATCATACTGCACATACCGAAAATCAGTTCATCCGCCATGCCGGTATCGAGTACACTGCGGATCGTTTTGGCGTAATACTGCGTGTTGCTGTCATACTGGAAATGCAAAAGCTCGTTGATCACATTGCGGTAATCGGCCGGCGCGTTATCGAGCATATGTTCGCGTGTAAATTTTTCGGCGGTGATTTTAATCACCTCCAGCAAACGGAAAACCGTTACGCGGAACCACTCGTCAAAGTTGAGCTGTTCCTCGTGCACGCGCTTCATATGTTCTTCGGGATAATAAATCAGATCGGCCAGCGCCTGCCGGTCGGCCTCCTGCATGGTATTTTCAAAAAGAATATCGATTTTATTGCGGATCACACCGGACGCGCTGTTGAGCAGATGTTCAAAAGCGCGGTATTCGCCATGGATATCGCTGAAAAAGTATTCGGTTCCCTTGGGCAGCGACAGATGGGCGTGCAGATTGATAATCTCCGCCGCCGTTTGGCTCACCGTGGGATATTCTCTGGAAAGGATATGCAGCAACCGCTGGTCTTTCATATCGTCTGCCTCCATCAAAAAGACTGTATCTTCTTAAAACCGGGACGCCATGGCCCGCAGAGAAAGCCGGATGAGTTCTTCCACCGGCAGAGCGCTGTCGAATTTGGCCACCACCTGGGCGGCATCGGCGGGATCGTATCCCAACACGGAAAGCGCCGTAACGGCTTCGGCCGCATTCTGAGAAGCGGAAACCACCCCGGCCGCCGGCATTTCGCCCTTCGCGCCCGGAACGGAAAGCGCCTTCACCTTATCGCGCAGTTCCAGCACAATACGCTGCGCCAGCTTGGGTCCCACGCCGTTTGCGCGGGTAAAGCTCTTGCTATCGGAAGCGGCTACACACAGCGCCACCCGTTCGGCCGTCATCTCCGAAAGAATGGCCAAGCCCACCTTGGGGCCTACGCCGCTCACGCTTGTCAGCATTTTAAAGCACTCCATCTCCGATTTGGTGGCAAAACCGAATAGATCGAGCGCGTCTTCGCGGACATTCAGATGCGTGAAAAGCGTCACTTCCGCGCCGATGGCGGGAAGGCTTTTCTGCGTGGTCAGCGAAGTTTGGCATTTAAAGGCTACGCCGCCGCATTCCACGGCGGCCATGCCGGCTTCCATATAAATCAATTTGCCAGTCAGGCTATAAAACACGGGAATTCCTCCTTCGGGTTATCGAAGCATCGCCCGGCGCAGGCCGGAACCGGTTGCCTGGCCGTGGCAGATCGCCATAGCCAGCGCGTCGGCGGTATCGTCGGGTTTGGGAACGGCGGGCAACACCAGCAGCCGCCGGGTCATTTCCATCACCTGCGGCTTGAGCGCCCGGCCGTAGCCGGTTACGGCGATTTTGACTTCGTTGGGCGTGTATTCATACACCTGCACGCCCGCTTTCTGCGCGGCCAGCAAAATCACGCCGCGCGCTTCGGCCACGCCGATCACCGTCGTTTTGTTGCTGTAAAAAAACAGCTTTTCAATAGAAAGCGCATCGATTCTATATTTGGCAAACAGCGAGCTGACGCCGTCGTAAATTTCTTCCAGGCGACGGTTAAAATCCTCCCCGGCCTGCGTGGTGATGGCCCCGTATTCCACGGGCGCATATTTTCCGTTTACGGCTTGAATAATTCCATACCCCACAATCGCGTAACCGGGGTCTATGCCCAAAATCAGCAATCCGCTGCCTCCTTTATTCAAAAACAGTTCCTTACCGCCAGGATAATCTATTTTATTATAGCACACAAACCCGCAAAAACCTATAGGCGTTTCTTGGTTTCTTAGAAAAATTCCGCACCTTTTCGGGCAGTAAAACGCAGCCGCTGTAATCTTGACTTTACAAAACGCTGCCTGTACAATGAGAACAAATTGATTCTTTCAAAAGGAGCCGCCATGCAAACACCTCGGCTTACAATCCGGAAATTTTGTGAAAGTGATTTTGAATCTTTATATGCTCTGCTTTCCGACGCGGAAGTGATGCGCTTTTTAGAGCCGCCCTATTCCAGAGAGCAAACCCGGGATTTTCTAAATTCTTACGCATTGTGTGATGCGCCGTCCGTTTGGGCTGTGGAAGATAAACGCGGCCAATGGATCGGCTATGTCATTTATCATCCGTATGAATCGGATAGCTATGAAATCGGCTGGGTTTTGCGCCGGAAAGATTGGCACAAAGGATACGCGCAGGAACTCACCACCGCTCTCATCCGCGACGCACAAACACGCACACATGAACTGGTTTTGGAATGCGTGCCTGAACAGGCGGCCACACGAGCCATTGCCTTGCAAAATGGATTTATCCATGCCGGAAAAGACGGAAACCTGGACGTATACAAGCTTTCGCTTCACCGTAAGGCGGACAATCATTAAAATTATTCATGTAAGGAGATACGCAGATGAAAACAATCCATATCCCCCATACAGATCTCAATCTCTTCCCGCTTGGCCTTGGTACGGTAAAGGCCGGTCTTTCTTGGGACGGCGCAGATGCCGACCGAATTTTCGATGCTTTTCTGGATGCAGGTGGAAACCTGATCGATACGGCGCACGTCTATTCCGACTGGGTAAAGCCGGAAATTGCCAGAAGTGAGCGCGTGATCGGCGACTGGCTGCAAAGAAGCGGCAAACGAAACCGCGTGATTTTATCAACAAAAGGCGGACATCCGGATATGACCGCAGCCACGCCCGATCTGCATAAAAGCCGCATGACACCCGCCGATATGCGCGCAGATTTGGAAGCTTCGCTTAAGCAGCTGAAAACAGACGTGATCGACCTTTATTTTTATCACCGCGACAACACGGAACAATCGATTGAAGAATTGATTGAAACGATGGAAACCTTCAGAAAAGAAGGGAAAATCCGGTATTATGCTTGTTCGAACTGGTCTGTCGAACGTATGCAGGAAGCGGATACATTCTGCCGTGAAAAAGGTTACCGCGGTTTTGTGGCCAATCAGAGTCTGCTGAACCTAGGCTATCCGTATATGAACCCCCTGGCCGACGACACGCTGGCTTATGCCGATTCCAAGATGCAAGCCTATCACCGCAACAATTCTAACAATTTGCTGATGCCTTATTCCGGCGTTTGCAATGGCTTTTTCCATGCCTACGCTGCAAAAGGAAAAGACGCCGTAAAAAGTTCGCCCTATTTTACGGAAGGAAACATCCGTATGGCCGAACGCGTGCTGGCTCTATGTGAACAATATCACGCGACCGTTTCCCAGGTTGTGCTGGGCTTCTTTGCCTGCCGGGATTTTGCCTGTCTGCCGCTTTACGGTCCCAAAAACGCCGAACAGCTTTTGGAAGCTATGCAGACATTTGACATTCCGTTTCAAAAAGAGGACTACAGCCTCTGAGAATATCCGAACGTACAAAAGGCGATGCCTTACGGCACCGCCTTTTGTATTGGAGAGTTTATTTATTCATGGAAAAAAGAAAAAGTCATGGAAAAGTAAGTACAATCTATTATATATAAAGGCTTTTCAGCCGGAATAAACACGGTCATTATACCGGTCACGTTGTGCGTTTTTCGATAAGCATACCTCCTTGTTTTTATATTGCGGCCGATCTGCCTTCTGCATAATCGACTGCCAATCTCCTTTCAAAGTCGTATCCCGTTAAGCACCTCACATCCTTTCCGGTAAACTGGGAAGCTCTTTTCGCTTCCGGTGATTATATGATACAAGAGGAAAATGTATAAAGTTTGAACGGCTTCCTAAGACTTTATGAAGATTTCCGAACATTTCTATGAATCGCGCGACACGGCTGGTTGACGCGCCTTGTGTGCCTTTGCTATAATAAAGCCGCAAATCCAAAACGAAAGAAGCGTATTCTATGCTCGAATCAGCCGTTCTTCATCAGCTTCCCGACATGATCCGCAAAGCCGGAGAAATTGTCCGTTCCGCCCACGATGTGCGCACCTGCCTGGACGACGTGGAAGCCAAACCCGGTTCTGCGAATTTTGTCACCGTCTACGATAAAAAAGTGCAGGATTTTCTGTTGGAACAATTCCATACACTATTGCCTGAAGCTAAATTTCTGGCGGAAGAAAAAGAAAACCGTCCGGAAGATCTGCAAGACGGGCTCTGCTTTATCATCGATCCTATCGACGGCACCACCAATTTTATTCACCGCTACGAATGTTCCACCATTTCCGTGGCGCTGCTGGAAAACGGCGAACCAGTCTATGCGGCAATTCTGAACCCTTACACCGGCGATCTGTTTACCGCACAGGCGGGAAAAGGCGCTTTCAGAAACGGCGAACCCATTCATGTAACCGACGCTCCGCTTGCGCAGGGATTGGTATTGTTCGGCACATCCCCCTATTATAAAGAAACCCGCGTCGATGCAACGTTCGAGCTGGCCAAAGCTGTTTTTCTGGCCTGTTCCGATCTGCGGCGCAGCGGTTCCGCGGCCTGGGATCTTTGCAGCGTAGCCTGCGGCAAAGCCGAAGGCTTTTTCGAAGCGTTCCTCTCCCCCTGGGATTATGCGGCCGGATGGCTGATCGTAAAAGAAGCCGGCGGCGTGCTCACGCAGTTTGACGGCTCACCTGTTTCATTTGCAGAAGGCTGCCCCGTTGTGGCCTCTAATCTTGCGGCAGCCGAAGAGCTGAGAAAACTGACCGGTCAGTATTAAACCTTCCTATCTTAAGGTGTTGAAAGCTGTGCCCAATTTGGCACAGCTTTTTTGTTATAAATAGAAATTTGTTTGTGATTTTCCTTAAAATAGATTTACAAAATTTGTTTAATTTTATATAATAAAGATGTAGAAAAGACTTCTTTCGCCTCATCGGATAAGGAAGTGAGCCTATGAAACGCAGCAGAAAAATATTTATCGCAGTTTTGGGCAGCGTATTGGTTTTGGTTTGCGCGGGGCTTGTGTATCTTTTTGTTCCGTTTTGCAGCTACGACCATCCGCCGCAATATCTGCCAAGGCTACAGATTACAGACGACGCCGTTCCCGATGACTACACCTATTTATACCTAAAATCTTATTACGATGAATCGGGCTACCATCAGGATTACATCCTGTACGCCAAAGAAGGCAGTTTGCATCCGCTTGGCTATTGGCAGCGATTCGTCACCGGCGAATACAGACCTGCAAAACTGCGCCATGTCCCCTATTCCGCCAAAGAGACCGCAGAAAAGTGGACGTCTTTCCAAACCATTTTGGAAAGTCCCGCTTATGCCGATCTTTCTTTCCGCCTCACGGGTGATCTGATTTTCGACGAAGAACTGGGCTATCGCATTTTTCTGATTTTGGATGGCCGTGACGCCGACTTTATGAAAGGTGAAATCAGCAAAATCTACAGCGACTTTGTCATTTTCGATTCCGAAACCTATGACAAGGCTTATTTTACCGGCCAGCACGAGCTGCTCAACTGCACCTATTACCAAACGCCCTCCGAGGGTTACACCGATTAAAATTAGAAAAACCGCCTCTGTTTGACAGAAGCGGTTTTTGTTTTCGCTGTTCATTTTTCGAATGACACCAGAAAGCCATTACATAACTCCTGCACCGATAAGCAGATTTTGGAGCAGACCGGAATCGTTCATAATATCAAATACAGTTGTATCTTCCAAGCCAAGCCCGTAATAGCTGTCTACACCATCCACCCAGTCGGCCTGCTGTTCCAGCATCTCGTACGCGATCGCTTCCGAAGCCGGAATATCATTCAGCGCCAGTATGTAAGTCATACATGTAAATACAGCCATTTCCTTATCTTCGTAGCTGGCAGCCTGCCAGTCGGCTTTTGTCCAGTACAAATAATACATGTAATCTTCAAAATCGCCATCGCTGGAAGAACTGCTGCTCGGAAGCGATTCCGTTCCTTCCAGCTGGGAAGATTCCTGTTCATCAGAATAGGACGGTTGAGAAGATTCCAATTCCTCAGAATAAGACGACTGAGAGCTGTAGTCGGAAACCGAACCGGCGCTCAGGAGCTTGTTGCCGATACTTCCAATTACAACAGCAAAAACAATCCCCATCACAACCAGCACAACCGCAGCCGCTACGGATACACCGATAATGATCCCTGTTTTGTTCGACTTCTTTTTTGCGGCAACAGGGGCGTTGGTCACAGGCTCTGCCTGATTTTGTACCGGTTCACCGCAATAAGGGCAGAACGAGTTTCCTTCTTCAATTTTAGATCCACATTTTCCACAATACATTTTTCTTTTTTCCTTTCAAAATAACATCCAATTTAATGCGCAGCCGAAGCAGCTGCGGCAATAGCTCCGATCAACAGGATGGCTAATAAAACCACCACAACGATAATCAACCAGCAGAAAGTAGAACGCGCATAGTTTCTCAGGTTGATATTTCTGGTTCCGCCAAACGAGAAAACAAGAATCAAGATAAAACCAACGATCGGGATGGCAAACAAAAGCTGATAGCCAAAATATCCCCACATGCCGATCGGCGTATAGTCTTTGGACGGATCATAGTTTCTGATCGGAATAGCAGGCTGACGATAAGTCTGTGCTCCCGCTCCATAAACCGGCCGGGCTTGTTCGTACGCCTGGCTTCTCTGCTCTTCTCTCGGCTGAACAGGTGCAGCATACATTTGAGAACTTGTGTTTTCTGTTTTTACCTCTTCGGCTGCAGCAGGTGTTTCCTGCGTTACATTTTCTTCCGTTTCAAAGTATTCCTGTTCTTGTACAGGTGGATAATCCTTTAAAGATACGCCGCACTTGCCGCAGAATGCTGCACCTTCCAAAACTTTTTCTCCACATTTCGAGCAATACATCATGATAAATTTCTCCTGATTAAATATGTTTTTTAGACCGTACCCATTGTAACCTTACTTTTATAATTTATAATCTAGAAATCGATCGCCGTTGTATGGCCTCCTTTCCCGACTCTTTTCCCTTTCCAATAATACCTTCATTTCACCCCCTACGCTACTATGACAGAGCTGCTTCGAAAAAAGTTTTATCTTTTTAAAAATTTTTTCAATAATTTTTTTATTTAACTACCGGACATAAATCAATTGGGCGTTCCCTTGATTTCCTATGAAATTCAATACAAAACTCAGTTTTATGTACGGTTATTATAATCCAAATCAGATAAAACCGCAAGAAAACCGCCTCTGTTTTACAGAAGCGGTTTTGTTTTTAAGCCGAACCGGCTGATTTCTTTTCTTTTGCTTCCAGCCGTTTGGCCATCGATTCTTTAACCAGTGTATACGCGACAGAGGTTAAAGGAACGCTGAACAGCATACCTGTGATACCCGATAAGCTGCCGCCGATCCACACGGCCAACATCACGAGCAAACCCGGCAGGCCCATCGTATGCCCCACCACACGTGGATAGATCAAATTGCCCTCAAGCTGCTGAAGCACGATCAGGAAGATCAAGAACCAAAGCGCCTGCATCGGCGAAACGGTTAAGATCATCACGGCTCCGAAAATAGCGCCGATCCAGGCACCGAATACCGGAATCAACGCGGTAAAGCCTACGGTTGTGGCAATCGTCAGCGCATAAGGGAAGCGGAAAATCGTCATACCGAAATAACACAGCACACCGATCACCAACGCTTCCAGCAGCTGGCCGGACACGAAATTGGAAAAGGCTTCATTGGCCACATGCGCCACATAAAAAATCCGGTCGGTACGTTTTTCCGGCAGGTACGCGCGGATAAAACGGGATACGAAGTGCCCGATCTGTTCGCGCTGCGCCAGCACATAAATGCCGATAATCAAGCCGAAAATCACATTCCACACGCCGCCAATCAGCGACATAGTCGCGTTGACCATACCCGAAAGCATACTGCCAGCACCATTTTTCAGGAAGCTGCTCATTGTGGAAAGAATTTCTTTCCAATCCAGTTCCAACTGTTCGAGCGGGAGATCCTCTAAAAACGATAAAACCGCGGGAACCTGCTCCAGCCATTCATTCAGCTGGGCGGTGTATTTAGAAATATTTCGGGCAAATCCGTTCAAAGTTGCGGATACTTCCGGAAAGATGGTAAATACCAGCAGGCTTAACCCGCCGCTAACAACGGCCAGCGCAAACACGATGCCAAGGGTGCGGCAAATTGCCGGCCAAAAGCGACGTACTGCCGGCGGCAGGTGTTTCTTGCCCCAATTGAGAAGCGGTACTTCGGGCAGCGACACTAGCGGCTTTAAGACAAATGCAATGCACAGTCCGATCAGCAGCGGCAGCAAAAGCCCCACGATACCAAGCAGCGCTTTCCAGAAAAGCGAAATATTCCAGAGGAAAAAGAAAAACAAAATTGCGGCAAATACGATCAGCAAAATCGATCGAATCGTCTTTTTATCGAGGATCATCCCAAACTCCTTTTTTCAAAATCATCCATCAGATTCGCCGGATTCAGAGACATGAACCAGCGTTTCTGCCACCCGATGATTTTCCATGCGCAGCACCTGCACAGTTAAACCATTGATTACACAAGTAAAACGGGTTCCATCTTGCGGAACCGTACTTTGCGTACTCAAAACAAGCCCGCCCCAGGTTTCAAAATCATCCAGCGGAAGCGAAACATGAAGCGTATCGGCTACAGCGTCGAGCGGCACCATTCCGCGAATGCGCCACACGCCTTTTCCAGCAGGAACCGGCTGGGTTTCGGTAAGATCGGTATCCCCTAAATCGCCCACCAGTTCTTCCAGAAGGTCATTCAGCGTAACGATTCCGGCCACACCGCCGTATTCATCCAAAATAATAGCAAAACGGAGATGCTGCTTTTTCATCTCTTCAAACAAAGCGTCGGCTTTCATCGATTCAGGCGCAAAAAAAGGCTCGGAAACCGCATTTTTCAAAACATTTTCACGGGAGTGATCTTTCAGCCGGAAATAGATTCCCGCGTTGAGCACACCTACAATTTCATCCGCACTATCCTGGCAAATCGGATACCACTGATGTAAAGAAGCACGGATCTCATTTTCCCAGGTCTCATCCGTATCTTTGAGCCAGAGAAAATCAACCTGCGTACGATGCGTAGCCAATTCTCCTACTTCTAAATCGTCAAATTCAAATACATTCTGAAGCAGGGTCTGTTCTTCTGCATCGATTGTGCCTTTTTCCAGCCCGGCGTCGATCATCATACGGATTTCTTCTTCCGTTACGGCGTCGCCTTCCGCCTCGGGATCAACCCGAAGTAAGCGAAGGATTCCGTTGGTGGAAAGGCTGAGCACCCACACCAACGGCGCAAAAACACGCGAAATAAACGTAAGCATGCCAGCCATACCCAGCGCCAGCTTTTCCGTATTCTTCATAGCCAGCCGTTTGGGAACCAGTTCGCCAAAAACCAGCGTGAAATACGAAAGGATCAGCGTAATCAATACCACGCAGATCGTACTCAGCGTAGCGCGCGGAATGGGAACCCCCAGGCTTACAAACCAATTGACAACGGGCTCCGAAAAATTCCCCGCTGCAAAAGCACTCCCCAAAAATCCCGAAAGCGTAATGGCCACCTGAATCGTAGCCAAAAAACGAGCCGGCTGACTGGTCAGCCTGGCCAAACGGATCGCACGTTTGTCTCCCTGCTGTGCTAGGCGCGCCAAGCGGGTATCGTTCATCGAAATCACCGCAATTTCAGCGCAGGCAAACACGGCGTTCAGCGCAATCAAAAGAACCTGAAGTAAAATTTGTCCTATAAGCGGACTGTCCACAAATATTCCCCCTTGTAAATATAGTATACTCAGTATACCAAAAACTCATGTTAATCTGTGTTAAAATTTTGATATTTTATGTAAAGTTATCAAGTTACTCTCCTTCGGCCATGCGATAGCCCACGCCGATTTCGGTAAAAATGTAAGCGGGATCTCCCGGGTTTTTCTCGATTTTTCGGCGGATATTGGCCATATTGACGCGGAGGATCTGGTTATCCCCGCTGGAATTCGGCCCCCAAACAGAGCGAATAATATGGTCATACGTTAAAACGCGCCCGGCATAACGGGACAAAAGCGAAACGATCTTATATTCATTCTGCGTTAAATGGACATCCACGCCGTCGACATAAACATGCCGTTTATCGTAATCCACAGTCAACCCGCCGGTATGGAACACGCCGGTCAAGGGCATTTCAACGGCGCTGTCGCTTCCCGCGGCGTGACGAAGCGCCGTACGAATACGCGCCAAAAGTTCCTCGCTGCCGAAAGGCTTGGTGATATAATCATCCGCGCCCAGATCGAGTGCCGCTACTTTATCTTTTTCATTGGAACGGGCAGAAACCACGATAATCGGGATACGCGACCAGGTGCGCACCTGACGAACCACATCGAGGCCATCTATATCGGGCAGGCCCAGATCCAGAAGGATAACATCCGGACAATACGACGAAACCATCATCAAAGCGGTTTCACCGTTTTTGGCGCGCAAAACGCCATAATTATTCGAAAGCAGGATCGTACTCATAAAATTGGCGATCCCCATATCATCTTCTACCATCAACACCTGACATTTATTGCCCATTCTGATCCTCCGTTATACTGAGTGAAAAAGAAAAACTCGCTCCGCCTTCCGGCCTGTTTTTGGCTTCCAAAACGCCGCCATGCGCTCGAACAATGGTATTGCAGACCGAAAGCCCGATACCCATGCTTCGCTTGCCGTTGATATGTGAAAAATTATCCTGCGGGAGTGTCCCGTCAAAAATATGCGGCAATTTTTCCGGGTCAATCCCCACGCCGTCATCTTCCACTTCAAAAAACGCCCGATTATTCCGTTTAGTTAAAGAAAGCAAGATATGGGTTGTCTTTTCCCCGTGAACCACGGCGTTTTCCATGAGGTTCATCAGAACCTGACCGATCAGAACCGAATCCATCGGCACTATCAGCAGTTCATCGGGCACACGAACCTGTACATTGGCATCGGGAAACTGCTTTTTAAATTTAGCCACCGCTTCGGCGATAATTTCTTCTGCGGCTTCCGGCGTTTTCACAATCTGTCCGCCTCCGTCGGCATCCACACGGGTAACGGCCAGCAGGTTTTCTACCATACGGATCAGCCAGCAGGCGTCTTCCTGCGCGCCCTCCAGCAATTCGACCCGCTCCTGCTGCGAAAGCGTTTCGCCGTGCTCAATCACAGCGGAAGTCGCTCCCAAAATAGAGGTAAGCGGCGTGCGCAAATCGTGGGAAACGGCCCGAAGCAGATTGCTGCGCGTTTTTTCGTGTTCGGCTTCAATGCGAATCCGCTCCACCAGTTTGGCACGTGAGGTCAGCGCGCTGGTAGCAAGCGAAACCGCCAGCATACAGATCATAGTGATGGGATAACCCGCCAGCGTAAAATTGAAATGAAAATACGGATATGTAAACAAATAGTTTACCGTAAGCACATCGATTAAAGAAGCGGCAATGCCCCAAACATAGCCCTCGGTAAAACGGGCTGTCATAAACACAGAGAGAATGAAAAGCATGGAGGCGTAGTTGGCGTGCCCACCCACAAAACGAAGCAGCGCACACAAAATACAGGTAAAAAGGAAAATGCCAAACGAAATGCCCGCATCACGCACGGATAATTTTGTTTTCTTTTTGGGTAGATGCATATTCTCTCTGCCTTTACAATAACCTATTCTGTTTTAGAGTACAACAACACGCGAAATTTGTCAATTCCTCTCCCAAAGGAAGCAATGAATTTTTATAGAAACAAGCAAACTAAATAACATAGAACAAGAAAAGCAACGATCCCGGGCTGTTTTCAGTCCGGGATCGTCGCTTTGTTGCAACCAATTCAGATAGAATTGCTGTTTATGCAGATGCTATCGCCCAACGGGCAAAATGCTTACCAATAAAGTTTATAGGTGCAAATCTGGAACGGCTTTACCGTAAGCGAAACGCTGTTCCCTTCTACGGCCTCTCCAGAGTCGTGCTCAAGCAGATTGCAGGGCACCATCTTTTTCACCGGGAAATCGGAAGAAAGCGTGATCTTCGATGTGCCGCCGCGGCATTCATGGAAGCGCACAATCAGGCAGTTTTCGTCTTCGGCCTTTTTGACAACATCAATCTGTACACTGTTATCCGAAACACTGACCAGCCGACGGGTTTCCTTCAATCCGCCGCAGACCACCTGCGCCGGCAGATTCAGACGGTTGGCCTGCTCAATGGTGCCTCCCTCTGTTACAGAACCTGTATGCGGATACAAAGAATAGGCAAACGAATGCTCGCCCATATCGGCCGCATAGTCGGGAGACTTGGCGCTCTTGAGCAGCGTGAGCTTCATGGCGTTATCTTTAATATTGTAGCCGTATTTACAGTTATTCAGCAGACTGACACCGTAGCCCGTTTCGGAAAGATCGGCCCATTTATGTCCGCAGACTTCAAATCTGGCCCAATCCCAGCTTTGGTTCCAGTGCGTGGGACGTTCCACATGGCCAAATTGAATATCATACGTCGCTTTGGTGGAGCGGATATCCGTATAGAACGCCGCCTTGAGCAGACGATGGTCTTCGTGCCAATCCACCTGCGTATCAAAATCAATAGCAGGCGTATGCGCATAGAAAATCACATCCTGGGTGATTTTAGACTTACGATAGGGATACACAAACCGTACAACCGTGCGCAGGGAATTGCTTTCCACCACTTCCGGCGCAGCTTGTGCTTTGGCCGTCTCCATCTTCTGGGTGTAGAAAATATCAATATCCCAGGCGTCGTAGTTGACAGGTTTGTCTTCAAATACTTCGAGCACGTTGCCGAGCTGACCGTCTTTTAATACCGAACGGCCCGCTTTTTTATCAAACAGTTTTTCGATCTGGCCGTCTTCGTTCCAGGAAACAGAATAAAACGGCGTTTCCAGCGTACGGCCACTCATCGTGAAAGGAGAAGATTCTTCTTTAAGCGAGCCCGGCACAAACGCCAGATTCTCGAAAGCAAACGGCTTGACATCGGCCAATACGCGATACCCGTTTTCCGCTTTTTCAGCGGGCAGCGTTTTGCCCGTTTCATCGCAGAACGATCCGTCGCGCGTTTCGGGGATAAACAGAAGTTCCTTTCCGCCGAAGCTGTTAGTCGAATAAACGCCGTAGGTGTTTTCCTTTTCGCTGCCCAATGTATTCAGCGCACGGGAAAGGACGCCGTCCGCCCGCTTTTCGGCCGCTTCGTAGTTGATATGTGAATCCTCGTACACTTCATGAATAGAAGAACCGGGGATAATATCATGGAACTGATGCAGCAGAATGCACTCCCAGCTATCCTGAAGCTGTTTCTGGGCATATTCCCCGCCCAAAATAAAGGCCACGGAAGAAATCCATTCGATTTGAGCCAGTTTGTTTTCCAGTCTGCGGTTCGTCTTTTTATTGTAGGCCTGCGAAGTATAGGTGCCGCGATGATATTCCAGATACAACTCGCCGTCCCAGGTATGGACATAGCGATCGGATTTTTCCACGTTTTCATGAATCCGGCGGAAAAAGTCGCCTGCACGGCCTGTACGGATATTCGGAAGACCCGGGATCTTATCCATCGCCCGGCGGGTTTCCAGCATATCGCGCGTCACACCGCCGCCGCCGTCTCCGTAGCCATAAGAAACCAGGACTTCGTGGCTGAGTTCTTTATTTTTGAAAGCTTTCCAGCTACCCATAGCCGAATGAGGAGAAACCATGCCGTTATAGGTGGCATAGCGCAGGGAAGTATCCTGTCCTTCTCCGGGCGTATCGATGAAATACGTGAGAATTTCGGTTCCGTCGATACCACGCCACTTAAACAGATCCTGCGGAATATTGTTATACTGGTTCCAGCTGATCTTTGTGGTCATGAATGTATCGATTTCGCACAGTTTAAGAATCTGCGGAAGCGCCCAGCTATAGCCAAACACATCGGGGAGCCACAAATATTCGCACTTGGTTCCAAACTCATGCTCCAAAAAGCGCGTGCCGTGCAGGAACTGGCGCACAAGCGCTTCTCCGGAAGAAATATTGCAGTCGGCTTCTACCCACATGCCGCCTTCGGCTTCCCACTTGCCCTCGGCCACCCGCTTTTGGATGCCGGCATACAATTCGGGGCAATCTTCCTTAATATATTTATAAAGCTGCGGCTGCGTCTGCAGGAAAACAAATTCGTCATATCGTTCCATCAGACGCAAAACCGTGGAAAACGAACGCTGCGCCTTTTCACGCGTGTGCTTCAAACGCCACAGCCACGCCACATCGATATGCGTATGCCCTACATAGGTAACCGACACATCGGTGTGCTTTTCCATGGCGTCCAGTTCCGCCATCAAAACGGCATGCGCCTGATCGGCGGATGCATAGAAACGGTCTTCGTCCCAATCGATACACTGCAAAGCACGGTCAAGCGCCGCTTTCAGACGGCTGTAATTGGGATCTTCCTGCGGCAAAAGCTTCAGCGTGCCGGTGATCGCCTTGGCAAAGTAATAAAGCTCATCCGTATTTTTATGAAGATAAGCAAAATCCGCCTGCTTGAGCTGATGGTAAAACGTGCGGTGCAGTCCGCCGCCTTCCAGACCGGTCCAAAGCAAAAACGTAAGCGTGGCGCTCTTGCCTTCCATACCGTCGAAAACAACTTCATTATGATAGGTATCTACGCCCTGATACGGATGACGATCCACATACAAAAGCGATTCAAAGCCGCTGTTGAAGCCGCCGCCGGTTTCTCCGAAGTTAAACAGGCCCACAACCTGGCAGCCCTCTTCGGCTTTGGGGAAAACAACTTCCTTTTCGATCCACAGGTAACGGTCTCTGCCCACAAAATGATCGTTCAGCGCAAAGGGTTCTCCCTCAATTTTCTGCGGCACTTCATGATACGACTGATCGGACGGCAAATCACCGGGCTTGGCGCGAAACGGAGCTAAGCACTGGTGTCCAAAATAGCGGCGCTTCTCCAATTCCTCCACACGGCGATCAAATTTGTCTAATGTAAAAAACACGTCAATCCTCCTCTACTCATCCCTGCGTTTTCAGGCGCACGGATTTTAAGCCAATTTACAATGTGAAAAAGCCTGCTGCCTGCCTCACACAGACAACAAGCCTTTTCAATCTATTCAAACTCCCTCATTCCTTACCTGTACGATAAGCCGAAAGCGCTACACCGCTTTGAACCATACCGCGCAGGTTTCGGCCGGCTTTTCCGGCACGAAGAACTTCGCTGCTATCGAGACCAATAATAATCTTTCCCTGATCGATGGATGCGGCATAGATTTTTTCCATGTCGTTCCATTCGGGCTGAGAAAGATTGATACAGCTTAAGCCTTCCATTTCACAGGCTGCGCCGATGTAGTGGTCACCGCGGCCGCAGAAATGCATGCCGCCGCCAATGGCTTTGAATACACGCTGATCATAGGGCATCACAAACTCGCGATACAGCGCTTCAGAAAGATTCATCACCGCATCGTTGCGCAGAATGGTCCTACCCTTATGCATCAGACCCCATTCAATGGAATGTTCGGCATCATAAGCGGGGAACATTTCCTGCCATTTGGCCGTAAAATCCAGATACACATTCGTCATGTGATCGAGCGCCTGATGAACCAGTTCCGGCTCATCGTAGAAGGCGTAATAAATGTCGGCACCGGCCAGCATATCCACCAGCGGGAACGGTCCCTGTAAGTCGGGATTATACAGGTAGACATAGCGCGTAATCAGCGGATAATCTTTGGTGAGTTCTTTCCAGCGGCGGCCGAATTCGAACACCAGCGGAGCCAGTCCGCGGGTGTAATCGATTTTGCGCTCATCGGCAATCACCTGCAGCGCTTCTACGCCGTCTGCCAGCGGACGCGTACCGGGCAGCGTATCCACTTCATCTTTCAGGCGGAACAATTCCGCGCCGAACATCGTGGGAATGATGCCCGTGCCGTAGTTGGCGCGCGCGCTCAAAAGCAATCCCGATTCACCGGCCAGCGTATCGGATACACCCTTCAGCTGCAGATACAGCATCAGATCCATATCGTCAAAAGCCTGGTTGATCACGACTTTCGGCCATTCCAGAGAAGAAGGAATCGGCGTACGGCGCGGCGAAAAGAACGGATCGGCGCATTTCAGCTCGCAGAAATCCAGCCATTCGCGCTCCAGACGCTCTTCCTGTGCCGCGTCAATTCTGGATTCGACATCTTCTAAAAATCGCTTAAGCTCCAAATTTGCCATTTTACAGACACACCTCTTGATGCAGTTCACTGGAGCGCTTGGCGGCTTCCAGAATGCGGGAAAGACGCAGGGCACTTTCGAGCGTTACGAAATACGGCTCTTCCCCACGCAGTGCACGGGCAATATGCGGATAGATTTCGAATTCATCGCCGTAGATGTTGCCTTCGCAGGTAACGGTGTATTCTTTGTGTTCCACTTTGGAACGATATTCCGATTTATCCACATGTTCGGGCAGCTTGATGCTGTGAACCTTGATCTCGTGGTCATGTGCATAAATCGTGCCGCGATCGCCCTGGATAACCCAGCTCGGATAATCGCCGGCGGCAATCAGGTATTCCGATACAACCGTCACGCCGTTTTCCAGATGGCAGATCACGCGCAGGTTATCTTCCACATCACCAGGATTGATCGTCTGGCGCAGGTTGCCGTACACATATTTTACCGGGGAATCGGTAAGCTGCAGCGGCTGGTCGATCAGGTGCGGACCCCAGTTGAGCAGGTAGCCGCCGCCGTATTTGCTTTCGGTCTGCCAATCGAAGCGCAGGCCGAACGTGCAGGCGCTGCGGCGGATTTCAAACACACGGCCGATATCGCCGCGGTCGATAATTTCTTTAATTGCGCGCAGATCAACACCAAAACGGGCAGGCAGCCACGGGAACAGCTTGCGGCCACTGATCTGCTGAGCCGCGATCATGCGCTGGGCGTCGAGTACATTGGTAGCCCAGGGCTTGGTTACCAGCACATGGGCGCCGGCCATCAGGCAGTCGATCGCCATCTGGGCGTGCTGGCTGGAACGGGTAACAATTACCACAAATTCCGGCTTTTCCACTTCCAGCATCTGATGGTAGTCATCATAAATGGGGCAGCCAAAGCGCTTTTTGGCTTTTTCCTGTGCTTCGGGATCGATATCACAAACGGCTACAACTTCAAAATCATCATATTTTTCGATAGGATTGGCGTGCATGGTGCTGCCGTTGCGGCCATATCCCAGAATCGCGGTACGAATCATTTTTAATGCCTCCTGAAAATCATTCAAATCGTTTCGTTCCCCACCAATTGGGGACAAGTTCTTTCAGCAAAACCGATTTTTCGGGTTCCAAATCAACCAGAATTTCCATCTCTGGACTGTCTTTGTGAAGCTGCATCAAATATTCGCGGCAAGCCCCGCAGGGAGACCCCACGCTGCCGTCGCGCATGACACACACCAGCCGCACGATTTTGCTTTCGCCGTTGGTAATCATATTCGCAATCGCGTTACGTTCGGCGCACATACCCAGCGTGCAGGCCGTATCGATGCAGACGCCCGTATAAACGTTTCCGCTTTCCGTAAGAATAGCCGCGGCCACGCCTCCCGCTTCGATAAACGGAGAAACCATACGCGGGTTCAGCTTTTCTTTTGCCTTGTTATACAGTTCTTTCCATTCCACAAAGATTCACCCCTTTGGTTGAAATTTAAAAATCTTGATTATCTGTATGCAATACCGGCGGTTTTCAGCAGGCCGGTCAAAGCCTCATACGCTTTGGCAAAACGTTCGGGACCCGAGAAGCCCTTGAACTGTCCAGCCACAGCCAGATGCGGCTCCAATGTAAGGAACATATCCTGTCCGGCGAAAGCCTGCAGAACCTGACTTACCTGCCCGTCGCCTTCACCGGCGGGAACGATCACGCCGTCGCTGTGGCGGGAATCTTTGATATGCATATAGGAAACAAAGTTTTTCACCTGCGGCAGGCTCTGATCAAACGGATCTTCCCCAGCAGCCACGAAGTTTGAAGGATCGAAAACAGCCTTGAAGTTCGGGCGGTTTACGCTTTCCAAAATATCGCGGCAGCGGACGCTGGCCTCGCCGTAGATGCGGGCTTCGTTTTCGTGCAGAATATCGATGCCGGATTTAGCCGCCAGATCGGCGATTTTTCCCAGCCGCTCGATCACTTCTTCGCGATACGTATCCATCTCATCCTTTTCCATATAGAACGAGAAAACGCGGATACGCGGGCAATCCAGCTTTTCGGCCACCTGAATGGCGCGCTCGGTCTGGCGCAGATACTCGTCGCTTGTATCGGTGATCGGTGTTTTGCCGATCGGAGAACCGATCGAAGAAATTCCTACGCCGCGCGCTTTAATCGTGCGGGCAATTTCATCAATCTGTTCATCGGTGAGTTTAAGCACGCCCACGTCTTCTACAGAACGCAGCGAAAGCCAGCCCACGTTCAGTTTTTCCATTACATCCAGTTGTTCCGAAAGACCGGGCGCGATCTCATCGGCAAAACAGCTTATTTTGTACATAAAACTTCCTCCTCATAGCGACGCATGGTTGCGATTTCTTTGTGCAGATAATCCGGCTCATCCCAGCCGATCCACTCCCCGCTCAGATAACCGTCATAGCCGATACGGTCAAGTTCGCGCAAAACGGCGCGGTGGTCAATGGCACCGGTGCCGATGGGGCTGAATCCCAGCTTGGGAATATACGTTCCGCCATGCATATGAACATGTTTGATATAGGGAGCCAAAACGGCGGCAGATTCTTCTTCGCTGAAATGAGCGGCCAAACGGGTATGCATGACATCCCAGTTGACGCCGATATGTTTGCCGCTGCACTGCTTCATAACAGAAGCCACGCGCACCGGATCACACCAATGGTCGTGCGTTTCCAGGCAAAGCGTTACATCGGATTCGCCGATTTCATCCGAAAGCGTATCGAGCGCCTTTACCATCCGCTCAATGGCGGCGGTATAGGTATCGTCCTCTTCTACGGCTCCGCCAAAAATACGGATACGCGGAATACCCAAATCGCGGCACACATCGATGGCGCGGCGAGCCGATTCCACATTCTGTTCGAGCGTCGATTTTCCGGCCAGCTGAACAGACGTTGCCAGGCAGCAAAGCTTTACCGAGCTCTCGGCTGCAATCGCACGTACTTCGCAGCGGGCATCGGCACTCATATCCAGTTCGATGCCGTGCTTATGCTTGCTGTCTACACGCGGTTCAAATCCGCTGTAGCCCAAATCTTCGGCTGTTTTCAATGCGGTTTTTAAATCTGCTTCGGGACAGGAAAAGCTCATAAACGAATATTTCATTTCAAATTACCTCCGTTCCCCTTCTATGGTAGCTTGATTATATCATGAGTTTTAGACGATAAATAGCGATATGTTGACCATAAACTTAGAAATATTGACTTTATGATTTTCGTTCCTTATAATAAAGGAAAATGGAGGGGATTCTACTTGAAAGCTTTGGATGTTTACGCGAGCGACACGGTAACCTGTCACCTTTCACAGTCTGTCGGCTACGAGATGGAAGCCATGCATATTCATGATGTTTATGAAATCTACATGGCCTTAAGCGATCAGGTTCGCTTTTTTGTCAATAACGGCATGTATCTTTTGGAAGAAAACGACATTATCCTATTTAAAAACAACGACCTGCATAAAGTCAGTGTTCCCCAGCAAAAGCTCTACAGCCGGTACATCATTACCTTTCCCCCGGATGTTTTATGCACGCAGTTCAGCCAGGCCAAAACGCTGCTAACCTGTTTTGACTGGGAAAACGACGGCAGCCGTCATTTAAAGCTGACCGCAGAGGAACAGGCGCGTTTTTTAAGTCTCGCTCAAGAGATGGAGCAGGAAAAAACTCAGCCGAATTTTTCTGATATCAGCCGATGGCTGAATTTGGGACAAATGCTGCTTCTGCTGTGTGAAATTCAAAGCCGTTGTTCCAAAGAGAATCCGGTCAATGATGCGGGAAACTTTGTGCATATTCAGAAAGTCCTGCAATACATCGATGAAAATTACACAGACAACATTTCTCTGGACACGCTCAGTTCCTATTGCTTTTTGAACAAATCCTATCTGTGCCGCCTGTTCAAGCGGGAAACCGGCTTTCATATCCACGATTACATCGTTTACCGCCGCCTTTCGCAAGCTATGCTGCTGCTGCGAAACGGAGAAAGCGTAAACAACGCCGCTCGGCTTTCCGGATTTAGCAGCGATACATTTTTTATCACGGTTTTCCGTCAGCAGCTGGGGATGACGCCCTATCAATATGCCAAAAAGTTTAAAGCCAACTGCAAAACGCCCTTGAAAACGCCATCATTAAAACAAAAAAATGTTTTCTAAAAAATTGCACCCCACTTGTCAGACAGCCGTCCAGCTGAAAACAAACGAGGTGCAATTTGCATTTGGATAGATTTTTGCAATTATGTACGCAAGCGGAACGTTTTGGGGGCAAACCGATAAACCAAAATAGAAGCTACAATCGAATACAAGATACAGAACACGATACAGGCGACGCCGAACACCAAAATCGGCATTTTAAGATTCATCATACCGTAGCACACAAAGTATGTGACGATCATCACCAAGCGGTATGTCCCGCTTTTCATCTCTGTTCCGGCGTTATAGGGCTGCAGCAAATAATAAATCGTGAGGTAATGGATCGAGAAAAACAGGCTCATGCAGAGAATCGAGATAAACAGGACCACATAATTGAGCGGATTTTCCGTACCGCCTGAAGCATACAGAATCAGCGAAAGCCCGGCTCCGATCACAATACCCGGAACGGCATTGATCTTCATGATTTCCCGCAGACGAATCTGGAACAGCTTGAGCACAAATTTAGGCTGTTTATAAAACGAATACGTCAGCAGGCTGTGGTCACAGTTCATGAACAGGGCTTGCGTAAAGCCGGTGCCGCGGTTGATGGCATACATGATAAACACAAAATACGGCAGCCAGTTCAGTACCATCGTATTGGTATCAGCTTTCATATCCGGCACAAGGTAGAGCGCCAGCAAAATACCGCAGATGATAAAGCAGCTGACAGAAGCAATCTTAACGGTAGATTTCCAAAGGATTTTCTGATGGCGTTTAATAAACAGCTCGTTGAGATATTCAAAGCCTTTGCGTTTACTGGTAATAGAAGTATCGGTGGAAATCGCTTTTTCACTGGTCTTTTTCGCGGCCAGCTTGATTTCATCCATCTGGTTGGTAATCTGAGAAAGCAGTTCCTGATTGATCTCGCGATAATAGCCAAAAGAAAGGATCTTTCGAGCGCTCAATAACCCGAGAGGGATAAACACCAGCAGCAAAGACATGGATGCCCAAACCGGCAAAACGATCCCGACCGCGGGCAAAACATAGGCCAGCGCCAGGAAAATTCCGGCGAACAGCCACAAATGCTTGCGAAGTTTATTTTCATTATGGACGTAGCCGCTTTTCTCGTAATCCCACAAAGAGTAAGCCGCATCGGTAAGTTTAACACCCGCCACACACAGCGGGATCAGCAGGCAGAACCAAAGCGGAACACCGCGCAGCAGGCCGAACAGAATAGAAAACGGCAAAAAGCCTACGATCACCTTGAAAATCGCATAGCCGTAATTGACAAGGGTGTACTCCCTCGCGTTCATCCGCATCAGAATCATCGCGTAATATTTATCGCGCGTGGGATTAAACAGACTGGTGTTCATAAAAGCACCGATCAAGGTAAGGAAAAACAGGATGTGCAGGAAGGCTTGATCGGCCGGCGCCTTTTCATAAAGCATGCCGATACCGCAGACCATAGTAAGAAAATACAGAAACTTGCCGATGAAAATCGAGATAACTTCCCAGATAACGGACAGCACATTTGCAAAAATTTTTAAGCCGCGAATCCGATACAGGGTGTTGGGCAGGATCTTTTTCAGCAAAGGAATCTGCTTAATGGAATACAAGATACCGTTTACGCGATAGGTATTTTTCAGCGAAAAGGAAATCCGCAGTGTTTTAAGCATGTTCTTCCTCCCGCAGCGCTGCAATAATCTTCTCTTTGAATTCCTGGTTATCCAAATTGGATTTTTCTACAACTTCCAGTTCTCCGTGGCTCAAAAGCACGATTTCGTCACATAAATCCAGCGCCAAATCCATGATATGGGTGGAAAAAATCGTAATCCGTCCTGCTTTCAGAGAACGCAGCAATTGTTTCATCTCTTCCGCTACCACCACATCCAGCGAGGTGAGCGGTTCATCCAGCAGCAGAATATTGGGATGCGCAATGATATTGATGAGCATCTGCATTTTGTTCTTCATACCATGGGAATAATCCTTAAGCAGTTTATCCCGGTCTTCGGGATCGATGCTCATGTAATCAAAATATTCATCCAAAGGTTTGGGATTCTGCACCGAAGCTTCGTTGATATCCATAAAGAATTTCAAAAACTCGCGGCCGGTAAGAAATTCCGGAACCGTAGGCGTAGAAAGCACATATCCGATATCTTCCGCCTTTACTTCGCGGCGGGTTCCGTTTTCTTCAAGATAAAAATTGCCTCCGTCCGCTTTCAGATCGCGGTTCAGGCAGTTAAACAGGGTCGTTTTGCCGGCGCCGTTGCGGCCCAAAAGACCATAGATCTTCCCTTCTTCAAAAGTAAAATCAATATCCCGCAAAACCTCTTTTTTCTCAAAGCTTTTGGATAAATGTTCAATCGTAAATTTCATAAGCTCCTCCAATTACATTTTCTTCTCAATCCTATTGCTGACAAGAATCAGGATGACTGGCTGAACAGTAATAATTGCTCCGGTTACAATTGCAGGAATCAACAAATCTAAGCAAATGAATGCCACTGTTGCCAAGCCCAAAAGGGTAAGGGTAATCATATTGGTTATATTTCCCGCTTTTTCCTTAATCGCAATATTGCGTTCATCCATAACATGAATCTTATACTCTGTATCGTTTTTCATCATTTTACTATGCAAAATTTGCGTATGCGAAACAGAAAATATTGCGCTAAACAAAACCGCAAGGCCTATGTCCACCATTTTATTAAAATCTGTGAGAAAAATGATGAGCACGATACATAGCGAAACAATGTAACCTGCGTACCAAATTTTATTCTTCATCCGAATCCTCCTCGTAGATAAAAATATCTTCGATACTCAGATCAAAATACCGGGCAATTTTGAAGGCCAGAATAATCGACGGATTGTACCGTCCGTTTTCCAGCGAACCGATCGTCTGCCGAGAAACAGACAACGCTTCGGCCAACTCCTCCTGTTTCATTCCCCGGCTTTTTCGAATCTCCTCCAAACGATTTTTCATCTCACTCTCCTCCCAAATGGAAAGTTTACTTTACGCCTTCATTATAACTATACGAATTACCGATGTCAAGTGCGCTTTCCATTTCTTTTAATAAATTGGTAAAATTCCGATGAGCCTGCCAAATTGCATGACAAACCTTCTTTCCTCACCCAATAAGATAGACGATCAAACACGACAACAGGCCGTCATGTTTACACACGACAGCCTGTGTTTTTGATTATTTCTTTGAAGACGCGCCGTAACGAAGCGTCTTATAGATAGTCGTACCAATTTCGAGCAGGGTAATGGCAACAATAAAGAAAAGCAGTCCGTTGGAAACCATCTCGGCGTTCCAATAGGTGAGGAATTTCGCTGCCGATTCCGCATTATCGCCCAACGCCAGCTGAATATCAGCGGTAAAATTCGGATTCCAAATCGGGAGAACCTTCAGTACAATGGCGCTCAATACAATTTGAATTGTTCCGCACACAATATTGCTGATCATAACCAGCTTACAATAAACACCAACAACCAGACGCAAAATCTCATCCACAAGGCCAATGAACAAACTGAGCACAAAAATCGGTAGAATAGTTCCCCATTGATCCAGATTGAAAATCGGTACTGTCGTCACCGTTTCGCCTTCGGTAAAAATTGCGGAGAAGAAATGAGGTGCAAAAATTAACAGGACACTAAAAATTACGATAAATACAATGCTCACAACGCTATCGCCGCGGCTGATAATTGCCTTTTTATCCGGTACAGGTTCCAAAAACTTCGGCGTCCATCTAAGCTCTACCACTCGCTTTTCTTCCGATAGTTTTTCCACCGACCATTTTTCCGCCTTCTTCATCTCGAGCTGAACTTTTTTCCGCTCCATAATGGCAAAAATTAAGGTAACCACACCAAAAGCAGACACACAGGAAAGCAATCCATTGGGAATTCCCGCAGCAAGTCCTTCTGCAATTGCGCGGATAATCGCGGGAGCAGCATTCTGCGAAGTGATGGCAGCCATTTGACTAAAAGCATTCACAAAGGAAACGATTAAAATCGGTACGGCAGCACAAATCAACACAACCTTGACAAACCACAAATAGGTTTCAAAATATTCCGGACCAATCAAATATTGCTGGTCGTTCTGATATTGTTTTGCAAATTCAGCGGGATCGCCAAGCTGCGTCAGTACTTCTTCTACAGAGCCTTTATCCGCATACATATCGCTGATCAACTCTTCTAATTCCATGCGCACCTCATTCCGCTGCGCTTTAGGCAGGCGTCGAATCACCTGATAGATATATCGATCCATATAATCTTTTTCATTCGGCGTCATGCTTCTTCCTCCCTTAACAACCGCTCCATTCCGGCGGATAAATTCTGCCAATAGGCCTTAAGCTGTTCATAGATCTGGGTTCCATATTCTGTGCGTTGATAATACTTTCTAGGTTTTGCGCTGCTGGTTTCCCATTTGCTTTCCAAAAGTCCTTGACTCTCCAGCCGGCGAAGCAGTGGATACAGCGTATTAGGATCAATGGCAACGCCTTTTTCCTCCAAGATCTGTACTAACGCATATCCATACTTCGGCTCTTTCATTTGGCTAAGTACGCTGATTGTCAGTGTGCCTCTTCGAAGCTCCAAAAGTAAAGTAGACAAAAGATCCTTTTCTTCTCCCATCTGCGTCACCTCCTGTCGCCATTATACTGTATTCTATACTGTATTGTCAATATAAAAATAAAACACAATTCAAATTACATAATTAGTGTCAACAAGTTTGTTTGGATCGATTGACAGGATAAAACATGGAAACCAGCGACGTTTCTATAATTTCATTCTGTAATCCTGATTCTTCTTTATATCCCACTTACTACATTGAACTTTTATGTCGGTATCCCAAACTACAATACAATACCTTGGAAAAATGAGTCTAACAAAAAGAGCTAACTGACGAATCAAAATCAGTTAGCTCTCTTTTTATGAATAATGAAAAAGTGTTGCCAAATCGTTGCCACAGAGGGCCTTAACCTCTAAAAAGCCCAGTGATATCAGGCTTTTCCGGGCCTCTGAAATCATTCCCACTCTTTTACGATATTCTCCCACGCCCTATTTTCAGTTCATTTTCCTATCATTTCAGGCGTTTTTGAGGGCATTTTTCTATGTCGTATTTTATTTATCGTCCCTCGTGTTGCAAAAAGTGTTGCAATTACTGCAAAGAAATGATACCACACGGTTTTGAGGTTGGGTATGTAGAAATCGTTAATTCATTATAAACAAAAAGCCCGGTTTCGTCAACCGGACTTCATTGTTAGATAGCGCTCTTGATATATAGGTTATCAATGATTTCTGCAATCAATTTTACATTCGCCATCAGTTCATCATCTACTGTTCCTCCGTTTTCAATTCGCTGTAATTCAGCCAACACCTCATTGAGTTTATCATAAACGGCTCTATGGACTTTACAGTTGCCTTTCACATAAATTGTGCGGTCAAGCAACTTGGAGGTAATGTAATCCTGCTTTGTCATTCCTGAAAGCTCTACAACAGTGTTGATCTGTTTGTCCTCTTCTGAAGAAACACGAAAGGCTATTGTTTTATCTCGAAACCTATTATGGGTATCACAGTTTTTAGCTGACATATTTTTACCTCCTCCTTAGACTGTCAAGGTCATTTGCAATCGTCTTTTGGACTTCATCAAACAGATGTCCATAAATAACTGCGGTTTTATTCAGATGTATTGCACGGTCATCTTTTTCGTTTGTGCTTTTGTAAATTTGATAAGGACATCATCTACTGCGTCCGTATATCTATCTTGCGCTATGAGATCGTTTTTGAGAGCAATAAGGGATTGTATAACCTGAGAGTATTCCTGCTCATCTAAATAGATATGGTAGTCTTTCTGTTTCATCTGTCGCACCTCCTGCCTAAGCTTACTATATAGGAACGCAATCTACTTAACAAGTATACGAAAGCTTCCGAAAATGTTATACGACAGACGAAAAAAGGACTCTGACCTTTTTTCGTCAGAGTCCTTTCATTACTCATTGTTCAGCTTTACCACAAAGCCACTTATAACTATTCCATCTGTTGCAAAACTTTTTTGTGCGTGATGTGTTGCAAAAGTGTTGCAAAAACGAATCGACGATTCAAGCTATACCCGCAAACCCGCATAAATACTGGCTTTTTAAGCACATCTCAGCC
>CALWVE010000023.1 GCA_944384905.1 uncultured Clostridia bacterium
CCTGACTTCTTTTTGTTAGCTAACGGGGGCCTTCCAGAGCCTCTGCTTTGCTATACCCTTTTTGAATCATCTTTTTTCGCCACCACCATCCTTTTTGGGACTTGACTTCTAATAGTTAATCTTTCGTGCTGATGCAGCAGCAAAGCCAGTGTATTGCGCATCTCGCTGCGTTCCACAATGGCATCTACAAATCCATGCTCCAGCAAAAATTCCGAAGTCTGGAAGTTATCCGGCAGCTTGGCATGGGTCGTCTGCTCGATGACGCGGCGTCCGGCAAAGCCGACCAATGCGCGGGGCTCGGCCAGAATGATGTCGCCTTCCATGGCAAAGCTGGCGGTTACGCCGCCGGTTGTGGGATCGGTCAGTACGGTGATGTACAGACCGCCTGCATTGGAATGACGTTTGACTGCGCCGCTGACTTTCGCCATCTGCATCAGAGAAACGATACCTTCCTGCATACGGGCGCCACCGGAAGCGGTAAAGCCGATCACGGGCAGTTTGTGTTCCATGGCATATTCAAAGGTACGCGTAATTTTTTCGCCTACAGCCGAACCCATGCTGGCCATAACAAAGCGCGGGTCCATCACAAACATGGCACAGCGCATGCCGTCGATTTTTGCTTCACCGCATACGACGGCTTCGTTTTCCTGTGTGGTTTTGTGTGCTTTTTTCAGCTTTTCGCTGTAGCCGGGGAAGTGCAGGAAGTCCACGCTGGATACCCCTGCGAACAGCTCGCGAAAAGATCCTTTATCAACAAGATAGGTGATACGGTTTCTCGCCGAGAGCCGCATCGGCTTGCCGCACTGCGGGCAGACCATGTAATTTTTGATCAAAGCGGAACGGGCGGTGCTGGCTTTGCAGGCCGGGCATTCCACGGGAGTCGCATCGGCATTTTTCAGTAAAGCTTTCATGCCGACCGGCTCGTTGTTTCGCTTAAAGAAATCAAAGGGGAAATCCATGCTGAATGATCGTTCCTTTCTTGGCTTTCACAAAAACTTGTTTAAGCCTGGGTGTCTTCGTTTTTGACAAGCGCAAAGGAAAACTCAGCCGTTACGCACAGTTTTCCGTTGACATAGCCCTTGCCGGTGGCCCAGTAAAAAATGCTCTTCGATTTTACGATGCTGCATTCGGTTTCGAATGTATCGCCGGGCAGAACCGGATGCTTAAAGCGAACTTTATCGAGTCCCGAGAAAAACGGGGTGATCGCTTCGCCTTCCATCTGCTGAGAGAGCAAAACACACGTGGACTGAGCCAGAATTTCGCACAGAATCACGCCCGGAACCACGGGCTTGCCGGGGAAATGGCCCTTTAAGAACCATTCGTCCCCGGTGATATGTTTTTTGCCGTGCGCCACACCGTCGATCACTTCTGCTTCGTCGATGAGCAGCATGTTGTCGCGGTGGGGGAGAATCTGCTTAATTTGTTCCTGATTCATGACGCCACCTCAGCACTTTTTAAAGGCCAGGCAGGCGTTGTGGCCGCCGAAGCCCAGGTTCGTGGAGAGGGCCAGATCGAGTTCGGCCTGAACAGCCGTGTTGGGCGTGTAATTGAGATCCAGTTCCGGATCGGGTTCCTTGAGGTTGATCGTGGGCGGGATCGTACCGGTAGACAGCGCCTTTACGGCAGCGATCGCCTCGATAGCACCAGCAGCGCCCAGCATGTGGCCGGTCATCGATTTGGTGGAGCTGATATGCAGCTTGTAAGCGTCATCGCCGAAAGCAGCCTTGAAAGCCTTGGTTTCGGTCATGTCGTTCAGATGGGTACCGGTGCCGTGGGCGTTGATATAGATGCGGGAAGCGTCTACATCCTGGCCCTCCATCGCCTGATGAATGGCGTTGGTGATGGATTTGGCATCCGGGCTGGGAGCGGTTACGTGATAAGCGTCGCAGGTGGAACCATAGCCGCAGATTTCGGCGTAGATTTTCGCACCGCGGGCAACAGCGTGCTCGTATTCTTCCAGAACCAGAGCAGCAGCGCCTTCACCCATAACAAAACCGCCGCGACGGGCGTCGAAGGGCAGGGAAGCTTCGTCTTTGTTTTCAGCGGCGGAAAGCGCTTTGCAGTTGCCGAAACCAGCCAGAGCGAGCGGCACAATGGCAGCTTCACTGCCGCCGGCTACGACGATGTCGGCATAGCCGTGACGAATGGCGCGGAAAGCTTCACCGATGGCGGTGCTGGCCGTGGCGCAAGCCGTGGTAACAGCAATGCAGGGGCCGGTTGCCTTAAAGCGGATGGCGATCTGGCCGGCCGCGATGTTGGCGATCATCTTGGGAATAAAGTGAGGGGAAACCTTGCGCGGGCCGCTCTGCAGCAGCGCAGTTTCGTTTTCCTCAAACGTTTCAAATCCGCCGATACCGGAACCAAAGTAAACGCCCATGCGGTCGTTTTCTTCCGTGCAGTCCAGCGTGGAATCCGTAACGGCTTCCTGGGCGGCTGCCAGCGCGTACTGCGTAAAGCGGTCGGTCTTGCGAACGGAAGCTTTATCCATTACGGTGAGCGGGTCAAAGCCCTTGAGTTCACCGGCAAATTTGTATTTGGAGTCACTGACATCAAACCGGGTGATAGTGTCGATGCCGTTGACACCGCGAACCATAGCGTCCCATGTATCGGGAACGTTATTGCCCAGAGGCGTTACGGCGCCCAGACCGGTTACAACAACTCTTTTCATGTGTATCCTCCTGTTACATGGCCATTCCGCCGTCGCAGCGAATCACTTCGCCGGTAATATAATTGGACGCATCCGACGCCAGGAAGAGCACCAGCTGCGCAATTTCTTCGGGCTTGCCGAAGCGTTTGAGCGGAATGCTGTTTTTCAAATCTTCGTTATCCGTGAAATCACGGGTCATATCGGTTTCGATAAAGCCGGGGGCTACGGCGTTACAGCATACCCCGCGGGAAGCCAGTTCTTTGGCTACGGTCTTTGTCAGGCCGACAAGACCGGCTTTGGAAGCCGCATAGTTCGCCTGGCCGGGGTTGCCCATCAGGCCGGAAACCGAGGTAATGTTGATGATTTTGCCGCTTCTCTGACGGGAGAACGGGCGGTAGACCTGCTTGATGGTATTGAACGCACCTTTGAGGTTGACATCGACCACGGCGTCAAAATCTTCCTCGCTCATGGCGAGCAGCAGTTTGTCGCGGGTAATGCCCGCGTTATTGACCAGAATGTGAATCCCACCGAAATCGGTGAGAATCTGCTTGAAAACAGCCGTGGTTTCGGCAAAATCCGCCACATTGCAGCGATAAGCCTGGGCGCGCACGCCGAAAGCGGCGGCCTCACGGGCTGTTTCCTGTGCTTTTTCTTCGTTGCCCGCATAAATCAGCGCAATATCGGCGCCGTTTTCGGCCAGTTTCAGGCAGACGGCGCGGCCGATTCCGCGGGAACCGCCGGTGACAACGGCAACTTTACCTTTAAGCATCGGCGTTCAGCTCCTTTGCTACTTCGGCAGCGGCGGCCGGGGTCTCTACGGCAAACGTTTTAGCCTGCGGCAGAGTTTTGCTTACCAGCTTCTGCAGCGTGTTGCCTACGCCGACTTCGATAAACGTATCAAAGCCTGCATCGGCCATGCTGCGCACGATGGCTTCCCAACGCACCGGGTGATTGATCTGCTGCTTGAGGATCGGCTTGATTTCTTCGCCGTACGGCTCGGAAGTAAAGTTGGAATAAGCCGGGATACGCGGGGCAGAGAAAGCCACGGTGTCAATGTAGGCGCCGAACGGTTCTACCGCGTCGTTCATGAAGGGGGAATGGAAACCGCCGCTTACGGCGAGCGGAACCACACGGCCGCCGGCCGTTTTGACCAGCGCTTTGAAAGCCTCCAGACCGGATTCCGTACCGGAAACAACCAGCTGACCCGGGCAGTTGTAGTTGACGGGATAAACTTCTTCGCACTGAGCGCACAGAGCTTCCACGTCTTCGTTTTTCATTTTCAGAACGGCAACCATCGAAGCCGGGTGATTCTTAGCGGCTGCGGACATCGCTTCGCCGCGGCGGCAGGTGATGGAGAAACCGTCTTCGGCGGAAAAGACACCGGCAAAAGCCAGCGCCGGCAGTTCGCCCAGCGAGAAACCCGCGGCGGCATCGGCGTGAACGCCGAGATCTTCCAGCGCCAGTGCGGCGGCCAGATCGGCCAGATACAGGCAAGGCTGGGTGTTTTCCGTCTGTTTCAGCGTGTCGGCGTCGCCGTCAAACATCTGATGCAGCGTGCCGGGGCGGATTGCCTCGGCCGCATCAAATACGGCCTTGACACGCGCGTTGGTATCGTAAAATTCTTTTCCCATGCCCGGATGCTGTGCACCCTGACCGGAAAACAAAAAGGCTATTTTACCCATTTGGCAGCTCCTTTCAGCACGGCCTCGGCCTGCTCAAAGATTTCGGTTACGATTTCTTCGGCGGTCTGTTCGCGGTTGACCATGCCGGAAATTTGGCCGGCCAACAGACAGCCGGTCTTTACGTCGCCTTCCACGGCGGCACGGCGCAGTGCGCCTACGCCCAGGTTGGCAATCGATTCGGCCGTGGCTTCGGGCGCGTATTCTTCCTTCAGGAAATTGCGGCTGAAGCTGTTTTTGATGCAGCGGCAGGTGTTGCCGCCGAAACGGCGTCCGGTTGTTACCGTGGAAATGTCGCCGGCTTTCAGCACCTGATCTTTATAGTTCTGATGTACGCCGCATTCTTTGGCTACCAGGAAACGGGTGCCCAGCTGTACGCCGCAGGCGCCCAGCATAAAGGCGGCGGCCACGCCGCGTCCGTCGGCAATACCTCCGGCGGCAAGAACGGGGATGTTTACAGCGTCTACAACCTGAGGCACGATCGCCATGGTTGTGAGTTCACCGATATGTCCGCCGGATTCCTGACCTTCCGCGATTACAGCGGAAGCACCGGCGCGTTCCATTTTCTTAGCCATCGCAACGGAGGCTACCACCGGAATCACGCAGATACCGGCTTCCTGCCACAGCGGCATGTATTTGGTAGGCGTGCCGGCGCCGGTCGTTACGATCTTAACGCCTTCTTCGGCCACAACCTGAGCTACATCGTCGGCAAAAGGACTCTGCAGCATGATGTTTACGCCGAACGGCTTATCCGTCAGGCTTTTCGCAATGGCGATCTGCTCGCGCAGATAATCGGGGCCGGCGTTCATGGCCGAGATGATGCCAAGACCGCCGGCGTTGGAAACAGCCGCGGCCAGTTTGGCGTCGGCAATCCAGGCCATGCCACCCTGAAAAATCGGATACTGGATGCCCAGCATCTCACACAGAGGAGAGGTAATCATGCGGCACCTCTCAGTCCTGCTTGGCTTCGATCATGTCTACCAGAGCGCCCACGGTGGTAACGGAAGCATCGAGTTCCAGTTCGATGCCGAATTCGTCTTCAACATCCATAGCCAGTTCGGTTACGTCCAGAGAATCGATACCCAGATCGGCAAAAGCCGTTTCGCGGGTGATTTCGCTAGCATCGCAATCTACTCTTTCAGCCAGAATCTGAGCAACTTTTTCCAAAACCATTGTAATTTCTCCTTTAATAATGAAAGTTTAATTTTTTATTTGCAGCGGATGATCCGCCGATTGACAAAATAAGAATTACCAGTTGAACAGGCAGGCACCACTGGCCAGTCCGCCGCCGAAAGCGGTCAGCAGAACCAGATCGCCCTTTTGCAGCTTGCCTTCGCGATGGAGCTCATCGAGCGCGATCGGAATGCTGGCGCTGGAGGTGTTGCCGTAACGGTCGATGTTGACATACATTTTTTCCGCCTGCTCAGGGGACATTTTCAAACGCTTGGCCGCGGCGTCGATGATGCGCTTGTTGGCCTGATGCGGAACAATCCATTTGACTTCATCCAACGTGTGGCCGGTTTTGTCGAGCAGTTCGTGAATGTCGTTTACAATCGATGTAACAGCAAAACGGAACGTTTCCTGACCCGCCATCTGGGTGTAGGGGGCTTCCGCTTCGTTTTCATAGAACGGAGAGTTGCCTACATGCTGCGGGATCTTGATAACGGAATCGCCGCCTTCTACATGAAGAACGGATTCGTATTCGCTGGTTTCGTCGGCTCCCAGTACAACTGCGCCGGCGCCGTCGCCGAAGATAACAGCCGTACTGCGGTCTTTCCAGTCGATGATGCGGCTCATGCGCTCGGCACCGACGACCAAAATTTTCTTAAAGCCACGGGCAAAGAAGCCGGCGGCCGTTTCCAGCTCGAACAGGAAAGCCGAGCAGGCGGCGTTTACATCAAAAGCGGGGCACTTGGCACCGACACCAGCCTGAACATAGCAGGCAATGGAGGGGCAAACCGTTTCGCCGCTGACCGTAGCGCCGATAATCAAATCCAGCTCATCGGCAGCAACGCCGCTGTTTTCCAGCGCACGCTTGGCAGCCTGAATAGCCAGATCCGCTGCGGTTTCATTTGTGCAAACATGGCGCTGTTTAATACCTACGCGCTGGGTGATCCATTCATCGTTCGTATCCAAAAACGTCGAGAGATCGTCGTTGGTGACGATTTTTTCCGGCACATACAGGCCGGTTCCCAAAACAGAAAAACTCATAGTTTCACCTTCCGGATTTTAGTTAACGTATAGTTAGTACACAAAAAGGTGGTTTGGTTACAAGGAACAGAAGAAAATGTAAATTTTTTATTTTTTATCCAATCTCCGTTGCCATTTACAAAAAAATACTGTATGCTATATCCTGAGCCCGGCTGTCGGATTTTTGAATTCGGCAAAAAGAAGTTGTTTGTGAAGGAAAGGAATGCATTTGGAAAACGAGTTTGAACAGATCTACCGGGAACATTTTTCAAAAGTTTACGGATTCCTGTATAAACTTTCCGGTTCTGCCAGTGTGGCGGAAGAACTTACGCAGGAAACGTTTTATCAGGCTTATCTTTCTATGCACCGGTTTAAAGGAGAGTGCCGGGTGCAGACATGGCTGATTTCTATTGCAAAGCACATTTATTATACGTACCTTCGAAAAAATAAAATGGGGTTGGGGGCGATCAGCCTTTCGCTGCTCAGCGATGTGTTTTGCGAAGGAAATACGGAAAATCCCGAGGATCTATACCAGAAAAAAGCGGTTGTTGCGGCGATCCGCAAAATTATGAATGAAATATCCGAAAAGTACCGCGATGTGGTTATGCTGCGCATTTATGCCGAAATGTCTTTTTCAGAGATCGGCGCGGCTTTGAATATCACGGAAAATTCGGCAAAGGTAATTTATTTTCGCGCCAAGCGAATGTTGATGGAGGAACTTGAACATGCACATTACCTGTGATATGGCGATGGATCTGGCCGGTTTATACCAGGACGGCCTGGCCAGTGAAGACAGTGCCCGCGCCGTGGAGCAGCATCTGAAAGAATGCCCGGACTGCCGGCGTTATTACCGTAAATTCCGCCCCGAAATCTCTTCTTCCGCTTCTCAGGTGAAAATAACGGGCGAACTGCCCGCTGACCCAACTGAGCAGGAATGGAAGAATCTTTCCAGTCGGGTAAACCGTCATCGTGTGCTTTCCCGTTTGGGAACGCTGGCTGCTGTTTTTGTCGGCTTTGCCGCGCTGATCGCGGGGCTTGCGCTGGTGATTCATCAGGGACAGGGTCAAATTTCGATTTTAAAAAAATTAAGAAAAAGATAAAACAAAGACTCCGGGTGACTTCCCAAACTGGGATTCACACGGAGTTTTGATTTAAGCGGAAATTTTGGGCTTTCGATTGATTTTCTGCATCCGCTGGTATACCAGAAATACCACGCAGCCGGCTACAATCAACAGGCTGATAAATTGAGAAGTGGAAAAGATTCCGATAAATCCGCGATAGGTATCGCCGCGGAAGAATTCAAAAATGAATCGGGCCGGCGCATAAGAGAGCAGATAGACCAGAATTAACCGACCTTTGAGCAAACCGCGCGAAAACAGAAAATACAGCACGAGAAACAGCAGCAGATTAAAGGCCGATTCCACCAATTGTATAGGAAAACGTACCACACCGTTAGCGGCTTCGATTGGATTTTGCGTATAAACAAAACCGATCGGCGCTTCTACGCCATAGCAGCAGCCACCCAAAAAGCAGCCGATCCGCCCGAAAAAGTGGAAAAGCGGAATGGCCGGAGCCAATAAATCGGCATAGAGCGCCTGGTTTTTGTTTTTCTTGCGCGTGTACAGCCAGGCCACCAACGCGCCGCCGCCTAAGCCGCCATAGAAAACACCGCCGCCAAACAGGAACATCGCCAGATCCAGCACATCCTGAAAAGAGCTGATGGTAAGGCCTTTTTGGAAAAAAAGTACAGCAGTGGGCAGGGTAACGATTCCGTAAAGCATATGGGAACCGAACAGCACGCCCAGCGCGGTTAGGAGCATCATAATAATCGTGTCGTCTACGTCTTCGCCCTTCTTTTTAGCCGAAAGGCAAACGTAGGTACCGGCCAGCAGTCCGCCTACCACGGCGCATAAAGCGTAGGTGGAAAGCTCTTTGCCGGGTAAATGAATAACAGGATACATAGAACCTCCTGAATCGTAAACAAGGCAGAAAAAGCGGCATCCGCATCAAATGCAGATGCCGCTTTTTGTAAGACTAGTAAGGGAAAATTAGGCAAAAGCAGCCAATCCAGCACCGCCGGTAGCAGCCAGGCAGACGCAGGCAACGCAAAGCACACCGAGCAGGGAGAAAGCCAGACCGATGATGCCGAGCACCAAACCGGCTGTGCCCATGCCCTTGCTGGCACACTTTTTACGGCCCAGAACGCCAAATACGACGCCCAGAATGGAGAGCACCAGGGTAAAATAGCAAACGACCGGAATAAAGCCGCCGATGATACCCAGAATGCCGCAGACCAGAGCCGCAATGGAAAGGCCATTCGATTTTTTCTCTTCCATGACAAACACTCCTTAAAGATTTGTAATCATTGCATAACAATGATGGTTGTATAAAGCATACCAGAAAAAATTGTCGAAAGCAATAAGCAAAATGGATAAAATGCGGCATGAAAATTTCACAATTTGTCTATATTTAACGACTTTAGTCCCAGTTCTTTTTGTAATACGCAAGAAGAAAAACACTTAGCTGCAACTGCTTTCAATCAAATCTTTATATGATGGTTTAAATCGATAAATTACGCTTTTATTCTTTAACGGGTTTATCCAATAACTCGGTATGCTTCCAGATTCCACTGAAATAGAATCCCATAGTGATACAGGTGGCGATAGTCCAGCCAATCGGCCATGAATACCAGATCCCATTGGAGCCAAAGATTGGGGACATGATCATGGCCAGGACAACGCGCAGAATCAGGTCGGAGAAAGTAGCTACCATAAAGCTCTTCATGGCGCCTGCTCCGCGCAAAACACCGTCGCCCATTAATTTAATGGAAATTACGGCATAAAACGGCGAAGCAATCCGCAGGAAAGCAGTACCTGCTGCCACAACTTCCGTTTCATTGATATTCACGAACAGGCCGATCATATACCGGCTAAACACCACATAAACCAAAGTAAACAAAACAGCAATCACTACAGAGATTGTGCATCCGGCGCGGAAGCCCTGACGGACGCGGTCTGTTTTTTGCGCACCCAGATTCTGCGCGGTAAACACGGATGTACCGTTGCCCAGCGTGGTAAACGAGGTCAGGGCAAACGTGTTCAGTTTAATGGCAGCGGAATAACCGGCCACAACATCGGAACCGAATCCGTTGACCAGATTCTGAATAAAGAGATTGCCGACCGAGATAAAGCTTTGCTGCAAAATGCTGGGGATTGCCACAACGCAGATTTTGCGGAGCATGGGAAAGGAGAAGCGAGGATAAGGACCGCTTTCAATTTTGGCAACGCGCTTGAGCAAAACGACCAGCGCCAGAACAGCCGCAGCGCCCTGTGCCAAAAACGTAGCCCATGCGGCGCCGGCAACGCCCCAATGGAAAACGGCTACAAACAGCAGATCCAAAACGACATTGCCGATTGAGGAGGCAACCAGAAAATAGAACGGCGTTTTGGAATCTCCCAGCGCGGAGAAAATACCGGTACAGATATTATACAGGAACAGGAAGAACAGACCGTAGATATAGATATCCAGATAGACCGCGGCGTCTGTCATGATGTTGTCAGGCGTGGCCAGCAGTATCAGCATCGGGCGGCAGAAGATCACGCCGACGACGGTTAAAAGGATACTGACCGCCGAAACAGAGATCAGCGAAGTCCACACGGAAGTTTTCATGCGTTCAAAATCTTTTGCGCCATACAGCATGGAAACAATAACATTGCAGCCGGTATTAGCGCCGATGGCAACCGCCATAAAAATCATGGTGATGCAATAGGAAGCGCCGATGGCGGCGAGCGCATCTTTACCGGCAAACTGCCCGGCAATGACACTGTCGGCAATATTATAAAGCTGTTGGAACATGGCGGAAAGCAGCAGCGGAATACAGAACACCCGAAGCTGTTTCGAGGGGGCACCTACGGTTAGGTCATTATTCATGCAGAAGGCTCCTTTACTTTTCAATTGCTCTTTAGTATAATAAACTTCCAGATATAAGTCAATTTTCATTTTGTTATAGCCTGTATCAAATTTTGTTATATCGTGGAGCCGAAAAATGAATGTAAATTTGGAGTATTACCGTGTTTTTTGTCAGGTTGCCCGCTTTTCGAGTATCTCGCTGGCAGCTGAACAATTGCATATCTCTCAGCCTGCGGTCAGCCGGACGATCAAACAGCTCGAGCAGGTACTGGGAACGGATTTGCTGGTGCGTACGCCCCGGGGCGTGGTGCTGACGCCGGAAGGGGAATTGCTGTACGGTTATGTGCGCGAAGCGATGGAGCGCATCGCAGCCGGAGAACAGTCGCTTGAAAATACGCTGGAACTGGAAAGCGGCCTGCTGCGTCTGGGCGCTACGGAAATGACGTTCCATTATTTTTTGCTGCCTTTTTTGGATGATTTCCATCGGCGGTATCCCGGCGTTCACATGCAGGTGATGAATTCCACCACCCCCGAAACCGTGCGCGCACTGAACGAAGGCCGAATCGACGTGGGATTGGTGATTACGCCGCCGCATATGGAACCCCGCCTGAATGTGCTGCCGATCCGGACCATTCAAGATGTCTTTATTGCCGGGCCGGCTTTTTCACATCTGCGGGGGAGAAAAGTCCCGCTCGAAGAACTTTTGGAATATCCGATTATCGGGCACGAAACCGGTACGGCTTCCCGCGCGTTTCTGGATGGCTTTTTTGCTTCCTGCGGTTTGCTGTTTGAGCCGGCATTCAGCCTGGCTACAGCCGACCTGATTTCGCCGTTTGCTGAGCGGGAATTCGGCGTGGGTGTTGTTATGAAAGAATTCGCCCAGCCTGCATTAGAGGCCGGGCGATTGTTCGAGATTGAAACGGATCCTCCGCTGCCGCCCCGCACCATCTGTGTGGTAACGGCCAAGGATCGTTTTTTGCCGAAAGCGGCACGCTCATTTATTCAGCTGCTCGAGGAAGGAAAAGACTCTTTACAGTAAACCCTGCAATTCAGGCAGAGCATCACCTCGGCGGAAAACCGGAATGATATCGAGCGGGGCCTGTACGCAAACATTCTGTCCGCCGTCAAAGGTTTCGCCGGTATGCAGCAGGGTCCATTTGCTGCCTGCCGGGAGGTAAACAGAACGCTGATCCATATGATCGTACAGTACGGGGGCGACCAGCAGATCGCCGCCCAGCATATATTGATCGTTCAGATCCCAGCAAGCGCTGTCCTGCGGGAATTCATAGAACATCGGGCGCATCACAGGGCGGCCAGTTTCGTGCGTTTCCTGCATCAGGCAGCGCAGATACGGACGCATGGCTTCGCGCAGACGGATGTAACGGGTCAGCGTGGCGCAGTTTTCTTCGCCGAAGCTCCAGATTTCGTTGTCCGCGCCTGTCGGGAATAGGGGAGAGCCGTCGGTGCGGTGCAGATATTCGCGCGGCGAGCGGTCGCCATGCAGACGCATCACGGGGCAGAACGTCCCCCACTCGAACCAGCGAACCAGCAGGCGGTGGAAATTCGGATCTTCCGTTTCGCCGCCGTTGAATCCACCGATGTCGGTTGTCCACCAGGGAATGCCGGCCACAGCCATATGTAAGCCTGCGCAAAGCTGACTTCTCAGGGCTTCCCAGGTACAGTGTACGTCGCCCGACCAGACCAAAGCGCCGAAACGCTGGCTGCCGGCCCAGGCGCAGCGAACCAATGTGAGTGGTTCTTCTCCGACTTCTTTTAGGCCGTCATAAAAACCTTTTGCGTAAAGCTGCGGATACAGGTTTCCGATGGCTGCGTGGGTGCCCAGCTGCATGCGGTAGTTGTCGAAATCATCTACGGTATAGTTGGGTTCGGCTTCGTCCAGCCAGAATAGGCGGATACCGTGTTTATAATAATTTTCCTTGCATTTTTCCCAGACAAACTTTCTTGCTTCCGGATTGGTGGCGTCGTACTGCATGGAGTTTCCGGCGAAAAGTTTGCCGAGCTGTACGCCGCGTTCCGCGCGGATCAAAAGACCGCGCTGCTGCATTTCGGCGTAGTTTTCGCTTTTTACATCTACCTGCGGCCAAACGGAAACCATTAGTTCCACGCCCATTTCTTTAAGCTCATCCGTCATGGCTTTGGGATCGGGGAAGAATTCTTCGTCGAAACGATAGTCGCCCAGTTTCGGCCAGTGGAAATAGTCGCAGACGATCACGGAAAGCGGAACGCCGCGGCGATGATATTCCCGGGCCACATTCAAAAGCTGTTCCTGGTTCCAGTAACGCAGTTTGCACTGCCAGAAGCCCAAGCCGTATTCCGGCATCATCGGCGCATGACCGACCGCATCGGCATAGGCGCGTTCAATTTCGTCCGGCGTATCTCCGGCGGTCAGCCAGTAATCGAGCTGGCGCGTGGAAGCCGCCGTCCACTGCGTAATGTTTTTGGCAAAGACAGCCTTGCCGATGGCCGGATTGTGCCACAAAAAGCCGTATCCGGCGCTGGAAAGCACAAACGGAACGCTGGCCTGCGAATTGCGCTGAGCCAATTCGAAAACGCAGTTTTTGATGTCCCAAATTTCCTGCTGATACTGGCCCATGCCGTATAATTTTTCGTTAGGGTCGCTGTTAAAGGAAGCGGTTAATTCCCAGTCGCCGCCCAGAATGGGCTTGAAGTGACGGCTGGCTGTATCCAACGCGCCCTGGTAGCCGTTTTCGCGCAACAGGCACTTCCCGTTTTGATTGTAGTAGGCGATTTCGCAGCGTCCGCGTCCGTCCAGCGTTAAAACGGCGCGGAGCTTACCGTTCACAATGACTGCCTGGTTTTCATCGATGTTGATTTCCGCCGTGCAGTTTTCGGGCGGAAGCAGCGCGTAGTCGGTATCAACCGGCTCATTCATCATAGCCGAGCGAACGCGCAGACTGTTCTTTCCCCAGGGGACCAGTGTCAGCGTTTCACCGGCGTTTTTGTAACAAAGTCCGTTTTTCCAAAGTGAAAAATACATTTGTTATCCTCCTCCTCATCGGATTTTATCTATTCTGACAGCATTATAGCACGGTGAAGTTGTTCCGTAAAGAGATTTGTTGCATGAAAAACCGGTAATCGTCTGCTGACGATTGCCGGTTTCTTTCTTATTGATTGCACCAGTGAATGGCTTTCTGGCCGTTTTGCTCCAAAAAAGTATTGACCTGTGAAAAGGGACGGCTCCCGAAAAATCCGCGGTAAGCCGAAAGCGGGCTGGGATGTACGCTTTCTACAACCAAGCGCGGACCGGCGGGATTGCAGATCGTTTTCTTTAGAGCCTGCGCATGACTGCCCCAAAGGATAAAGGCGATCGGCTGTTTCACTTGATTCAGTGCCGAAAGGGTGGCCGCCGTAAAATGCTGCCAGCCAAAATTTTTGTGGCTGTTGGCCTTGCCTTTTTCTACGGTGAGAACCGTGTTGAGCAGCAGAACGCCCTGTTCCGCCAGATAACTCAGATCGCCGTTTGAGAAGTCGCAGGCTTCTCCGGTGTCCGATTCGATTTCCTTAAATATGTTGCGCAGTGAAGGCGGCAGTTTCGTGCCTGATTTTACAGAAAAGCTCAGGCCGTGTGCCTGGCCGGGTTCGTGGTACGGGTCCTGTCCCAAGACAACACACCGCACTGATTGCGGCGGAGTAAGGCGGTAGGCGCGAAACAGATCTTCCGCCGGCGGATAAACTTCGGTTTCGCTTTCATAAGCCTTAAAGACCTGATTTTCAAGTTTTGTAAAGTATTCTTTTTCATATTCCGGCTGCAAAATCCGATCCCATTCGCAGCAATTGATTCGTAAAGACGGCGGCATAAAGACCTCCTATAGAGTGTTTTTCTTATTGTAACATGAAAGGGGACGCTCTACAAGGAAACAAGCCGGGATATTTGTATAAATAACGTAAAATCAGGACAAAAGCAACAAGATTCTTGATGTAAATTTATACTTTATTTTCTTGACGAGACCTGTCAAAAATGATAAAATTGCCTCTGGATACCGGCGCAGCTCTGCCAACCGGTAATTATTTGCAAAGGGGTATGAACATGATTCTTCTGTTTCAAATTTCCTCTGCGCTGATCGTTGGTATGCTGATGACGCGCGTGGTAAAGCCGCTTAAACTGCCGGCGGTAACGGCCTATCTGGTGGCCGGTATTCTGATTGGTCCTTATTTTTTGGGAGGATTGGGAATAGAGGGCCTGGGCTTTTCTTCTATTGATTCCGTAAAAGCGCTGAGTTTGATTTCCAATGTGGCTTTGGGCTTCATTGCGTTTGATATTGGAAACGAATTTCGCCTCTCGTCTCTTCGCCAAACCGGTAAAGCAGCAACCGTAATTGCTTTTACGCAGGCACTTACGGCTACGTTGTTTGTGGACATTACGCTAGCGATTGTAGCTGTTTTTCTGGGGGACAAATTCCCGCTTCCGGCGGCCATTACGCTGGGTGCTATCGCAACGGCTACAGCGCCTGCAGCTACGTTGATGGTTGTACGCCAGTATCGCGCCAAAGGCAAACTGACCGATATTTTGCTGCCGATTGTTGCTTTGGATGACGCGATTGGCTTGGTTGTGTTTGCTGTTTCTTTTGGTATTGCCAAAGCTTTGGTAAACGGCCAGATTAGTGTCCTTCATATTATTCTCGAGCCGATCATCGAAGTAACGGTTTCTCTGGTTTTGGGCGCGATTATGGGCGCGATCCTCACGATTTGCCAGCGCTGGTTCAAATCAATGGCGCACCGGCTGATTATCGTGATTACATTTGTGTTTATTACCACGGCTATGTCGATGGAAAAATTTGAAATCGGCGGCATTAAAATTGCATTCTCTTCGCTGCTGGTCTGCATGATGCTCGGAACGATTTTCTGCAACCTGTGCGAAGATTCCGAAGAAATTATGGAGCGCACCGAAGGCTGGACGGAAACGCTGTATGTGGTTTTCTTCGTGCTCAGCGGTGCGGAGCTGGAACTGAACGTTTTTGCTGATCTTGCCATTGTGGGCGTAGGTGTTTTGTACATTCTCTCGCGTTCGGCCGGTAAATATATCGGCTCGTTCTATGGTGCGGCTTGGATGAAGTGCGACCGCAGTATCCGCGATTATCTGGGTATTACCCTGCTGCCGCAGGCCGGTGTGGCTTTGGGTATGTCGGTTCAGGCAGAAGCGCTGCCGGGATGCGGTTCGTTGGTGCGCAACATTACGCTGTTTGCGATTCTGATTTATGAATTGATCGGCCCGATGCTGACCAAGACCGTTTTGATCAAAGCGGGCGATATCAGCCCGGACACGCTGCAAAAAGTGAAACATCATTGATTCAAAATGCCCGCCAATTTGGTGGGCCTTCAGTCTGTAGTAAACTTTAAAGCAAGCTGCACGAACGTAAAAGTTTCGATCAAACCTTTTCAAAGGTTTGCGGTTTCCAAAGGCAGAGCCTTTGGCCGCTCTTCGCAAAGAGCGGAACTCTTTTGCCTCTCAAAACGCAGGAAAGGGTGAAAAAACAGTCCGGCGGACTGTTTTGAGGGGAAACCCTCGTCGGGGGTTTCCCTTTACTGACTTTTTGTAGATAACTTCTCTATTGTATTTCAAAAGCTCTTTTGCTTGCCTGCCGCAGAAGGCGCATGATTTCTACGAATAAAAAAACGTCCCGATGGAAGTACCATCAGGACGTTCTGTTTTACGGGTCAATTTCTTCTCCGGGAGCTTTGCGCACGGAAACATGGATGTGGTTGCGGCTGGAAACGCTGGCGTTGATGTCCAACGTATAATCCAGCGATAATTCGCCGCCTTGCTCATCCAGCGTGGAATGAATCGAGTTGGTGAACACGCCCAGCATCAAAATCCCCATACCGGTATCATACCGGCAGATATTGCGCTGCCCTTTTTGCAGGAACAACCGGGTTGCGCCTCCCGAATGAATCATCGTGACACTTTCACGGTTCTTTTCGTCGTCAATTTTCAGCGTGGTAAGATAGGAACGGTTGGGATCATCTTCATCGTATTCGCGATAGCTGATGTATTTCTTGCCCGAACGGATCACATAAGAACCTACGGTGTCAATGTCAATTTTACCGCTGTCGCCGTCGTATTGCTGACGGCCGCGGATGGAAATCAGGTAATTTTCTTTCATCATCTTGTCGTTTAATAGTCTTCAATCTGTACCAGTTCCGCTTCTAAACTGGTGGCTTCATTTCCCAAAAAAATGCCGGCTACGCTGGTAAAATCGTCCGTGCGGTCGCTGACGAAAAAGCGTTCTTCGCCTTCGGTTTCGCGGTCGGACAAAAGGCCGTTTTTGGCCAGTAGAGCAGCGCAGTGACGAGCACTTTCGCGTCCGGAATCGATCAGAATCACATCATCGCCCACCAGCGGCCCGATGATGCGTTTGAGGATCGGATAGTGCGTGCATCCGAGAATCAGCGTATCGACCCCCTGCGCCAGAATCGGCGCCAGATAGCGACGGGCTACTTCAATCGGCACGCTGTCGTTCGGATCGATAAAACCGCTTTCCACCAGCGGAACAAACAGCGGGCAAGCCTGACTGGTGACCTGCATGGTGGGATCGATGCGGTGAATCTCGCGTTCAAAAGCACCGCTGCGGATGGTAGCAGCCGTTCCGATTACGCCGATGCGGCGGTTTTTGGTGGCGCGCACAGCCGCTAAAGCTGTGGGCTGCAAAACATTGGCATAGGGAACAGGCAACAGATCGGCAAGATGCGTTGCAACCGTACTGACCGTTCCGCAGGCAGCCAGAACAAATTTTACATCATGCGAAAGCAGAAAACGCGCGTCCTGCTCCGCATATTGACGGATTACATCGGCTCCGCGCGAACCATAGGGGACGCGGCCGGTATCGCCGAAATAAATGATATTTTCGTGCGGCAGAATCCGGTGAAGCGGCTTAACGGCCGTTAATCCGCCCAGCCCGGAATCAAAAACACCAATGGGACGATTATCCATAAGCTTATGCCTCTTGCGCCAGCTCGATCAGACGATCCAGCAGGTCGCTGTACGGCAAGCCGCTGGCTTCCCAAAGCTTGGGATACATGCTGATTGCCGTAAAGCCAGGCAGGGTGTTGATTTCGTTGAGGATAACCTGGCCCTCACGCGTGACAAAGAAATCCACGCGGGAAAGTCCCGAGCATCCCAGCAGGCGATAGGCACGCACAGCCGTCTGGCGGATCTCTTCGCTGATTTCCTCGCTGATGCGCGCAGGGATATACAGCTGAGAAGTGCCGTTTTTGTATTTATCATCGTAGTCGTAGAATTCGGCGGAAGCTCCGATTTCGCCCACAACGGAAGCTTTGGCATCGCGATTGCCCAAAACGGCGCATTCGACTTCCTGGCCGATTACGCCTTCTTCAATGACGATTTTCGTATCTTCGGCGGCGGCTTTTTCTACGGCTTCGTCCAGATCATCCATCGAAGCAACTTTCGAGATACCCACAGAAGAACCGGCGTTGGCCGGCTTGACGAATACCGGGAAATTGAGACGAGCCGCTACTTTTTTGCGGATGATGGCGCGGCCTTCCGGATCGGTATAGCGATCGGCATAGAACCACAGATAAGGGGTCTGTTCAATTCGGTTGGCCGAAAGAATGGTGTGCGTGGCGGCCTTATCCATGCAAACAGAAGAGGCAAAGGTATGGCAGCCAACATAGGAAATACCGCTCATCGTGAACAAGCCCTGAATCGTGCCGTCCTCACCGTTTTTGCCGTGCAGAACGGGGAAAATCACATCAACCCGCAGCGTTTTTACACCATCGGGATAAAAGGCCAGGATACCATGTGTATTCGGGTCCGGAGACAGAACAGCGGGTACGTTATCGGGGGCGTTCACCCAGGCGTCGCTGGCAATATCATCCGGTCCGCCGTGATACAGGTACCAGCGGCCTTCGCGCGTAATGCCCAGGCAGAGGATCTCGTATTTATCTTTCGATAAATGCCGCAGGATCGATGCGCTGGAGAGAAGCGAGATTTCATATTCAGAAGAAACGCCGCCAAAAACGACGGCGATGGTTTTCTTATTGTTTTCCATAGAAGCTACACTCCTTTTTATGCCCTCCATCAAACAATGGGCACCGTATTGTCTAATCATAGCACAGCGCATGAAATTTATCAAGCAAAACGAACAGAAATTCTATGCCTAATACTATGAATAAACAGTGGCAGCCATTCTTTTCAAGTGTCCTGACGGATGTAAATCATAGAGAGCAAAAATGCATGATTAATTTAATTCAAAACGGCAGTACATAAGTAAAATTTATAGAAATTATACTTCAAAACCATTATTGGAATGTTTACAGCAGGTTCAAACTTGGATGTTGAAGATAACGTGTACTGCCTTGAGGATCATATTATCGGGCTAATTTCAAGTGATTTCATCGGACGGTTTGGGGTATTCCGCTGTTTTTTATTATTTAAATAGATCGATCCTGCCATAAGGAATGGCAGGATCGATGCAGCAAACTATGTTTTAATTGGATGAACGGGAACAATGTTCGTCGCCAGAGCAGTCACAGGCGCGCGGCGGGAAAAATTCATTCGTGGGGAATTCGATCCGGCTGAACAATTCGCAGGGATTATCCGAAGAAGGTACACATTCTTTTTCGGGGACGCAGAAATCATAGGCCGGAATCATCATCTGCACGTTGCGTACAATCTGTACAATGGTAAACAGACCGATGGTTGCAAACACCGTACGCATTTGGGGACCGGTGGCAAAGTCATCGCCGTATACCGCCTGCACACATTCGGGGAAGCGATTGCACGGTTCAAAATACTGCGGTGCGCATTCGCACAGTTTGGCGGAAAGGGCAATGGGTTCTGCAACCTGAACGGTTGCCTTGGGCATGTTGCGGCTGTTCTGCATGCAATTGGCCGAGCAGGAATCAGACGAGAACACTTTTACGTTGCCTTCGCTGCCGAACAGGATGACCTTTTTGTTGAATACGGATACGCCGTTTACCGTGGTGCATCCGTTTGGCTGTGCGTTGAACACATCCAAAGAAACATTGAAATAAAAGGTCATGTCTACGGAATAGAATCCGCGGTTGAAGGGGATGGGTTGTAAATCCAGGCAAACCTGCAAAACCTGTGCGTCACGAATTCTTACGTTTGTGGCGCTGTTGATGATTTCCTGCACCGGCTGCGTGAAAATAACCCGGATATCTTCCAGACAGTCTTTATCAGAGCAGGAATCATAGATACGCATCGCGTCGATGCATACGGCCTCGCTGCAATTGCAGCCATCGCGGTTCAGAGCACTTTCGTTTTCTGCCATGGCAGAGCGAACCTCCTTTAAGTAAGATACCCATACGGGCGGGGCACGGTTTCTGAATTGACAGGAACGGCCTTACTTACAGTGTATGGAAAAACGAAAAACAGGTGCATGATTTTAGCCGGACCTTAAAAATTACGCTAAAAAGCCCGCTTATCCGAAAAGGAAGCGGGCTTTAAATAATGCACGTTTGCATACAGACAGCTCAACCACATTTCCAGTTCGCTGTCTAAATCAAAAACAATACGGTTTCAACCGAAAAGGTCTGGATTTTGCTGTAAGGAAGGGAAGTGAAATCTTTTTTCTTGCTGATCATACCCTGTATATTCATGCGGTACCTTCCGAGTAAGAAATCTGCGACAGTTTTCCGTCCGCAATCAGGTAGGCTTCACCGTAGATTGTTTCGGCATCGCCATCTATGTAAACATAGCTCCCATCTGTCAGTACGTAAAACTGTTTGCCGTAGCTGTCGGGATAAGCAATATCTTCCATAACACGAAGCCCATCCAGTACATGGTCTTTGATGAGCTGATAATGGGGGAGAATCATTTTATTCGTCAAGCCCAATCCCGGAAGGTATTTCTGATACGACGGGTCAGTCGCTTCTCCTTCCAATTCCGGATGTGCGTAGACGATTTCTGCACTGTTCATCGATCCGGCGCTGATGCCGATAAGAATACCCTCAAAGGTGCGCAGAAGCTCTTTCAGATGAATGAGTGAAAAGAAACGGTTCTGTGTGGGTACATGACCCCCGGCCAGAATAATCAGATCGGCGCCTGCAACCAATTCGGAGGTTTCTTCTTGATTTTCACCGTCCAAAACAGTAAAGCAGGCAAAATTAAACCCTGCGGATTCAAAGCTTTCTTTTACAGCGCCAGCAAATCGAATTGTACGTTCGTGGCTGTTGGGATCGGAACAGATAAACAAGGTTTTGCACGTGTTTGGAATGCAAGTTTTGAGTTTATCTAAAAAGCCGTTTGCAGGATTCAGTTCATTTGTATCTGGGATGACAAGGTTGCTTGTTAAAAAGCATTTCATTTGTTCATTCTCCCCTTCGTTTCAAGCGGAGTGCCTATCCACGTTCTGCTTCTATTTGGCTGTGTGATTCCAAAGATTCAATGATTTTTTTGGCGGCTGCCTGTTTGGCTGCGGCTTCAATCGAAAGATGCAGCGCAAGTTCACGCAGCTCCTGATTCCCATTTGCTTCGGCTTGGGTAATGCGGGCGCAGGTTTGCTGCGTGGCTTGTGCGATCATTTCGGTAAAAGCAGAAAAGCGTTCCTGCGGGTCGGATTCACCGTCGCGCAGCAGCCGGTCGATTTCCTGCATCGAAAGCACCTGCTTGAGCAGGCAGATCATATACAGGCGGGAAAGGTGGGAGCGGCTGTATTTCTTTTTGACCGGGCGCTCCACCACACCGTTTTTCACATAATTGTTGATCATGCTGTTGGTAATCAGCGGGTTCTTTTCGTCGATATCATAAAATTTCAGCATACCCTGCAGGCAGGTGATAACCTGATCCATATACAGATAAATATCGGGCATCTGTTCCCAGGTTTGCGGGGAAAGCTGTTCGCCTTGTTCTGCCCAGTCGTGCAGGGATTTATTTTCATTTGTCATGTTGGGTCACATCTTTCGCGTTTTCTTTGCGCAGCGCCGCATATTTGCTGGGCGGCACACCTTTGTATTTTTTAAACACTCTGGAAAAATACAGCTGATCGGAGAAGCCGGAAGAGAATGCCGCTTCGCTGACCGTGATACCGCCTTTTTCCAGCATTTCGGCCGCCTTGCTGATCCGATAGCGGATCAGGTATTCGTTTGGCGGAAGCGAGAAATGTTCCATAAACAGCCGGTACAAATGGCTGCGGCTGATACCCACATTGGCGGCAATGTCGTCGATATTGATGCTGCGGGAATAGTTAAAATCGATAAAACGCACCGATTTTTCCACATAACGGTACCCGCGTTTGTGTTCCGGCGGCGCTTTACCGAATAGATCGATCAATTCGGCGAGGAAGGCCATCAGGTTGGAAAGCCGGCGCACATCGCTGGAAAGCAGGGTGTTATCCATTTCATAAAGGGCTTCCAGGCGTTTGGCCAACCGGTCATCCTGATCGTAATGAAAAACGGGATTTTCGTGCGAAAGGGAAGTCAAACCCACCAAACGCTGGGCGTCGGCGCCGTTAAAACCGACCCAGCAGTATTTCCAGGGATCGTCGTGGTCGGCTGTATAAACGATGGTTTTATCCGGTTCGCATAAAAAGCCGTCCCCGGGCCCCAGCGCATAACAGTGTTCTCCGTTGTTGTAGGTGCCTTTGCCGGAAAGAATATAGTGAATCAGATAATGATCCCGCATACCGGGTCCCCAGGCGTAATCGGGATGACAGGAATGGATACCGCAGCTGTACACCGTAAGCCCGAGGTTATCATGATATGGAAATTTTAACGATTGCTTAAATTCAGTTTCCAAGTTTTTCACCACACCTTCCGCATTCTTTATATGTATTATAGTTGATTCACGAATCGATTGCAAGAACAAAAACGCCGCCTGCGGTTGATATTCCGGGCCGGATGTTGTAAAATAAATAAAGGAAAAGAATTATAGTAAGAGGGAAAGGGTCGTAATAAATCTATGATCGCAATGCCGAAAGAACAGTTTTTAGCGCTGCGGCGCCAGGTTATCGAAAAAGACTTCAGCCGCATGAATGATATGCAGAAGCAGGCCGTGTTCTGCACGGAAGGGCCGCTGCTTATTCTTGCCGGTGCAGGAAGCGGAAAAACCACCGTCGTGGTCAATCGTATCGCGCAGATCCTGCGGTATGGCAAAGCCTGGGACAGCAGTTTTGTTCCTGAGGAAGTTACAGACGCAGATGTGGCTGCCTGTGAAGCTTATCTGCGCGGAGAAGCAGAGCTGGATGACGAAGTCCGTTCGCATCTGAGTGTTTCTGCCTGCCCGCCGTGGCGTGTGATGGCTATCACGTTTACCAATAAGGCGGCCGGTGAACTCAAAGACCGTCTCTGCAACATGCTGGGAGAGGCCGGAAACGACATTTGGGCTTCTACTTTCCATTCCAGCTGCGCGCGTATCCTGCGCCGCCACGGCGAACGCCTGGGATACAGCCGTCATTTTACCATTTATGATTCGGACGATACCAAACGTCTGATGAAATCCGTCCTTAAAGAAATGGCTGTCAGCGAAAAGATCATGGTGCCCCGCACGGCGCTCAATGAGATTTCTCATGCAAAAGATTCGCTGGTGTCTCCCGAAGAATATGCCCGTCGTTCCGGCGGGGATTTCCGCCTGCAGATGATTGCCAAGGCGTACATCGAGTACCAGAAGCATCTGAAAGCCAACGATGCAATGGACTTTGACGATCTGATCGTCAACACCGTGAAATTGTTTGCAGAATGCCCCGATGTGCTGGAGGAATACGCCGATAAGTTCCGCTATCTGATGGTGGACGAATACCAGGATACCAACCATGCGCAGTATGTGCTGATCAAACAGCTGGCTTCCAAGCACGGCAACCTGTGCGTTGTGGGCGATGACGACCAGAGTATCTATAAGTTCCGCGGCGCAACGATTGAAAATATCATGAACTTTGAAGAGACGTTCCCCAACGCTCAGGTGATTCGTCTCGAGCAGAACTACCGTTCCACACAGAATATCCTGGATGCCGCCAATGCGGTGATTTCCAATAACATGGGCCGCAAGGGCAAAACGCTTTGGACTTCCAACGGCGCCGGCGCCAAGCTGCACCTGATTTCGGTTGAAAACGAACAGGAAGAAGCGCAGAAGATCGCCGATAAAATTCTGGAAGGCGTGGCCAAGGGCCGCCGCTTCTCGGATTATGCCGTATTGTACCGCATGAACTCCCAGTCGCTCGCGCTGGAACGTACTTTTGCCAAATCCGGTATTCCGCACCGCATTATCGGCGGTACCCGCTTCTACGAGCGGCGCGAAATCCGTGATATGCTGGCTTATTTGAGTGTGATCAACAATCCGGAAGACGAAATCCGCCTGCGCCGAATTATCAACGTACCTAAACGCGGTATCGGCGACCGTTCGGTAGATAATGCCGCGCAGATTGGCGCACAGATCGGCGAATCGGTTTATTCGGTTTTGTGCCATGCCTGGGATTTCCCGGCGCTGTCGCGCAGTTCCGCTAAGCTGCTTGATTTTGCCGGTGTGATGAAAAAGCTGGTGACGTTTGCCGAAGACGAAAGCCACTCTATTGCGGATCTGTATCAGGAAATTCTGGATACAACCGATTACCTGATGTATCTGCGCTCGGAAGATCCCGACACCGCAGAAGACCGCATCGCGAATGTCAACGAATTGCTTTCGAACATTCGCCGCTACGAAGAAGAAAACGAAGAGCCTACGCTCTCTGAATTCCTGGAAGAAATTGCATTGCTTACCGACATCGATAATTACGACGCCGATTCCGACGCGGCCGTGATGATGACGGTTCATTCCGCAAAAGGTCTGGAATTCCCGGTTGTCTTTTTGCCGGGTATGGAAGAAAATATCTTCCCGGGTATGCAGTCTACTTATAATCCCGAAGAAGTGGAAGAAGAGCGCCGTCTGGCATATGTGGCCATTACCCGTGCCAAAGAAGAACTGTTTGTGCTTCATTCCGAATCGCGTATGCTGTTTGGTATGACGCAGCGCAACCGCATTTCCCGCTTTGTAACCGAAATCCCGGAAGAATTGATTCAGCGTGAATCCAGCCGCGAATTGCTCCGCCACGCGTTGGCTCAGCAGATGGCTGCACGCGCTGCCCAGCAGAATCCGGGCGCCGCAGGTACCGGCAAAGCGGCTCATCGCCGCCCGTCGGTGGACGTGGCCACGGCCGGCGGTTTCTCGGCTGCCGCCAAACCGGCTGCTTCTGTACGGCAGCATTTCAAGGTGGGCGATACCGTAACGCACCGTGCATTCGGAACGGGTCTGGTTGTTTCGGCTACGCCGATGGCAAACGATACACTGCTTGAAGTTTCCTTTGATAAAGTTGGAACGAAGAAGCTGTTTGCCAATTTTGCAAAGCTGAAAAAGCAGGAATCATAAAATCGTATAAAAAAGCACCTGTATGGTTTGTGCCGTACAGGTGCTTTTATTTGTTCACTTGCTTTTTATCTGTTCTTCCGATCAGATAATCGATTGAAACATCGAAAAAATCTGCGATTCTAAGCAGGATTTCCAATTTGGGCTCGCGCGTCATCAGCTCGTAGTTTTGATAGGTCTTTTCGGTCATATCACAGTAAATGGCGGTCTCGCGCTGCGTCAATCCTTTTTCTGTTCTGCATTGCTTCAAGCGCTTGGCCAGAATCTCTTTCATGTTCGATCACCTGCAATTGTTTTTATGGGAAGAAAACAGAGGACAGATAAAATCTGTCCTCTCTTTCATTTGGTTCGATCGGTTGTTATTTGTTCGGCGGGAAAATCACTGTAAACTGAGCGCCGCCGCCGGGATTATCCTCAACAAAGATTTTGGCGTTGTGCAGTTCCACAATGTGCCACACGATAGCCAGACCCAACCCGGTTCCGCCCATCTCTTTGGAGCGGCTCTTTTCTACGCGGAAGAAGCGGTCGAAGATATGCGGCTTGGCGCTATCTGGAATACCGATGCCGGTATCCGCAACTTGCAGCGTGCGCCCGTGGATATGCAGCGTAACACTGCCGTTTTCACGATTGTATTTGATGGCGTTGTCGGTCAGGTTATAAATCAGTTCCAGCAAAAGCTCTCGGGCACCGATCACCACAGAAGATTCGCCGTCGATCAGCAGCTGAACTTTCTTTTTCTGGGCATTGAGCGTTAGTACGTCCACGGTTTCTTCCGCCAGCTCGAGCAAATCCACCGGTTCGGTTTCGATCTGTGCCGATTCATCCAGCTTGGAAAGCTTGATGATATCGTTGATAAGGGAGAGCAGACGTCCCGATTCTTTTCGAATGATTTTGGCAAATTTCGTGATGTCCTGCGGCTGAGCAATGCCGGCTTCGATCATTTCGGCATAGCCGGAAATGGAAGAAAGCGGGGTTTTCAGTTCGTGAGAGACATTGGCCGAAAATTCCTGTTGAATTTTATCAATGGCCATCTGCTCGGTGATATCCCGAACGGAACAGACCACAGCCGTCTGAGTCTGGTCGGAATAAATCGGGTCTGCTGTAATCTGCAGCTGACGTCCGCCGATTTCCGTTACAATCATTTTGCTGCATCCGCGCATTGCCGTATCAACACAGGATTTTAACGTGGGGTGGTTGGTCAGGTAATGCGGCGTATCCAGATCTTCGGGACGAAGGCTGAAGAATGTTTGCGCCATATCATTTGCCAGAATGATTTTGCGGGAGCGATCAAAAACAATGATGCCCTCGCTCATATCTTTCATGATGGCTGTAAGCTTGTTCTTCTCTTCGGCTAACTCAGAAATACGCCGGCTGTTGCGCAGACGCTGCATGTAAATTTCGGAAACAAAAGGAACCAGCTCGGGGTACACCATGTCGCCGTCGAAATCCAATGTTTCGTTGTTGATACGCTGAGAGAGGCGGTTGATGGGGGCTACCATGCGTTTGGTAGCGATCACAGAAAGCAGGTAAGAACCGATCAGAATGATCGCCAGGTTGATAAAGAGTGTGGGAAGCATACTAACATACCAGGCGAGCAGACTGGATTCCGCCGTTCGTACGAGCAAAATCTTTTGCGGTGTCAGCCGAATGGCGTAGTAGTATTCATCCAACATGGAAGAAAGACGGTGTGTTCTAGCGCTTCCTTCACCAAAACTCAGGGCATGTACAACTTCGGGGCGCTGAAGCGTTTCAACAGGGTCATAGCTTTCAAGAAGTTCCTGATATTCCTTGTATTTATCTTCTGTATCAGTTTCGGCGGTAGCCAACCAGTTATCATACAGTAATTGGCCGTTGTTGCTGTCAATTACTTGAATATGATACCCCTGCGGAACATAGTTGTTCAGCTCCTCGTAATTGCGTACAAATGTGTAGATGTTACACATCATTTCCGAGTTGACTGCCAGGGTCTCCTGAATTTTGCGTTCAATCCGCTTCTGAAAAGCAAACGCGGTTGACAGCATGGCAATCACAGAGGCGATAACCCCGATCAGAATCAGATTATACGTAATCCTTCTTTCCATAGCCATTCGGAATCATCAGGCGTCCAGTTTGTAACCTACGTTACGCACGGTTTTGATGCAGGTGCCGCAGGTTCCGAGTTTTTGGCGCAGTGTTTTGATATGCATGTCTACGGTACGGGTTTCGCCGTCGAATTCAAATCCCCAAACTTTGCTCAGCAGCTTTTCACGGCTGAGAACGATTCCCTGATTCAGCATCAGGAATTTAAGCAGTTCAAATTCTTTGTAGGTCAGCTCACACAGATTGCCGTCGGCCGTGACGGTCCGCTTGGTATCGTCGATGGTGATGTTGCCGAAGGTGATAGTTTCAAGCTCTTCTTTGGGTGCTGCACGGCGCAGCAAAGCTTTTACGCGCGAAACAAATTCCATAATACCAAACGGCTTGGAAATATAATCGTCGGCGCCCATATCCAGGCCCCGAACGCGATCAATTTCGCTGCCTTTTGCGGTGATCAGCATGATCGGAATATTTTCCGTTTTTTTGGAGCTGCGCAAAGATTGCAGAATGGTCAGTCCATCTACGCCGGGCAGCATAATATCCAGCAAAACGAGATCCGGAACTGTTTTGTTCAGCTCTTCAAAAAAAGCGTAGCTGTCTGCAAATTCTTTTACTTCGAATCCGCTGTTCATCAAAGCATAGCTTTCCATGCGGCGAATATCAATATCGTCTTCAACAATAAAAATTTTCATTTTGAACCTCCTGTTTCCGAGTTCTTTTGCGCGTTGGTTGCCTGCGCGCATTCCGAATCGAAATGACACTTTCACGGATAACATTATATCGCATTTTTTATCGAAAGTAAACTAGATAGAACCGCCTGTATTTCCTGTTTTTTCAGAATTATTTGAGCATCAAAAATTAGACTTGAGGTTGCCAGGCAAAGGGAATATAATAAGCAAAGAATCCGAAAGGAGCACAGGAGTAAAATGACAAGAGATTTTCATGTAAACAACAGAAACCGGCTGTATAACAGACTAAAAAAGAATTCCGTTCTGGTTCTGTTTTCCGGTAAACAGGTTCGAAAGACGGCGGATGAATATTATCCTTTTTGGGCAGACAGAAACTTTTTGTATCTGACCGGTCTGCACCAGCAGGAAATGGTTTTGGTAGCCGAAATCTCCGAAACGGATGTCCGGGAAACGCTGTATTTGTTGCCGCCGGATGCCCGGCTGGAAAGATGGACGGGTGTGCGTGTCAAAACCTGGGAAGTGGATGATCTCACGGGGATTGCCGATTGTAAATATCTGGATTCCCTTGAGACGGATCTGCATAAAATTTTTCTTTCGGGGAATTACGAAAGCCTGTATCTGGATCTCAACCGTCTGACACCGGATGAGCCTGATAGCCCGGCTTACACCCTGTGCAAAAAAGTGCAGTCTGTTTATCCGTTCCTCACCATTCAAAGCGTCACACGGGATATTCGTACTTTGCGTGCGATTAAGCAGCCGTGTGAAATTGAAGCGATGAAAAAAGCGGAAGAAATTACACGGGCCGGTATCCTGGCGATGATGCATGCTTCCAAGCCCGGTATGTATGAATATCAGTATAAAGCCCTTTGGGATTATACGTTGGGGCAGTACAGTCCGGAAGGCTCTGCATTCCCGCCGATTATCAGCGCGGGCAAGAATAATTTCTGCATCCACTACTACGATTATACCGGGCAGGCTACAGACGGCGATATGGTTCTCAATGATGTAGGCGCCAAATGGGACGACCATATGACGGACGTTTCCCGCGGATGGCCCTGCAACGGCCGTTTTTCCGATCGTCAGAAGCTGCTGTATGAATGCGTTTATGCCACTTCCAATTACATGTTTGATCTGATCAAACCCGGTATGCCGATGAAAGATGTGGACGCCACTATCCGCCGCTATAACTTTGAACGTCTGAAAGATGCCGGCGTGCTGGATAAGTGGGAAGATATCGGAACCTATATGTGGCACGGTGGTGCGCATCATGTGGGCTATGATACGCATGATGAAGTGGTGCTTCCCGAAACGATTGCGCCCGGCATGGTATTCTGTGTGGATATCGGTGTTTATCACGAGGAATGGGGGATTGGCTTCCGGCTGGAAGACAATTGCCTGGTTACAGAAGATGGCTGTGTGAACCTTTCCGCAGCTACTCCGCGAAGCGTGCGTGAAATTGAAGATGAAATGAAAAAAGGTTTGTTCTAAAGCTGAATACACAAAGCCCCTGCCGATCGATATCCAATCGGCAGGGGCTTTGCTATAAAATGGAGGAAAATCAAGAGACGATGTAAACGGATTTGCCGTCCTTTTCGCCCTGTGTCCAGGTTTTATTTTTGGCCAGATAGGCTTCAAAATTGTCTTGGCGGAAAGCGCCTCCTTCAATCAGCAGCGTACCGTCTTCCTGGCTGAGGTACAGGAACATACCATCGTATAACGTAACTTTGCCGCCGTAGGCATTCACATAGCTGGTGAAATATCCGCCGCGAACTTTCAAATCAGTGTCGGCTTCATAGGCATATACAATGCCTTTGTATTCGCCGTCCAGAATCTCGGCCGTCTTGTAGAAATAGGTGGCGTTGTTGAAAGAACCATTGTGAATGGTAGTGTCGCCGTAGAAATAAACAGGGGCGGTGAAAGAACCGGATTCAAGCACGGTTTCGCCGTAGCCAAACACCAAACCGGAATAGCGTCCGGTGTGGATCGTCAAACCATCGCCGGCAAAAACAGGTCCGCCGCAAACAGCGTCTTCGATTTCAAGCGCTCCGTTTTCTGCGCGCAGACGGCCGGTGCTGTCGATATATTCAACGTAGATATCGCCCTCGGTGGTGCAGATACCGTTGTCCGTTACAGCGTTTTTAATGGCAATGTCGCCTTTATCCAGTGTAATGTCTGTGCCTGTGAAATGAGAATTATCGATTGTCAACGTTGTTTCGCCGCCGATGGTACCCGTGCCGCTTTGAGAGAGCATCACAGTGTTTTCCAGCGTGAGGGTAGAACCGGCGCCGTTTTGAATGGTGCGTACGCCGTCGCTGATGGTGGTAACACGGCAGTTTTTCATGGAAAGGCTGCCGCTATTGGCGATCAACTGAACGGCGCCTGAGAGGTTGTGGGTCAGGTTGACGTTTTCCATCTCGACCGTTGCGTCTTTCCAGATTTCAGCTACTGTCTGACAAGCCGTAACCTGTCCGGTTCCCAGATGGTCGGTGATACGCAGTTTACCGGATTCCACACGGAACACCGGTCGTCCGCCGCCGGTTGTAGATACCGTTTCCTGCGCGATGATGTGGCCGTTCAAGTCAAACGTGGTATCGCCCGTAATAACGAACGAGGTACACGAAGCCACACGCGCGGGCAGATAAATATCTTCTTCCAGCGCATAGTCGCCGGCCAGATACAGCTCGAAATGCAGGGTATTGTAGCTGTAATCCAGAGAAGTCAGGGTAGAGATGACCTGAGAAAGCGTACCGGTTACGGAATCATCTACAACCGTAGAAGCGTCGCCGATCGAGCCATAAACGTGGGCGGTTACGCGTCCGTTGTAGCTGTAGGTATCCATGTTTTCGTTGCAGACCATGGTGTCGGGATAAGAGATCGTGCCGGTTTCATAACCAGCGGCCACAATCGTGACCGGGCAGGTGACCGTGACATTTTCGCCGCTGCAATCGGCATAAAGCGTAAGCGTATCGCCGGGCTGAGCGTCTTCCAGCGCAGCCGAAAGGCTTACATAGCGGTTTCCTTCAATACCCACGGCGGCAGGAAGCACCTGCGTATGAACCGAGGCGGATGCCTGGCCGGCGCGTACGGTGATATCCGTTTCGCCCAGTGCTTCGGCAGAAATTCGTCCGCCCAAAACGGTTGCCGTCTGTGTATTTTCGGAACGCCAGATCAGACCCGGGTAATCTTCAACGGTTGTGCCGTCTTCAAAATGAACGGTTACGCCAGGCAGCTGGGAAGCTCCCAGCGCAACGGTGACGTCATGTGTTTCAATCGAGGTGATTTTTCCGCTCGAAATGGTGGGGGTGCCGTTCTTTTCCGTTGTAAGCAGGGTTGTCAGACCGTCGGAATCCGTAAAGGTCCAAACCTGGGAGAACGTGTTGTTGGTCTCTCCAGCTGTGCAGATGCCGGCTGTAATGGAAACCAGCTCCTCATCTTCATAACGTTCAGCCAGATGCGTATAGGTGGTTACGGGTACGTCTGCGGTATCATAGCCGCTTTCCTGATAAGAATCGATCTGGAAGCGGGTGGTTTTCTGAGACGATTCTTCGTATATTTCCCAGGTAATGATTCCGTTTTCGGAAACCTGGTTAATCGTGTAGCCGGTGTTGGCTGTTTGGGCTTTGCTTGCCGTGCGCAGAGCTTCGGCACCCTGTGTATCGGTTTTCATAGAAGCAGATTCCAAAGCATCAAGCGTTTCATTTGCGGTTTGCGAAGCCTGCGCATAGGCACGCACAGAATCGGCGGGATCTTCGCTTTGTTCGGGGTTCAGGCTGATTGTGCCAGCTCGTTTGGAGAGGTTATCCGCCGAGCTTCCTTCCGCCAAACCAATGGAGAGCAGGGAAGAAGCCGTTTCTGTCAGCTGTATGTCTCCGTCGAAAACGGTAGCGCTGCCGTAAACGGAGCCGCTTTCCGTATAGCCGGCGCTTTGCAAAACGGCGATGGTTTCGGCCGCGGCATTATGGGTAAACGTAGCCTGCGGTGTGTCGATTACCAGCAGGCCGGCCGTCAGGCCGTTGTCAACCTGAGAGGCTTCGGTCGCTTCGTGTTGAATGATCAGGTTGCCATGGATGGTATGTCCGCCCAGATCGAGAACGAGCGGCTGTTTGGCGGTAAGGTCGCCGTCAAGATCCGCGATTAAGTAGTACTGCACACCAGTCTGTGTCCATTTCAGGTCGTCGGCGTTGTCGGCAGGGGCGATGTAAGTTACGCCGTCTCCAAGCGAGCGTCCCGAAAGATCATTGGGCGCGGAATCCGGATAAATGATGTCTCCGTTTGAATCGGCCAAAACAAACCGGTTGTCGTCTTTGCTCCAGAGCAAGGTGCGCTTGCCGGAAAATTGCAGCTGTTCGGCTTCGTAGCCGTTGTCGGCTAGAATTTCAAGCACACGGGTGAATTGATCGGGCGTTTCAAAATGCTTTTCACGTTCGCGCAGAATCAGGTTCAGTTCGCTGATTAAGGTTTGCTCTTTTTCAAGCTGCGCCTGATCGCGGTTGAAAAACAAAAATCCGCCGATCGATACGGCTGCCACTAAAACGACTGTAAGAAAAAATGCTTTCCACTGGCGTGGAGAGATTTTACCCAGCAGTTCCCGGCATCGATTGTAGAGGTGAATAAATGCATAGCCTAGTTTTTCCATAGTTGTGTTCCGCTCCCGGTTCGTGTTCAAAAAGTTTAAAGATCGGACTTAAAAGACCGGTTTGTCATTAAGTGTAAAATATCTAATCAATAAAGTCAAGGCGCGCAAAACGGAATGACAGGAAAAACACAAAAGATTCACATAAAAAACACAAAAGTAAAGTTAATCGCCGATTTCTACAAAAAAGTTAAATTTTTAAAATAAATAGAAGTGAATACGGAAAATGGTTGTCAGGGTAAGAGGAGAGGATTATAATAAAGGAACAAGAGTTGACTTCACATAGAAAAAGGTCAACGGGGAGGTTATTCAATGAGTTTTGAACGTTTACGTGCGTTGTTGGATCGGTTCCCGGAAGTAGGAGTTCCGGGGTGCGCCTGTGTGGTGCGTCATCATGGAGAAACGGTTTTCATGCATCGTGCCGGTGTGCGTGATCTCGATACACAAGAGCCCGTTCGTCCGCACGATCATGTTTTTCTGTATTCGGCATCCAAACTGGCAACCTGTACGGCTGTCTTGCAAAGACTGGAGGCCGGAGATTTCCTGCTGACAGACCCGGTTGGGGAATATCTGCCGGCCTTTAAAGAAATGACGGTGCGCCATACCGATGAAACAGGCGAGGTTCATCTGGAAAAGGCCGAAAATCCGGTTACGATCCGCCATCTGATGACGATGACGGCCGGGTTGGATTATAATTTTCAGATGCCGGCTATTCAGGAAGCGATCCGCAAAAGCGAAGGACGCGCGCCGACCCAGGCGATTGCCGCGGCCATTGCCAAGACGCCTCTTTGGTTTGAACCGGGTACCCATTGGCAGTATAGCCTTTGCCACGATGTGCTGGCGGCGCTTGTTGAAGCTGTTTCGGGCGAACGTTTTTCGGAATATGTCCGCCGCCATGTTTTCGAGCCCTGCGGCATGACGGAATCGGTTTATCATCTTACGCCCGAACTGGAAACTTCGCTGACGACGCAGTACCGATACGATGAAACTTTGAAAAAGGCTGTTCCCGCCGGGCAAACGAACACGCATATTCTTGGCCCCGATTACGACAGCGGCGGCGCCGGCATTATTTCTACTTTGGAAGATTACAGCCTGTTTGTGGACGCGCTGTGCCATTGGGGGAAAGCCGCCACGGGCGAACAGATTCTTTCCCCGCGCACGATCGAATTGATGCGCACCAATCAGCTCGATGAAACTTGTTTGCGCGATAAAAGCTGGCCGCAGCTTGCGGGCTATGGCTATGGTTTGGGCGTGCGTACCATGATTGATCCGGCTTTGGGTGGTTCGCTCAGCCCGGTTGGTGAATTCGGCTGGGACGGCGCGGCTGGTTCATATGCGCTGATCGATCCCGAACATGAGCTTTCCGTCTTTTATATGCAGCATATGCTGAATTCTGCGCATGCCTATATTCATCCGCGTATCCGCAATACCGTTTACGCCGACTTAAACGAGCGATAAAGGGGGACTTTCTATGGCTAAAAAGCCGAACATTCTGTATATCCTTTCCGATGACCAGGGCGCTTGGGCGATGCATTGCGCCGGCAATCCCGAAATTCATACGCCGAACCTCGACCGTCTGGCGGAGTGTGGCATCCGTTTTGATGATTTCTTCTGCGTTTCTCCGGTTTGTTCTCCGGCGCGCGCCTCGCTGCTTACCGGCGACATCCCGTCTTCCCATGGCGTGCAGGACTGGATTCGCAGCGGTAATGTAGACGCCGAAAAATACGCCGAACAGGGAAAGGAAAATCCCTATGGCGGCTATGTGGATGAACGCAAACCTATCCAGTATTTGAAAGGAAAAACCACCTATACCGATGTGCTGGTGGAAAACGGCTATACCTGCGCGCTTTCCGGCAAATGGCATCTCGGCGACAGCGTGACTCCGCAGCATGGATTCAGCCGCTGGTACTCCATCGGCAAGGGCGGCGCGTTCTACTATCATCCCGATATGGTAGAAAACGGGAAAATTACCGTGGAACACGGCAAATACATTACCGATCTCATCACCGACCGCGCGCTCGATTTTATGGACGAGTTGGCGCAAGGGGAAGAACCGTTCTATCTGGCGGTGCATTACACCGCGCCGCATTCGCCGTGGGAAGCCGACCAGCATCCCGCAGAGTACATCAATCTGTACCGTGACTGCCCGTTTGAGAGCATTCCCGATGTGCCCGATCATCCGGGCCTCACCGTGCCGCCCGTTTACGGTACGCCCGCCCGCCGCGTGAACCTGACAGGCTATTTCGCCGCCATCACCGCGATGGATGCGAATATCGGCCGTCTGCTCGATCGTCTGGAAGAAAAAGGCCTTGCGGAAGATACCATTGTGATTTTCAACGCCGATAACGGCATGAATATGGGACATCACGGTATCTGGGGCAAGGGCAACGGCACATTCCCGCAGAATATGTTCGATACATCCGTAAAAGTTCCGTTTATCTTCTCTTATCCCGGTCATACGCCGCAGGGTGTTGTCAATCACGATATGATCAGCGCCTACGATTTATTCCCGACGCTGCTCGATCTGCTTGGCATCGATAACCGCGTCACCCAGCGTCTGCCCGGCCGCAGTTTTGCGCCGGTGCTACGTGGGGAAACGATGGAATCCCGCGATGAAGTGGTTGTGTTTGATGAATACGGCCCGGTGCGCATGATCCGTTCCAAAACGCACAAGCTGGTGCTGCGGTATCCGTATGGGCCCAACGAATTTTACGATCTCGTCGCCGATCCGGACGAAGAAAATAACCTCTACGACGATCCGGCTTATGAGGAACAGATTGTCGATATGCGCGCGCATATGGAACGCTGGTTTAACGATTACGCCGATCCCGATATCGACGGCACGCGCAGCGAAGTCACTGGCCTGGGTCAGCTTTGCCGCCCGGGTATTTACGCCACGCGGCGCGATGTGTTCGCCGCCCGCAAACCCGTAGAAAAGCCGGCGGATAAAAAGTGAGGTAGATTTCATGCCCGAAACAAAATCTTTTTTGTTTGAAAATCATCCCTGCCAGCTGGTTATCCCGGATGCCCCCGCCAAGGGGCGTCCGTGGGTCTGGCGGGCCGAATTTTTCGGTGCGTTCGATACGGTAGACCGCGCGCTGCTCGAGCGGGGCTGGTATATTGCCTATTGCTCGCTTTCCGATCGCTACGGCTGTCCGTCGGCCGTTGCGGATATGAAGCGCTTTCACGACCATCTGGTTTCGGCTTTTGGCCTTTGTGAAAAGGCGGCTTTGTTCGGCTTTTCCCGCGGCGGGCTGTATGCGTTTAACTATTCGCTGCTTTACCCGCAGGATGTGGCGGTTTTGTATCTGGATGCGCCGGTTCTGGATATTTGCAGCTGGCCGGGCGGACTGGGCGATGCCCCGCGCGCCGAAAAAGAATGGCGGGAATGTCTTGCCTGTTACGGCCTTACGGAAGAAACCGTTCGTGAAAGCCGGGTTTCGCCGGTGTGGCATCTGGAAGAGCTTTTGGAAAAGAATATTCCGCTTGTGCTGATCGCCGGAGAAAAAGACGGCACCGTCCCCTTTGCAGAGAACGGTGCGCGGTTATTGGCGGCCCGTAAGGCGCATTCGGATGAAAGCGCCCGTGGGCTGGTTATTCTAAAAAAAGACGGTGACCATCATCCACACAGCGTGGACGACCCGGCACAGATAACCCGGGTGGCGGAATGGATCGCCGGTTTTGTTTGATCAAGATTTGTTTTCTTCCAGACCAAGAAGCCAGTCAACGCTGACTCCCAGAATTTTGGCGAACGCCACAAGCTCGTAATCGTTTACGGCGCGGATTTGACCTTCCAGCTTGGAAAGCCCGGAGGCGTTCATATCGATTCCGTTAACCTGTAACTGAGCCAGCAGCTCCTTCTGCTTCATGCCGATGCGTTTGCGTGCCTGCTCAATTCGTTGTCCTACGATATTTTTTGTCCCTATTTCCTGTTTTCTCAGTCGCATAGATACACCTCCCCGGGTGGACGATTGTCTGCATAGGCCGAGACAATTTTGCCCAAGTATATTTCCTTGTACATAACATTATAATCAAATTTAACAAAAAATCAAGGTAAAATGACGGGATATCCACGTTTTTCCGAAATAAAATCATTTTATCTTTGGGCTTTTTATGTTATAATGATGTAAAACGGAAGTTTACATTCAGGGTTTACAGTGAAAGGAACATGATTTCATGGCCACCAATAAAATCAAAACCAACCTTACCATGCTCACGGATTTTTACGAGCTGACCATGGCCAACGGTTATTTTGCCAAAGGATATAAAGATACCATCTGCTATTTCGATATGTTTTTCCGCAAGGTGCCCGATCATGGCGGTTTTGCCATTATGGCCGGTGTGGAACAGCTGGTTCATTATCTTCAGAACCTGCATTTTGACGAGGACGATATTGAATATCTGCGTTCCCGTCATATTTTCCGGGAAGATTTTCTCGATTATCTCAAAAACTTCAAGTTTGCCTGCGATGTCTGGACTGTGCCGGAAGGCACGCCGATTTTCCCGGGTGAACCGATTATCACGGTGCGCGGCCCGGTGATTCAGGCGCAGCTGATCGAAACTATGGTACTGCTGTGCATCAACCACCAGAGCTTGATCGCCACCAAAACGAACCGCATTGTCCGCGCCGCTCAGGGACGCGCGGTGATGGAATTCGGTTCCCGCCGTGCGCAGGGCGCAGACGGTGCAATTTTGGGCGCCCGTGCAGCTTATATCGGCGGCGCCATCGGTACGGCCTGTACGTTCAGCGATACCGATATGGGTATCCCCGCGCTGGGGACCATGGCGCATAGCTGGGTACAGCTGTTTGATTCCGAATACGAAGCTTTTAAAGCTTATGCCGAGGAATATCCGCATAACTGCACTTTGCTGGTCGATACCTATAATGTGCTGAAATCCGGCGTTCCGAACGCCATCCGCGTTTTCAACGAAGTGCTGGGCCCGATGGGCATCCGTCCGGCCGGTATCCGTATCGACAGCGGCGATATCACGTATCTTTCTAAAAAAGCGCGACGTATGCTCGATGAAGCCGGCTATGAAGACTGCAAGATCTGCGCCTCCAATTCTCTGGATGAATATGTGATCCGCGATATGATTATGCAGGGAGCCAAAGTTGATTCATTCGGCGTAGGCGAGCGGCTGATTACCTCTTCCAGCGAACCGGTGTTCGGCGGCGTGTACAAGCTGGCCGCTGTGGAAAATCCCGACGGCACGATTACGCCGAAAATCAAGATCAGCGAAAACGTGGCCAAGATCACCACGCCCGGCGTGAAGAAGATTTATCGTCTGTACGACCGCGAAACCGATAAGGCGATTGCCGACGTGATTACGCTGGCCGATGAAGTGATCGACGATGAAAAGCCGTATGAAATTTTCGATCCCGAATACACCTGGAAGCGCAAGACGATCGAGAATTTCCGCGCGGTGGAACTGCGCACGCAGATTTTCAAAAACGGCGAATGCACCTACAAGCCTCGCGCACTCAATGCAATCCGCGCGTATTGCGCCGCACAGATCGATACGCTGTGGGATGAAGTGACGCGTTTCGAAAATCCGCATAACTACTATGTTGACCTTTCTCAGGCGCTTTGGGATCAGAAAAACGAACTGCTTTCCGCCAATATGAGCCACCTCAAAGGTTGATTGTAAAAAAGAAAAAAGGCTGTTCCCGCTGTTCGGGCCGGAACAGCCTTTCCTTGTGTACGAAATATCCGAAAGGAGAAAAACCATGCATTCCATTCGAGAGATTTATAAGATCGGAAAAGGTCCTTCCAGTTCTCATACGATGGGGCCGGCGCGCGCCGCGGGGATTTTTAAAGAAGAGCATCCCGAAGCCGATTCGTTCCGTGTGATTCTTTATGGTTCGCTGGCCAAAACCGGTAAGGGACACGGCACCGACGTTGCGATTCTGCAAATGCTGGAGCCCGTCCAATCTGAGGTTGTTTTTCAGCTGGAAGCCGATTTCCCGCTTCCGCATGAAAACACGATGGATCTGTTTGCCTTTTCCGAGGAAAAGCAAACCGGCTTTATGCGCGTGATGAGCGTAGGCGGGGGAGATATCCGCATCGAAGGCCGTCCCACGGAAGCCGAAGCCGATGTGTATCCCGAAACGACGTTTGCCGAGATCGCCGCGATCTGCAAACACCGCAACATCCGCCTCACTCAGTATATTGAAGAAAAAGAGGGCAAGGAAATTTACGATACGCTGTTTCAGGTTTGGAATACCATGCAGCGCGCGATTTCCGACGGCCTTTCCACCAGCGGTGTGCTGCCCGGCGGGCTGGGCGTACAGCGCAAGGCCCAGCAGCTTTTCCAGAACCGTCATATCGATGAAAGCGAAGCGACCCGCGAAAATCGTCTGGTGTGCGCTTATGCGTTTGCGGTGAGCGAACAGAACGCTGATAACGGTACAATCGTTACGGCACCCACCTGCGGCGCGTGCAGCGTGGTGCCTGCCGTTTTGAAGTATTTTCAGGAAACGCGCCATTTCACCGACGAAGATATTCTGCGTGCCCTGGCTGTCGGCGGATTGATCGGTACGCTTGTCAAAGAAAACGCCTCCATCAGCGGCGCGGAATGCGGCTGTCAGGCCGAAATCGGAACGGCCTGTTCGATGGCCGCCGCGGCTTTGGGCGAATTGTTCGGCATGGGAATCGATCAGATCGAATATGCCGCCGAAGTTGCCTTGGAGCATCATCTGGGGCTTACCTGCGATCCGATCTGCGGATTGGTGCAGATTCCATGTATTGAGCGCAACGCGGTTGCCGCCATGCGTGCGATCAATGCGCTTCGCATTGCAAACTTTTTGACGGATTCGAGAAAAATCTCGTTCGACTTGGTTGTAAAAACGATGTACGAAACCGGCAAAGACCTTTCATTCCGTTACCGCGAAACGGCCGAAGGCGGGCTGGCCAAGCTCTATCGCTGAGGCTTGCAATTTGTGTCGGATTGTGCTATACTAAGTCCCGAACTGAATACAGGGGAGCTTCAAGCCGATGGCTGTCGAGGCTGAGAGTGTGCGGATCAGCGCACAGACCCTTTGACCTGATGCGGATAATGCCGACGTAGGGAACGCTATGTTCATGCTGCCTTTTTGGGCCCCGTGAAACAGAACAAGCAACACCGCAGACAAGTCGTCCTGCGGTGTTTTTTTATCTGCACCGCGCCGTAAACGGTTCAAAACCATTTACATGCGCCGCTTTGGCGGCTGGGGAAATTCCCCGGAAAGGAAAAAGTCATGAAAAGCAACACACAAACACAAAAACTCGTTTTGGGCGCTGTTATGCTGGCGCTGGCCACGGCGCTCAGCTTTGTCAAAGTGTATGAGCTGCCGCTGGGCGGTTCCATCACGCTGCTGAGCATGCTGCCCATCTGCATTATTTCCATTCGCTACGGCCTGAAATGGGGCCTGGGCGTGGCTTTCCTGCATGGCTGCATTCAGCTGGCCATCGGTTTGCCGGAAGTACTTTCTTGGGGTCTTACGCCGGCTGTTTTGGCGGGTTCCGTGTTCTTTGACTATCTGATTCCCTGCACCGTACTGGGCCTTTCCGGTATGTTCCGCAAGAAGGGTGCCGCGGGCATTTGCGCAGGTATCGGTGTAGCCATGGTACTGAAGTTTATCGCGCACTTCATCAGCGGCGCTGTGTTGTTTGCCGCCTGGTGCCCGGAAGGCTGGAACGTCTACTGGTATTCCATTGTTTACAACGGTTCCTACTGCTTGCCCGAAATGATCTTCACCATGATCGCCGCAGCTTTCCTCTTCAAACTGCCGCAGACCAAGAAACTGATCAGCGAATAAGCAATTATCTGTTTTGTAACCTAGTTCAGTCAATCTTTAAAGACGGTGTAGCTTTTAGCTATGCCGTCTTTTTCATTTGCGTCTCATAAATAAGAGAAATTTGTAAGAATGAATTGCGATGTTGCTTTTTTAAATTTTGAGGTATATAATGCATGATAAAGATTCAGCCTTTTGCAGTAGTGTACATCTTAAAGTTTTGCTTTAAGAAAGGACAGCGAGTCGCTGCCCTGGAGATACGATTCAGACGGGTACTTTCGCAAGCGAAAGCACCAGCCTGATCACGCTCCGACGAATTCCTAATCACGTTGTGATTTAAACAGATTCGCCTGCGCGTGGATCAGGATATTTTGTACTGCAAAAGGCTGTTTTTTATTATCGGGGTGGGAATATGCATATTACGGAAAATGAGGTGACCTTTGAACGGTGCGATCAAGCGTTTGTTGGAAAATTCGGGGCGGAAGTCGCTGCTCAAATGGTACTGGATTATAAATCGCTCTATTCTTTGCCGTTTCTTTATGATACCTATCAGTTGGCGGATTTTTTGGGGATCGGGAGGAAAGAGCTTTTTGATTGTGTGAGGCATTGCGATCAAAATTATCGTACAATCTCACTGAAAAAGAAAAACGGCGGGATCAGGCGGGTTTATGCGCCCCAAAAGCCTTTGCGTATCTATCAAGATAAAATTTTGCAGGAAATTCTTTCTCGGTTGCCTGTGTCGAAATACGCCAAAGCTTATGTGCGAGGCGGCACATTGGTTCAAAATGCAGCTCCGCATGTTGGTAAGCGGTACATTTTAAAATTAGACATAACAGATTTTTTCAATAGTCTCCATTTCGAACAGATTTACAGTGCGGCGTTTAATACGAATTATTTTCCAAAGCAAATCGGTGTTATGCTGACTACTCTTTGCTGCAGGAAAAATTTTCTGCCGCAGGGAGCCTCAACTTCTCCGGCACTATCCAATCTTGTGATGCGCAATTTCGATGATGCGATGGGATTTTGGTGTGAAAAACGCGGCATCGCCTATACCCGATACTGTGACGATATGACTTTTTCGTCCAATCAACCACTTTTTTCGGTTTATCAAAAAGCTAAAAGCATGCTTGAAAATATGGGGCTGGAATTGAATGAACGGAAAACCAGCTTTTTCACTAATGCGAACCGCCAGAGTGTGACCGGGCTTACCGTAAATGAGAAGGTGTCGGTGTCCAAAAGCTATAAGCAAAACCTTCGTCAAGAAGTTTATTATGTATTAAAATTTGGTTTGGCTGAACACCTTCTGCATACAAACAATAAGCTGTTTCTTGCAGATGGTGTGCCGGATACACAAGCGTATTTCCACCATCTGGTGGGGCAAATTTGCTTTGTGCTGCAAATCGAGCCTGAAAATGCATGGTTTCAAAACGCTTTGGTTGAATTAAGATCAAAGGAAAACGTTGTCAGGTAAATGGATGGTTTTGATTTTCCATAGAGTCTCAGGCTAGTAAAACAGAAAGAGCATCGCTTTTGTGCGATGCTCTTTTTTGATGTAGATGTAGAGGAAATCAGTTGTGGGCATGGCCTGCTTTGGGCGCGGTTTCAACCGTAACCTGTTCATACGGCAGCTTCATGGTAAGCTGACCGGCTGCATCCAGATTTTGGCTGCCGTCGTCGTGTGCTTTTACAACCACAATCAGCGTGCAGCTTTCGCCAGGAGCCAGAACTTCTTCGGAAAGATCCGGCGTTTCAATGGCAATCTGCTGCGCATTTTTTTCAGCGTCAAATGTGAATTCGATGTCGGCCAGATAAGCGTCAACCGTTCCGTTGTTGGTAACCGTCAGAGTATAGGCAGCCCATGCGTCCGGAACAGAGAAAGCCACCGGAGCAAACGTAGCGGTATCCTGCGTATAGGTGACCAGGCTTTCGGTTTTGCCGGGCATAACAGCGGCAATTTTGCAGGAAGTGGGGGAGTAGCCATGCTTGTCGTCTGTCAGCTTTACAATCATGTAATTCTGATAAGTATCCGGGTGCATTTGTGCAACCAGCTCTGTGGCGTCTTCTAAGAACAGGTTGGCAATCTGAATATAACCGTCGCGTCCGCTGCCAATCTGGTTGTACAGATACATATTTTCATCCAGATTGATGCTGGTTTCATCGTATTTGATAGCGTTCAGGGCATCGGGCTTGTTCCAGCAGGCTTCGATATCGTCCCAGGAATAGCGGGTGGTATCGATAGCGAACAGCCACGGACGTACACTGCTTGTCCCGCTGATGTTCATACGGTCTTTGATCAGCGTGTCGGTTTTCTCGCCCAGAGCCAGATCAGGGTTGCTTTTCACAGGGGAAACGGCGCTCCCCAGATTGTACAGGCTGTAGTCGGTTGTGGGTGTTCCGGGATTGTAAAAAGCGTAACCGTCTTCCGGATCTGTTTCAAACGGTGTTGCCTGTGCGCCGATCGAACTGATCCGAAGATCTGCACCGGTCAAAGAAACTGCCCAGTTCCCGCTGGCAGAAGCCGTACCGCTGCTGCTTACGGAAGAACCCCACAAAGCAAAACCGATACCGGTTAGTACGGTGGCACCGGCCAGAATACCAGCCGCCAGGCTGATCCATATTTTCTTTTTCATTTTTATGCCTCCATCAATTTAGTACAGAACTTATTATCATAGAAAAATGTTAAACAGGAAATCTTTGCCGTGTTAATAATAGGTTAAACGGCCGGTTTGTTTGCCGGATGGAGAAACCTCTAAAAACGGCAGACAAACCGGATTGTTTGTGGTATACTGAAGAAAAGTTCTGTAAAATTGAGGGGAGATTTATGTCGGATAAACTGAAAACAATGAGCCGAAAAGAAAAGATCGGCTTGTGCACCGGCGCGGATCTGTGGCATTCCCGCGCTTACCCCAAACGGGGTATCCGGCGTTTGACGGTTTCGGATGGCCCGCATGGCGTCCGTTTTCAGCCTTCGGGCGAAAGTATGGCCGGGGTGCATCAGGCGGAGCCAGCCACTTGTTTTCCAACGGCGACTACGCTCGGATGCAGCTGGAATCCCGAACTGGTTCGGCAGGTAGGAAACGCCATCGGGGAAGAAGCGCGCTATTTTGGCGTGGACGTTGTGTTGGCGCCGGGTGTCAATATCCAGCGTTCTCCGCTTTGCGGACGGCATTTTGAGTATTTTTCGGAAGATCCGCTGCTTTCGGGTAAAATGGGCGCCGCGGGTGTACGGGGAATTCAAGAAGCCGGAGCGGGCGCATGTGTGAAACATTTTGCCTGCAACAGCCAGGAGTATAAACGTTTTTCCAGCGATAGCCGCGTGGATGAGCGTACCCTGCGGGAAATTTATCTGCCCGCTTTTGAAACGGTCGTCAAAGAAGCACAGCCTGCCATGCTGATGTGCGCGTATAATCAGATCAATGGTGTGTATTGCAGTAGTAACCGCTGGCTGCTTACCGATGTTTTGCGGCGTGAGTGGGGCTTTTCCGGCGTGGTTGTCACCGACTGGGGCGCTATGCGCGACCAGCGCGACGGATTTGCCGCCGGGTGTGATTGGAGTATGCCCGGCGCGGCACGACAGAAAAAACGCGCTTGGGATGACGCGATCGCCTCGGGGCGGGTAACGGATGCCGATATCGATGCCAGTACGTCCCGAATGCTGGCGCTCATTGAGCGGCCGCAGGCTCCGGCCGGTGTGGAATTTGATGAAGACGCTCACCACGCGCTGGCTCGCCGTGCCGCGGCGGAAAGCGCGGTCTTGCTGAAAAACGAAGGAGGCTTGCTTCCCTTTACACCGAAAACCCGTCTGGCTTTGATTGGACATATGGCCCGCGCCATGCGTGCGCAGGGGGGAGGCAGCAGCCATGTAACCCCGCTGCGTGAAACGGCACTGGTCGAGATGTTTCCCGATGCAACTTACGCCGAAGGGTGTAATGCCGCCGGCCATGTTTCGGAAAAACGGCTTCAGGAAGCCGTTCAGGCTGCGGCCTCGGCCGAAGTGGCGGTTGTGGTTGTGGGGCTGACGAATCTGGTTGAATCGGAAGGCTTTGACCGCGATAATTTGGCTTTGCCCGGCGGACAGGATCGGCTTGTCGAAGCGGTAGCCGAAGCCAACCCTCATACGGTGGTTTTGCTGGTGGGGGGCGCGCCCATGGCGATGCCGTGGCTTTCGCGTGTGGAGGCCGTGTTGTATCTGGGCTTGCCGGGACAATCCGGGGCGGAAGCCGCTGCCGATTTGCTTTTGGGACGCGTTTCGCCCAGCGGAAGATTGGCGGCCACCTGGCCGCTTCGCGTAGAGGATCGCCCCGGCTATGAAGCGCCGCATCGCGACGTAATCTATCGGGAAGGCGTACTGGTCGGGTATCGCGGTTATGAAGCGCAAAATACGCCGGTCGCGTTTCCTTTCGGATACGGCCTGACGTACACGGATTTTTCGTATGAAGATTTGAAAATCGATGGACACATGGTTTCTTTTACACTTCGAAACACAGGTTCTGCCGCAGGAGAAGAAACGGTGCAACTGTATATCGAGCCGCCTGCCACAGGACAGGTTCGCCCGCCGAAAGAACTGCGTGCGTTCCGAAAAGTGAAGCTGAATCCCGGCGAAAGCCGGCGGATACAAATCGATCTGCAAGATCGTGATTTCGCCATGTGGCAGGACGGCTGGTTTGTGCCAGGCGGCGTTTATACGGTGGCTGTGGGCGCTTCCGTTCGGGATATTCGATGCCGTGGAACGATTGAAGTGCGTGAAAAGCGGCTGCCGGGCGATCATTTCCCGATGCCAGAGCCGTTGCCGGCCAAACCCGAAAGTACGCCCAAAGGCAGTTATACGCTTGAAAATTCCTTGCTGGAAATGTCGGAAGGAAGCTCGTTCATTCGCCTGATCTGCCGCGTGATGACGTGGGGGATCAAACTGCTCAATAAAAGCGAGGATGAGCACGATCCGGCCAGCCGGATGGTTTATGCATCTACGGTTGACAGCGCGTTGTTTGCGTTGGCGAATGCATCCTGCGGTCGTGTGACGCTGCGCATGGTGGAAAGCCTGCTGCTGTTTGCAAACGGCAAACGCCTGCGCGCATTGGGGTGTTTGTGTTTTGGAGTAAGAAAAAACAGAAAGGATGGTTCCGATGTCTGAAAAAAGAATCGCCGTGATTACGGGTGCCAGCAGCGGGATTGGGCTGGAGTTTCTTCGGCTGATGCTTCAGCGCCCCGAAGTAGAGGAAGTGTGGGCCATCGCCCGCAACGCCCAAAAGCTGGAAGCCTTGGTGCGCACGTTTGGTTCCCGGGTTCGAACCTTTTCGCTCGATCTTTCCGACCGTACTTCTTGGACGAAGTGGGAAGCCGTGCTGAAAACAGAGCAGCCGCGTATTACCTGGCTTGTGAACAGCGCCGGATTTGGCAAATTCGGCGATTACACGGCGGTTGATCTGTCTACGAGCGTCAATATGATTGATTTGAATTGTTCGGCCGTTGTGGCTATGGGCATGATCTGCCTGCCGTATATGCCTTCGGGCGCGCATATTGTCAACCTGGCTTCGCAGGCTTCTTTCCAGCCGCTGCCGTATCTGAATGTCTACGCAGCCGGCAAGGCGTTTGTGCGCCATTATTCCCGGGCACTCAACAGAGAGTTAAAAGGGAAGAAGATCACGGTAACGGCCGTTTGCCCCGGCTGGATGGATACGCCGTTCTTCGATCGCGCCCGTACAGACGCAAAACAGACCGTCCGGGTGTTTTGGGGCATGACCACGCCGAAAAAGGTGGCGCAAAAGGCCGTTCGCGATGCCGCGGCGGGGAAAGACATGTCCGTTTGCAGCGCGTATGTGAAGTTCTGCCATACCGCCGCCAAGCTGCTTCCGCAGCGCGCCATGATGAAAATCTGGCTGATGCAGCAGAAGATTAAATAATAAAAGAAGCCGTCCGGTGTTTCCGGGCGGCTTTGTTTGTTGCAGACTCAAAAAGGTTGCTGTGATTTATTTTTTGTGTCGATACATGCGGCTTTTTTGCGCTTCTCCATCACACTGCACCATGCAGAAGAATTCCCATCCGTATCGTTCGTAAAAAGAGGTATGTTTTGTTACCAGATAAACCGTATCGACGCCTTGTTCGGCGAGATCATCGCATGCCGTTTGAAGCAGCCTGCCTGCAATTCCCCGGCAGCGATACGGCTCTTCCACATAAACGGCGCAGATGTTGGGAGCCAGATCCTTTCGGTCGTGAAAATCATTTTCAATCACACCCAGGCCGCCCGCAATTTCGTCTCCGTCTACAGCCAAATACCATTCGGGCACGGGTGTCGGGTTTGAAATCGCTTCATCCATGCTTTCTTCATAGGCCGCGGCGGGGATGCGCCATTTTTCATGGAACCACTGTGCGGCCTGCTTTTTCCATTCCGGATTTTTTGAAATCCGGATAAACCGAATTTTTTCCATCTTATATCCTTTCATTCGTATTCTGTTCGAAGTGTAAAAGTTTGGGGGAGATCAAAAATTTCCTTTTTTAGAAAAAGGGGATAGAAGTACTCGTGCTGCAATTGTTCGTATTTCAGCCATTCAAATGTGTGCTGATGCTGCCCTTCCTGTAGAACAAATCGGCCGCCCTTAGCAAGCAGATCGGTCTGTGAAATATCGATCAGAAAATAGACACAGATTTCATGATAATCCAGACCGTCAACATCTTCCTGAAAAAATGCCTGATTTAACCAGAGCGTGCGAATGATTTTGGCTGTCACATTCAGCTCTTCCTGTATTTCTCGGATCACGGCCTGTTCCGCCGTTTCGCCCAGCTGAACGCGGCCGCCGGGCAGATAGTAAAAGGGGGAACGCTCATCGTGCATGGCCAGAATTTTTCCTTCATACACGATGATGGCGCACGCTCTGTAATTAAATTTTTCGTTTCCGGATTTAAATGAAATATCCATCTTTTTACCTCTTGAATAATAAAAAAACCGCAATCCAGATACTTGCGGCATCAAAATTGCGGTTTTTGGTGGACCTGGAGGGATTCGAACCCTTGACCTCCGCAATGCGAACGCGGCACTCTCCCAACTGAGCTACAGGCCCATATTCGGTTTTACTTTCCGGCGGTGGGGCAGAAGTCTTTCATGCAGCATTCTTCACACCGATACCCGCGCGCCATGCACACGGCACGACCGTGCAAAACCAGACGATGACAATAATCGCTGGATTCTTCGGGAGGAAGAACTTCTCGCAATTGCCGTTCCACTTTGAGCGGATCTTTGGAATCCGTAAGGCCAAGCCGGTTTGAAATGCGGATACAATGCGTATCGGCAACCACAGCCGGTTTCCCGTAAATATCGCCTACAACCAGATTGGCTGTTTTGCGGCCGACACCGGGGAGCTTGACCAGCTCTTCGATGGAATCGGGGACAATACCGTCGAAATCGTTTTTGAGCTTCAGACACATCGCATGAATATCACGCGCTTTTGTCTTATACAGCCCACAGGAATGAATCAGTGTTTCAATTTCTTCCACAGTGCCTTCGCAAAAAGCATCCAGTGTGGGGAAGCGCTCAAACAGAGCCGGGGTCACCAGATTGACACGAGCGTCGGTGCATTGAGCCGAAAGCCGTGTGGCAATCAAAAGCTGAAGCGGATCGCGATAGATGAGCGAACAGACCGCACCGGGATAAGCCTTCTTCAAGGCCTCCACACTTAAAAGAGCACGTTCCTGTCTTGTCATCTTCTTCACTCCTGAGATGTTATTATACACGCCTTGAAACAAAAATGCAAGCCTTTTTTCTTGAGGGCGGTATTTTTTTATTTTTCTCGTTTGCCCAATACTTTTATACCGGATATTTTTAAGATTTTAAATCTGTGTTTATACTGAATTTTAAATTTTGACGCATGTGGATTTAACGTTTGGCGGCTACAATAAGCTTGTCTTAAACGGAGAAAGGGGAATGACGATGAAAAAACATATCCTGATCTGCGTCGGTATTGTTATGGTATTACTGGTTGGAGCGACCGGCGTGTTGTGGGGAATGTCACATCCCATGCAAAATACAGCCTATGCGGCGGACCCAAATGCACAAGCCTGGAGCCCGTCGGCCGAATTGGCAACTCAGGAAAGCACAGGAATCCATATCCCGGGTTATGGTGAGATCTTTTTCCCGGAAGGGGAACAGGATGTTTCCATTACCTTATATAATCCCCAAAAAAACGACTGCATTCTGGTTTATTCGCTTTATTTAAACGATGAAACAGAGCCGATTTATACTTCCGGCGGAATTGAACCGGGAAAAGCTGTTCAGCAGATTTCGCTTTCCCACGCGCTTGAAGCCGGGGAATATACGCTTAAGCTGCATATCACGCCGTACGATCCGCAAACCGGGTCTATGCTGAATCAGGCCGATGTTTCGGCACCTTTGCTGGTAGGGTAAACAGCCGTCCGCAGGCCGGTTGTACATATACAAACGATCCAACAGTTTATTCAGGAGGAACATACCATGAAAAAAACAATTGCTTCTCTGCTTGCCGCTTCGCTTTGCCTTACTCTGCTGGCAGCTCCTGTTTCCGCTGCAACCTACGATCAGGACAGCACCGAAACGCCCAGCACCGCGATCACCTTTGATTACAAAAACGATCCTACTTATACCGTAACGATTCCGGATGCTGTAACGCTGGAAAAAGACGGCGCCGAAATGCAGATCGAAGCTTCCGATGTTGCGAATCTCGATGGTAAAAAGATTTCGGTTACAATTGCCGGTACCCAGTATTTCCGCAACCAGCTGGTACTTGAAGGCAAAACCGAAGAAGGCCGCAATGCCACGATGCGTTATCAGGTTGTGAAAGGAGACGGCACCGTCATTGAGACCACCGGCCAGGACACCGCTACCGGTACCGAATTGGCTTCCTTTACCGATAACGGCACCGCTACGCTGGAAGTTCGCCCTGTGCTTGCCTTCAACGTACCGTCCGGCGTTGTTTACACGGGCAGCATGACCTATGGTATCTCTCTGGTCGATGCTCAGTAATCATCAAAATTTTTCTTGCCTGCGAAACAGAAAGCACGGGTTTTCCAAGACGGAACCCGTGCTTTTGTTTTTCTATTAGTAAGTTTGCAGGAAATGCAGCAACCTGTCGGCAATGCGGCGGTTTCCGGCATCGTTGGGATGCAGGCCGTCGGGGCAGAAGCGTTCGCGGTTGACCGGCAGTTTGGGCTGGATCAGCGCGCCGGCGTAGAGATCCAAAACCGGAATGCTGTAGCTTTCGGCTGTTTCGCGGATGGTGTTGATATAGGCCGAAAGCGGCAGGCCGTTGCCCATGCTGGGTTCGTCTTCGGTCATGCGGTGAATCGGCGTCATCACCACGATCACCGCATCCGGATATTTTTCAAGCAGCCCGGCAAACAGGGTGTGACAAGCGCCTGTAAACGTATCGGGCGTGCGGTCTTCCGGCGTGCCGAACGGCGCATCGCCGTGGCCGTAATCGTTGGTGCCGCCGAAAACCACCACCACATCGGCGTCGTCTTCCATATCACAGAAGCGATCGGCCATACAGCCGCCGATGTCTTCGCCGTCGCTCTGGCGGGCAATCCGGTTGCCGCTGATGCCGTGATTATACACAGCTGCCGCGCCGGTTTCTTTGCCTACCAGATTGGGAAACATCGCTTCGCTGCACGAAGTGCCTACGCCAAAGGTGATGCTGTCACCCAAAAAGCAGAACTTTTTGTTTTTTAAATCCATTTGTTTTTCCTCCCACGCTACCCTTGTAATTTCATTTATCATAGCAAATCAAAAGCGAATTTGCAAGGGCGTGCCAAAGGAAACAGAAAATCGCGGTTTTTGTATCTGTTTTGGTTGAATTCCTGGGGGCTATCTGCTAGAATGACTTTTAGAACGGAACTGATGTGTTCCTATTTTACGGGAGGAAGAAAAATGGAATTTACCCCTTTCCACTACAAATCTTTGGATGATATCCGGCAGGAAACCGAAAAGCTGGGCGTTTCGCTGCCGCTGAGTGAAAATCTCGATATTTTGAAGAACCCGCTTTCTGTTGGATCGCTGACGGTTCCGAACCGCGTGGCCATTCAGCCGATGGAAGGCTGCGACGGCACGGCAGACGGCCGTCCGGATGAACTGACCCTGCGCCGCTACGATCGTTTTGCCCGCAGCGGAGCCGGCCTGATTTGGGAAGAAGCCACCGCCGTTGTGGAAGAGGGCCGCGCCAATCCCCGCCAGCTGTATCTCACGCCCGAAACGCTCGACAGTTTCAAGGCGATGGTGGAGAATATTAAGAAAACCGCGCTGGAAACATCCGGATTTGAACCGGTTGTCATCTGCCAGCTGACGCATTCCGGCCGCTATTCCAAGCCGACCGGTACGCCCGCGCCGCTGATCGCCTATAATAACCCGCTGTTTGAAAAAGATGCGCCGATTGCGCCGGAACGTATCCTTTCCGATGATTATCTGGAAAAGCTGGAAGAAACGTTCGGTAAAGCGGCCGCACTGGCCGAGGCTGCCGGATTCGACGGAGCCGACATCAAATGCTGCCATCGCTATCTGATGTGCGAAACGCTTTCCGGCTATACGCGTCCCGGACGTTATGGCGGCTCGTTTGAAAACCGCACCCGCCTGTATCTCAATTCCATCCGCAATGCACAGGCGGCTACTTCCTCTGATTTTCTGGTCACCAGCCGTTTGAATATTTACGACGGATTCCCGTATCCGTACGGCTTCGGCGTTTCGCCCGAGGGCGGTCTGGCCTTTGACCCGGAAGAGCCGGTTCGCCTGGTTAAGATTCTGCGCGAAGAACTGGGCATGCCGCTGATCGATATTACCATCGGCAACCCGTATGTGAACCCGCACGTCAACCGTCCGGCCGATCACGGCCCGTATGCGCCGCCGGAACATCCGGTTGAAGGTGTGGCCCGTATGTTCGATTGCATCAGCCGCGTGCATCAGGCTGTTCCGGAGCTGAAAGTTATCAGTTCGTCCCATTCCTATCTGCGCCAATTTGCGCCGTATCTGGCGGCCGGCAGCGTGGAAAGCGGTATCGCCGATATGGCCGGATTTGGCCGCATGGCGTTTGCTTATCCCGATTTCGCCCGCGATATGCTTTACGGCGACGGTTTCGATGCGAAAAAGACCTGCATCGCCTGCGGAAAATGTTCCGAACTGATGCGCATGGGCAAAGTGGCCGGCTGTGTGGTGCGCGACAGCGCCGTTTACCTGCCGATTTATAAAGCGTAAGGGGGAGCCGAGATGGAAAAGAAAATTGCTCTGATTACCGGCGCCCGTAAGGGCATCGGCTTCGGTATCGCGCAGGCTTTGGTGCGCGACGGCTACTTCTGTGTGGTAACCGGCCGCGGAAAAGAGGTCACGCTCAGCGAAGAAAACATGGCCTATTTGCCTTGTGATAATCTCGATCTGGAAGATATTCGCCATGCTGTGCAGACGGTTTGGGAAACGTGGGGCCCGATCGATCTGCTGGTCAATAACGCCGGTGTTGCGCCGCGCGTGCGTTTGGACATTCTCGAAACCACAGAAGAAAGCTATGATTTCGTGATGGATACGAACCTTAAGGGTGCGTTCTTCATGACGCAGGCCGCAGCCAACGCCATGATCGCCCATAAAAAGGAAGATCCCGCCTATTCGCCGCGCATTGTGACGATTTCGTCGATGTCGGCTTATACGTCTTCCACCAACCGCGGGGAATACTGCATTTCCAAAGCGGGGCTTTCCATGGTGACGGCCTTGTTTGCGGATCGTCTGGCCGAATACGGTATTCCGGTTTTCGAGGTTCGTCCCGGTATCATCCAAACGGATATGACGGCGGCCGTCACCGAAAAGTATCAGAAGCTGATCGACGGCGGCCTTACGCCGATCCGCCGGATGGGACAGCCTTCCGATGTGGCCGAATGCGTTTCGGCGCTGGCAAGCGGCAAGCTTGATTTTGCCACGGGACAGGTACTCAACGCGGACGGCGGCTTCCATCTGCGCCGCCTGTGAGGAGACCGGCATGAAAACCTATTCGATCGATACAATCGTTGTGGGCTCGGGCTGTGCTGGCTATAACTGTGCGGACTGGCTGTATACGCTGGGACGCCGCAGTCTGGCGCTGATTACCGAAGGCCGCATGATGGGGACTTCCCGCAACACGGGCAGCGATAAACAAACGTATTATAAGCTCACGCTCACGTCCGACGAACCCGACAGCGTGCGCGACATGGCAAACGACCTGTTCTGCCGCGGCGGCGTCAACGGCGACACGGCTTTGTGTGAGGCCGCGGGCAGCGTGCGCTCGTTTATGAAGCTTTCGATTCTGGGCGTGCCGTTCCCGCAGAATCCGTACGGCGAATTTGCCGGCTATAAAACAGACCACGACCCGCGCCGCCGGGCGACCAGCGCCGGGCCGCTGACTTCGAAATATATGACACAAGCGCTGGAAGCGTCTGTGCTTCAAAAAGGCGTGCAGATTTTCGATGGCATGCAGGCCGTCGAAATCCTGACGGAAAACGGGGAAGTGCGCGGGCTTTTGTGCATCAACAAGCGCGATGCAAGCGAAGATTTCGGCCTGACGCTGTTTTCCTGCCGTCATCTGGTTTTGGCAACGGGTGGCGAAGCAGGCGCTTATGCGAACAGCGTGTTCCCGCAGAGCCAGACGGGCGCAAACGGCTTGCTGGCCGCGGCCGGGGTGCGTTTTGCAAACCTTAACCATTGGCAGTACGGCCTGGCTTCCACTGAATTTCGCTGGAATGTTTCGGGCTCGTATCAGCAGGTTTTGCCTTGTTATATCAGCGTGGACGAAAACGGCACCGAGCGCGAGTTTCTGGCCGAAGCCAATGAAAAGCCGGAACAGGCGCTCGAACAGGTCTTTTTGAAAGGCTACCAGTGGCCGTTTGATGTGGAAAAACGAGACGGTTCTTCCCGTGTGGATATGCTGGTGCAGCAGGAAACCGCACGCGGACGTCGTGTGTATATGGATTTCCGCCGCAATCCGTCGGGCCTGGAAAACGGATTGCAGGCGGCCGGGGAAACAGCCTATACCTATCTGAAAAACAGCGGGGCGCTGGGCGACACGCCGTTCGAGCGGCTCAAACAGCTCAACCCTAAGGCGATTGAACTTTACCGCGCCCATCATATTGATCTCGAAACCCAGCGTCTGGAAGTCGCCGTATGCGCACAGCATCAAAACGGCGGCGCAGCCGTTGACGCCGACTGGCAGACGAATATCCGCGGACTGTATGTCGCCGGTGAAGCCGCCGGCACATTCGGCGCGTACCGCCCGGGCGGCTCTGCGCTCAATTCCGGGCAGGTTGGCTCGATGCGCGCCGCGCAGGCGATTGCCCGTATACCCGAACAAGCGGAAATTCCCGCTTGTGATGAGGCGGCCGCCAACTGTTTGCGCGAGCACTGCACCGCTATGCTGGCTCATTCCGACGGACAGAACCATAAACGGCTCCGCGAACAGATGCAGCAGCTGCTCAGCCGCTGCGCCGCCCATCTGCGCGACGTAGAAGCTTGCCGTGAGGCACTTTCGGCCGTTCGGGAAACGCTGACGCATTTCTTTGAAGAAATCGGCGTACAGGACGAACGGGAATTGCCCGCCGCGCTGAAAACAAGAGATATTCTGCTGGCTCAGGAATCGCTGCTCGAGGCGATTGTGTTTGCCAACGAATCTTTGGGTTCCTGCGGTTCCGCGCTGGTGTTGGATGCAAAGGGCAATCCGCTTCCGGCTTATGCGGAACACATCGCGGATATCCTGATGACCGGCGGGGGAGAACCGCCGCATTTTGAAAAGCCGCGTCCGATGCCCGAGCTGGACGACTGGTTTGAAACGGTGTGGGCGGCGTATAATGCCCGCGAAAAACAAAACTGATTTTATAAGCGCCTTCCGGATGCAAAAATGTATCCGGAAGGCTTTTATTTTGAGCAATTGAGATGCCGGGCGAAGATGTTCACATCTCCTTTACAAATTCCACGAAATTCTATGATATGCTGGTTACTGTACAATTTTTAGGAGGAATGTCTGTGTATCTCGGATGCCACCTTTCCGTTTCAAAAGGGTATCTGGCCATGGGGAAAACCGCTTTGTCCATCGGGGCCGATACCTTTCAGTTTTTTACGCGCAGTCCGCGGGGCGGCGGTGTGAAACCGCTTGATCCCGAAGACATCACGGCGCTGGCTGAATTTGCCCGCGAACATCATTTTGGGCCGCTTTTGGCGCACGCACCGTATACGCTCAATCCCTGCGCGGCCGATGAAGGCCTTCGCGGCTATGCGCTCGAAACGATGCAGGACGATCTGCGCAGGCTCGAGTATTTGCCGGGAAGCCTGTATAATTTCCATCCCGGCAGCCATGTGAAGCAGGGGGCGGAAATCGGAATCGAGAAAATCGCCGAGCACCTCAACCGCTTGTTTGAAACGCCGTTTTCCACAACGGTTTTGCTTGAAACCATGGCCGGGAAAGGTTCGGAAGTCGGCCGCACGTTTGAAGAACTGCGCGCGGTGATCGATCGCGTAGAGCAGGGGGACAGGCTCGGCGTTTGCCTGGATACCTGTCATGTGTTCGATGCCGGTTACGATGTGGTTTCCGATTTGGACGGCGTTTTGGAACAGTTTGACCGCATTTTGGGGCTTGAGCGTCTCAAAGCCGTTCATATCAATGATTCCAAAAATCCGATGGGTAGCCATAAAGACCGCCATGAAGTGATCGGCGGCGGCACGATCGGGTTGGATGCCATGGTAAGTATCATCACGCATCCCAGCTTGCGGCACCTGCCTTTCTATCTTGAAACGCCCAATGAATTGCCTGGCTATGCCCGGGAGATTGAGCTGCTGCGCCGCTGTGCCGCAGAGCGGATCGGGGAGGAATATCATGGCTAAAATTGCGATTGTTACCGATACCAACAGCGGTATTCTGCCGCAGGAAGCAGAACAGCTTGGCGTTTATACGATTTCCATGCCGTTTTATATCGACGGAAAACTGTATCTCGAAGGCAAAAATATGGACGCCGAAACGTTCTTTGCGCTTCAGGCCGCCGATGCCGAGATTAAAACATCCATGCCGCCAATCGGAGAACTTGCTGATCTGTGGGATCAGCTGCTGCAAGCTTATACATCTGTTATTTATATTCCTATGTCGAGCGGACTGAGCAACAGCTGCCACACGGCGCTGCAAATGGCACAGGAAGATTATCCCGGGCGTGTGTTCGTGGTGGATAATCAGCGGATTTCCGTAACCCAGCGGCAGTCTGTACTGGAGGCCAAAGCCATGGCCGATGCCGGCATGGAAGCCGAAGAAATCTGCCAGAAACTGCTCGACACAAAGCTTGATGCTTCCATTTATATCGCCGTAGATACGCTCAAATATCTGCGTCGGGGCGGACGGGTAACGGCTGCCGCCGCCGCGATGGGAACGGTTTTAAATATTAAGCCTGTGCTGAAAATCAAGGGCGAAAAGCTTGATGCTTTCGCTAAGGTGCGCGGAAAAGCCGCCGCACGCGAGGAAATGCTGCGCGCGCTGAAAAATGAGATTGTAGCTGATCCTCAGCTTGCCAAAGCGGAACGGAACGGTCGACTGGGACTGGGCGTAGCCTATACGGGCGACCGAGAAGAAGGGGAGGCGATGGCCGCCGTTTTGCAGTCGGCTTTCCCGGATCATCTGTTTCGTATGGACCCGCTGGCGCTGAGCATTGCCTGCCATACCGGCCGTGGTGCGCTGGGAATTGGCTGCTATGTGAATCTGATTTAAGCGGTTGCGGTGAACCGTCGGCGGCAAGTTGCCGCTCCCAAGTCGCGGGTCGCTCGGTATCCTCGCTTCATTTTGATAATATTTTAAGCAAGCGGATGCGTAAGAAGCTTGATGTACAAACGTTAAAAGTTTTACTCGATTTTTTCAAAAAATCGTGGGGTGAAGGGGCGAAGCCCTTCCCGCTTTCCGCAGAAAGCGGAACTCTTTTGCCGTCATAAGCGCAGGAGGGTAGCCGAAAGCGTCCGGGGGACGGTTTCGGCGTAGGGAACCCTTGCCGAGGGTTCCCTGATAACAGCCGAACCTCCCGCTAACAAGTCATGTGGCGGAAGTTTCCATTTTGATCGAAACTTTTTACGTTCATATAATTATAAGTTTACCAACAAAAAGCGCTGTGAAGTTAACCTTCACAGCGCTTATATTTTACCTTATCAAGTTTTGGGGCAATTCTGTGTGGCAACGAGTTCCACGCCGGTGCCGCAGATATCTTCCATTAAAACGTCGCCGATCGAAACCGGAGCTTCCACCGTGAGGGCGTTGATCGCTTCCATGCAGCGGAAAATCGTTTCTTTCGGAACGTCGGTGCGGGTTTTTACGGCCACAACCGGATGTGCGCCGCCCTTGACGCGGATCGTAGAAGTGACGACCCGAGTGGGGTGGGTTACTTCTTTTTTGGCATAGATTTCGCCGCGCACGCAGGTATTGCCGGTTACTTTTACAGGCTCGCCGTCGTGCAGTTCCACGGTGACGGTGCAGCCCAGCGGGCAGTTGATGCAGGTCAGCTCTCTGATTTCCGTTTTCATCCCTGTGTCACCTCTACTTTGATGTTCTGGATATTCTGCCCCAGAAGATCGCTCTTGCGCAGAACCACTTTTTCCATCTCACCCGGCGCCAGCACGGGGCGTTTGATGTGGCTGACGCGCTTGTCGTCAAAATATACGTCGATGTAGGCGTTCTGGTAAACGGCGCCTACGCGGAAACGCACTGTCAGGGTGTCGTCCATGTTTTCGGGGTCGATGGTGCGCGGTACCGTATAGCGCACGCCGCCGGAAACGCTCACGGGAATGCCTGCGCCATGGTGCTTCAGCTGACCGTTCACAAATGCAACGGCGTTGCGTCCGGCAATAGCGGCTTCCTGCGAAACATAATCGACCAGATCATGGACGTGCAGCACGTTGCCGCAGGCGAACACGCCTTCCAGATTGGTTTCCAGGCTTTCGTTCACACTCGGCCCGTTTGTGACCGGGGCCATTTCCACGCCGGCATTGCGGGAAAGTTCGTTTTCCGGGATGAGCCCGCACGAAAGCAGCAGCGTGTCGCAGCTGTATTCTTCTTCCGTTCCGGGAATCGGTTTGCCGTGGCTGTCTACTTCGGCCAGCGTAACGCCCGTCAGACGCTCTTTGCCGTGGATGTTCACCACGGTGTGTCTCAGCTTCAGCGGAATGCCAAAGTCGTCGAGACACTGCACGATGTTGCGCTTCAGTCCGCCGGAATAAGGCATCAGTTCAGCTACAACCTTGACTTTGGCGCCTTCCAGCGTCATGCGGCGCGCCATAATCAGGCCGATGTCGCCGGAACCCAGAATCACGACTTCACGCCCCGGCATATAGCCTTCGATGTTGACCAGCCGCTGTGCCGTACCGGCGGAGAAAATGCCGGCCGGACGGTATCCGGGGATGTTCAGCGCACCGCGCGGACGTTCCCGGCAGCCCATGGCCAAAATCACGGCCTTGGCCTGAACCTGCACCAAACCTTCGGTGCTGCTGGTATAGGTGATCACTTTTTCCGGGGAAATATCCAGCACCATCGAACCCAGCACGCAGGGAATTTCACGTTCCTCTACCTGCTTGATAAAACGCGCCGCATATTCGGGCCCGGTCAGTTCTTCTTTAAAGGTATGCAGGCCGAATCCGTTGTGGATGCACTGATTCAGAATGCCGCCCAGTTGTTCGTCCCGCTCAATAATCAAAATATTGCGGTTTCCGGCGTCATAGGCACTTACGGCCGCCGCCAGTCCGGCGGGGCCTCCGCCGATGATTACAATATCTGCCTGTTTCATCCAAAACGCCTCCTTATTCCTTCCATTCGGCTGCTTCGGGCAGTCCTTTGTCTGTTTGACCCACGGCGATTTCGGAACCGCGGTCCGCTTTGCGGATCTCGGTCAGATCGACATGCAGTTCACGGGCGAGAATTTCCATCACACGCGGGGAACAGAAGCCGCCCTGGCAGCGGCCCATGCCTGCGCGAGTGCGGCGTTTTACGCCGTCCACGGTGGTGGCGCCCAGCGGACGATGAATGGCGTCCAGAATTTCGCCTTCCGACATGCCTTCGCAGCGGCAGATCATGCGGCCGTAGGCGGGATGGAAGCGGATGAATTCCGCGCGCTCTTCAAACGAAAGAGAAGAGGGATGGAAAACGCCGCGGCGGATGGGATTAAAGTCTTCGTTCTTTTCCAACCCCAGGCGTTCGGTTACTAAGGTTGCGATGTATTCGCCGATCGCGGGCGCGCTGGTTAGGCCGGGCGATTCGATACCTGCGGCATCGAAGAAATACGGTGCATCGTCGGGCTCACCCAGTACAAAGTCGCCGCGGTCGTCATGGGCGCGCAGGCCGGCAAACGAGGTAATGACCTGGCGCATGGGAACATTGCGTACAGCCAGCGCCGATTTTTCCGTCAGATCGGCAATACCGGCGGCCGTGGTGGCGGTGGCTTCTTTGTCTTCTACATCCACAGCCGTGGGGCCTACCAGCAAGTTGCCGTGGACGGTGGGAGTGACCAGAATGCCTTTGCCCAGCTTGCCAGGCAACTGGAAAATCGTGCGTTCCACATGATGTCCCGCCGTTTTATCCAGCAGACAATAGTCGCCGCGCCGGGGTGTGATCGTCAGCGTTTCCTTGCTGACCATATTATGGAAAACATCGGCGTAAACACCGGCGGCGTTTACAACCGCGCGGGTTTCGAGTTCGCCGTTTTCGGTGATGACACGCCAGCCGAACGTTGTTTTCTCGATTTTGGTAACAGCGGTATCCAAGCGGAATTCCACACCGTTTTTAGCTGCGTTTTCGGCAAAACCCATGGTCAGCTCAAACGGACAGACAATGCCGGAAGTCGGCGCGTACAATGCACCCACCACGGCGTCCGAAAGATTCGGCTCCATTTCTACGGCTTCTTCGCGGCTGAGCAAACGCAGCTCTTTTACGCCGTTTTGCAGTCCGCGTTCATACAAAGCACGCAGCGCCGGCAGTTCTTCTTCATTCAAACATACGACAAATGCGCCGTTGCGGCGGAACGGAACATCCAGTTCCTCGCTGATCTGATCCATCATCTGATTGCCGCGCACGTTGAAAATCGCTTTATTCGATCCGGTTTCGGCGTCGAAGCCGGCGTGTACAATGGCGCTGTTGGCCTTGGATGTGCCGGAACAGACGTCGCTTTCTTTTTCAATGACACAGAACTTTCCTTTTCTTCTGGAAAGTTCGCGGGCAATGGCGCTGCCGGTTACGCCCGCGCCGATGATGACTGCATCCCACATGACTGATTCCTCCCATACTTGATAAAGAAAAAAGAGCATAGAAACCCAAGCCGCAGCGTACTGCGGTTTATGGCACCTATCCTCTCATTCTCAGGTGATATTCAGATTATTTTCAGTATAGCATGAAAACCGGCGATCCGCAAGCCGGGAACAGCCGATCGGGCAGACAAAAATTTTCAAATTTTGCGGCGTAAAAGGCCGGGGTGTGTTATAATAAATAAGAATTGATCCAAATTATAGGGAGGACACAACATGAAACTGACCGTACAGCGCCTGTTGGAGTATGTGGAACAGACGCCGGTGATCCCGGCCGTAAAGGACGAAGCCGGATTGCAGGCGGTGCGCGAAACGGAAAGCCGCGTGGTGTTCATCCTTTTTGGTGATATCCTTACAATCGGCGGTATTGTTGAACAAATTCACGCCATGAATAAACGCGCGATTGTCCATGCCGATCTTGTAAGCGGGCTTTCTTCCCGTGAAATCGCGGCCGATTTTATTGCCAAAAACACCGGGGCAGATGGCATCATCAGCACAAAGCCTTCGGTGATTCGCCGGGCGCACGAGCTGGGGCTTTTTACGATTCAGCGTTTTTTTCTGCTCGATTCCATGGCGCTTAATAATCTGCGCCAGCAGGCGGCCCAGACCCGGCCGGACGTGGTAGAGGTATTGCCCGCGGGCCTTACCAAGGTGATTCGCCTTCTGCGCCGCGAAGTTGGAAAGAATCTGATTGCAGGCGGCTTGATTTTGGATAAAGACGATGTGATTGCCGCTTTGGGGGCGGGAGCTGCGGCTGTTTCTACAACCAATCCGCTTTTATGGAATTTGTAAAAATTTCTTTATAAAAATTCAAGCTTTAAGACTTTACATTCTACAAAAGAATTTGCTATAATTGTTAACATAAGACTTGGAACGGGGGACATATTTTATGAAAATCAAACGCTGCCTGGCAATCGTGCTGGCCGTGCTTTTATTGCTGTGTACAATGGCGCTTCCTGCTTCGGCGGAAGGATATACCAATGATATAGAACCGCACTGTAAATCGCTGTTTTTGGTTAACCTGGATACGGGTGCTACGGTGTATGCGCTGAATCCGGATGAACAGATGCCGATGGCGTCGATTACCAAAATCATGACTTTTATTGTGGCATATGAAAATATTTCCGATCCTGAAAACACCATCATCAATACAGGTGAGGATTTTTATTACGCTTTGCAGGGAACCGATAGCTCCATGGCGGGCTTGTATACGGATGAAAACCTGACGGCGCTGGAACTGTATAATCTGATGCTGATTCCCTCCGGTAACGACGCCGCGTATGTGCTGGCCGATTGTGTGGGCGGCGAAGGCGGAATCGATCAGTTTGTCAACATGATGAATGATAAAGCGCGTGAGTTGGGCTGTAACAATACGCATTTTACTGACGCTATCGGCCTTTCTTCTGATAACCATTATTCCACGGCCCGCGATCTGGCCACCATTACGCAGTATGCGCTTACGCTGCCGTATTTTGCCGAGATTACCAACTCTACTTATTACACCTTGCCCGAAACCAACTGTTCGGAATCCCGTACGGTTTATACCACCAATGCCATGCTCAACCAGAACATGGACGATGGCGCCTATTATTATGAATATACTCGCGGCATCAAAACCGGTACAACAGACGAAGCCGGTTACTGCGTGGTAACATCCGCCGTGCAGGGCGGCTACAGCTACCTGTGCGTGGCGCTGGGAAGTCCCACGCACGACGGCAACGGAAACACGATCGATGTGCGCGGCGATATGTTGGATTCCAAGGCGCTGTATGAATGGGCCTTTGAAAGCTTTGAACTGAAAACCGTTTTGTCCGCCGGCGAAATTCTGGCCGACGTGGATCTCGATTATGTTTGGGGAAAGGATAATCTCCAGCTGATGGCTTCTTCCAGCTGCACGGCGCTGCTGCCCAGCGAGGTCGAGCCCTCGAGCATCATGATGTCGTTCGATCTTCCCGATCATGTGGATGCTCCGATTGCCAAAGGCACCAAAATCGGCACGGTTACGCTGCGCTATGCCGATACCGATATCCGCACAGTCGATCTGGTAGCGGCTGAATCGGTGGAACGCAGTGACATTGCCGCCGTTTTGTCAACGGGTCAGGAACTGCTGACGTCGCCGTGGTTCAAGATCATTACGGTTGTTCTGATTATATTTATCGCCCTGTACGTGGTGATGCTGATTGTCTATAATGTAAAGCGCAAGCGGATTATGGAAGGCAAGCGCCGTTAAACTGGGCAGGTGAACGGAATGGAACTTCCTACCTGCTATCTCAATCCCGCTTTGCTGCGATGCAGCCGGTTTAACGGTTACGCATTTGCGCACGAGCCGTATGCCGAGCGGGTTGTGTATGAATATGAGCTGGAATATTTTCTCCGCTCAGACGGCGGAATCCGCATCGACGGCCGGTATATTCCGTTTGCCGCCGGAGAGATCAACATCCGCAAACCCGGTCAGGTGGTGCAGGGGGTTCCTCCGTATGAATGCTACACATTGGTGACGGATTTGATCGGGAATACGCATCGGAGTAATCCTGTGGTGTTCGGTAGCGCCGAAGAAGCGCAGGAGCAATACGAAAACCCGCTTTTGAAGACGCTTCCCGATAAACTGACGCTGACCAAAAAAGATCTGATTGCCGGCTTGTTCGAAACCATTCTGCAAAATCAGGATTCGCCTTCGGACTTGGCGGCTTTTCAGGTGCGTTCGAATTTGTATTTTCTGTTTTCCGAATTGTTTCGCGAAAGCGCGGATCGCGGCCTGGCCGGAAACACCGCCGCCGTGCGCCGCAGTATTCAGTTTATGCGCGAACATTTTACGCAGGAAATTTCGGTGGAAGAGCTGATCGCCCGTTCCGGGCTCAGCCCTTCTTCGTTTCACCGCCGCTTTTTGGAAGAGACGGGATTCACGCCCGGAAAATATCTGGCCCGGCTGCGTGTGGAACAGGCCAAAAACCTGCTCAGCTTTACCCAAACGCCCGTGGGGGAGATCGGCGCGCTGTGCGGTTATACCGACCACGTCTATTTCGCCCGTGTTTTCCGGGCTTGTACGGGTATGTCGCCTTCGGCTTACCGGTGTTTGACGGAAAAATAAAATAGCGATACTTTTGTACTCATCGCGGTAGTTCCATGCTACCCGTTTCGCCTTTTTCTCCGTATACTGTAGATAACAAATCTGGGGAGAGAGGCGATTTTTTATGACCGGAAAAGAACGGATGCAGAAGCTGCTGCGGCATGAGCCCGTTGACAGAATCGGTGTCTATGAACATTTTTGGAACGATACACACAAAGCCTGGGAATCCGGCGGTTTTATGAAGCCCAATGAATCTTATGAAGATCATTTCGGCTTTGATATGCAGGAATGCTGGGCGTTTAATATGGTGGCTGATCTGGATTTCGAGCGCCAGGTTGTGGGCGAAACCGAAACGACGATTACGTATCTGGATGGCAACGGTGCGGTACTGCGCCGCCATAAATTCCACGATACCACGCCGGAACACGTGGATTTCAATGTAAAAGACCGGGAAGGCTGGGAGAAAATCAAACCGCTGCTTACGCCCGATCCGCGCCGGATCAATTTCGAAGCTTACCGCAAAGCGAAAAAGGCGGCAGCCGATGCGGGACGTTTCTTCGTTTGGAGCGGCGTCAACGTATTTGAATGTATCCATCCGGTATGCGGTCATGAAAATATGCTGATGGGCATGGTACTCGATCCCGATTGGGTGCTCGATATGGCCAATACCTACGCCAAGCTCACGGTTGAACTGCAAAAAATGCTGTTCGAAGCCGAAGGCTATCCCGACGGCATCTGGTATTATGAAGATATGGGCTATAAGGGCAGCCCGTTTATGTCGCCGCAGATGTACTGCGAGCTGATCCAGCCCGTGCATATTTACACCATTCAGTATGCCAAAGAGCACAACCTGCCGGTTATCATGCATTCCTGCGGTTTTGTGGAACCGCTTCTGCCGCACATGATCGAAGCCGGAATCGATTGCCTGCAGGTCATCGAAATTAAAGCCGGTATGGATTTGCTCAAGCTGCATAAGCTGTACGGCGATAAGATCTGCTTTATGGGCGGCATCGATGTGCGCACGCTTTATACCAACGACCGCGCCATAATCGATCAGGAGCTTGAGGCCAAGATTCCGGTTGTCAAGCAGGGATTCAATTATATGGTTCACAGCGACCATTCCATCCCCAATACGGTTCATTATGATACCTATTGTTATTTCCTGAAAAAGGCTCTGGAATTGGGCCGGTACGATACCTAAAAGAATAGTGCCCCGCCTTTTGGCGGGGCACTTAGTCTGTTAATAAGTCTTGAATGTAGAAAAAATTATATAAACGTAAAAAGTTTCGATCAATTCTTCGCTGCCGCTACGGTCGGCGCCTTGTTTGTGTGCCACTGGCACACGGCGCCCTTTTCAAAGGTTTGCGGTTTCCAAAGGCAGATTCTCGCCTGCCGGCTCGGTCGGT
>CALWVE010000024.1 GCA_944384905.1 uncultured Clostridia bacterium
TATTTGTAATTACCTCAGTGACGGCAGTTACTATTTTCCGTTCATTATTTACCGGGAACAAATCAAAAATCACAATAACCTTTCCATGGCAAACCGTGGTTTTGAAAACCCGTGTGAAGTCATCGTATCTGTTCTTTATATAACGGCCTGTAATAAGAATAAAAAGGTTTAAAGCAATCCACAAATGTAGATTGCTTTTTTCTTTTATGCTTTTTGGTTAAAGTTTCTAAAAATTAACAAGAAATTTATTGATGAATTTACCAGAAACACTTGCAAAACATTGAAATGTAGAGTAAAATAAAGAATAAATAACGGGTGTTATTTATAAAAGAAGGAAAAGAGGTTTCTTATGCCACCGCGAAAACGTATCTTTCGTGAGGATATTTTAAAGGCCGCAGTCGATCTGGTTCGGGAACAGGGAACGCTGGCGCTTTCGGTCCGCAATATTGCCGGAAAATTAAACTGTTCCACCCAGCCGATTTATTCTGAATTTGAAAGCATGGAAACCCTGCGCGATGAACTGATGACTTATATCCGCGAAAATTATCTTCGCGAGGACGCCGATAGTTATAAGCAGGTCGCGCTTTCTTTTCTGCATTTTGCTCAGCGTGAAAAAAACTTGTTTCAGCTGGTCTATCTGCGCCAGCGTGCGGCGGGGGAAACGTTGTTTGAAGACCCAAACGAAGGCAAGACGATCCATAAGTTGGAAGTGAACCTGGAACTATCTAAGGAACAGGCTGCCCAAATGCACCGAAGAATGCAGTATTATTGCTATTCTATGGCGGTTATGATGGCCACAGGCTATCTGAATTTCAGCGAAGAAGAGATCAGCAAGGAACTGACAGAATATTATCGTATTATTTTAAGCTATTATAAGCAGGTAAAAAGCGAAGAAGAATTGCAGCATTGGCTGATGCGTTCGCGGAATCTGCTGGTATAAATCAAAGGAGGAACACTATGGCAACAAAAGCAAAAAAAGCCTATGACGTGGTGGTCATAGGTGCAGGTAACGGCGGTCTGGTTGCCGCCATCCGGATTTTGCAGGCCGGATATTCCTGTCTGCTTCTGGAAAAGCACAATCTGCCCGGCGGTTTTGCTACCAGTTTTAAGCGGGGACGCTTTGAATTTGAAGCGAGCCTGCATGAACTGAACGACTTTGGTTCTCCGGAAGAACCCGGCGATGTGCGTAAGCTGTTCCGCGAACTGGGCGTCGAGGATAAAATCGATTGGGTGCGTATCCCCGAAGCGTATCACCTGATTACAACCGATAAGAAATATGACTGCGTAATGCCTTTTGGCCAGCAGGCATTTATCGAGAAGATGGTGGAGTATTGCCCGGAATCCCGCAAATCCATTACGGAATTTTTTGAATTGTGCAATGAGGTGCGCGATGCCCAGACCTATTCCAATTCCGTGAACGGCAACACCGATTCTGCCTATATGAAAAAGACCTTCCCCAACTTCGTGAAGGCCGGCAGCTATTCGGTGAATGAAGTATTGGATTCTTTGAAAATGCCGCAGAAGGCGAAAGATATTCTCAATGCGTATTGGTGTTATCTGGGCGTAGACTGCGACCGCATGAGCTTCTTGCATTACGGTTCCATGGTGATCCGCTATATTACCCGTGACGCCTGGATGCCGAAAATGCGCTCCCATGAAATCAGCCTGGCGCTCGATACCCGTATCCGCGAGCTGGGCGGCGATATCTGGTATCAGTCTGAAGCCGAAAAAATTCTGGCTGACGATAACGGCAAAATCCGCGGAGTACAGCTTACCGACGGTAAGGTGATCGAAACCTGCCATATTATTGCCAACTGCTCGCCCCATCTGGTGTTTGGCAAGATGCTGGAAAAGAAAGCCGTTACCGAACAGATGGTGCGCGCGACCAACAGCCGGAAATTTGCCGGACGCGGCTTTTCGCTCTTTTTGGGCCTGAACCGTTCCGCGGAAGAACTGGGCATCACCAGCCATAACTATTTTATTTACGACACAGCCGATACCGTCAAACAGTATGATTTGATGAAAAAGGTGAGTACCAACCATGTGCAGGCTACCGTGTGCCTGAATAATGCCTATCCCGAGTGCTCGCCCAAAGGCACCTGCATGATGTATTTCACCACCATGTTTATGTCGGATGACTGGGGCAATGTAAGCGAAGAAGACTACTTTAAGATGAAAGATCGGGTTGCGGAAGACATGATCCGCGTGTTCGAGCGGGAAACCGGCTGCAAAATCCGTGATGCCATCGAAGAAATCTGCGTGGCTTCTCCCACAACTTATGCGCGTTACTGCGGCCATCCGGAAGGCGTGATCTACGGCTACGAAACCGCCGAATGGGATAGCCTGATGCCCCGCATGATGATGATGAAAGAAGACGCCTTGATGAATCCCGGACTGCGCTTTGCGGGCGGCTACGCCATGCGTTCCAGCGGATATTCCAGCGCCTATATTTCGGGCGATCTTTCCGGACGTCAGACCGTGGGTGATTTAAAGAAGGAGGCACAGGGAGTATGAAATTCAAAAGACAACTTTTTGGGTTTATGGATATGCTGCGGTTTAAAAAGATGGTGCCTACCCGCCGCAAAATGCTGGCAGAAGGCCCCAATACGCCGTTGCCTCAGGAATATCGCACCAACGTGCTGGCGAAAAAACTGCACCCCGGCTATATGCAGGTGGAACTGACCGCTGCGCGTTTCGTCACCAATACCATGCGGGAATTGACTTTTAAGCGTGTAGATACAGAGGAATTCCCCTTCTTCCGCGCCGGACAGTATGTTTCCATTCAGATGAAAATCGGCGACAGCGTAGTCAGCCGCCCGTATTCCATTGTCTCCACACCCCGGCAGGCTCTGGAAAACAAGCTGGTGCTGGCTGTAGAAAACGCCGGATTTGTATCGGGCTATCTCAACGAAAAAGCCAAAATTGGCGATCGTTTTGTGATGACGGAGCCTTCCGGTGAATTCCATTATGAAACCCTGCGGGATAATCACCATATTGTCTGTATTGCAGGCGGCAGCGGCATCACGCCCTTTATGTCCATGGCGGGCAGCCTTGCCGATGGGGACGAACCCTATTCCATGACGTTGTTCTACGGCGCACGCACGGCGGCTCAGCTGGCTTACAAAGCGGAACTTGATGCTTTGACCGCGCGCTGCAAGGATTTGAAAGTTGTGTATGTTCTTAGCGATGAGGAACAGGCCGGCTGCGAAAAAGGATTCATTTCTGCGGAGCTGATGAAGAAGTATACGGATCTTACGGATGCCACGTTTTTCCTGTGCGGCCCGCAGGCTATGTATGATTTCGTTGACAAAGAGCTGGCACCTTTGAATTTGCCTAAAAAAGCCATGCGTCGTGACGCTACCTGCTGCGGCGATCTGCCCATGGAGCATCCCGGGGCATTTAAACTCACGGTTCATATGCGCGATGAGGTGTATGTGCTTCCCGCAAAAGAAAACGAAACGCTGCTCACATCCATGGAGCGCGCCGGACTCAACGCACCTAATAAGTGCCGTGCCGGTGGCTGCGGATTCTGTCATAGCAAGTGGCTTTCGGGCAGCTATCGTGTGGCGGATGGTCGTGACGGCCGCCGGGAAGCGGACCGCAAGTTTGGTTTTATCCATCCTTGTGTCACGTATCCGCTTCAGGATATGGAAATCGATGTACCCGTAGCCTATTGAGAAGGATAGGAAAATCGCCATGCAGAGATTAAAAACCGCGTTGTGAGCCCAATCTGGATGAGGTAGCGGTGGAAGTTTTATAAAGATTGCTTTTTCAATATCCCCTGGTTTTCCGGGGGATATTTGTTTTTGTTGCAAAACGGATCGGTTGCTGGTATAGTTAGATGAGATTTTTGCATCATTTGCAGAAAGAGGAGATTTCTATGAAAAAGGCAAGGATCGGATTTGCGGTCGTTTCGTTGGTATTCATGCTGCTGTTAACGTCTTGTTCGCTTTTGAATGCCGCGGCCGATAAAGCGGATATACTTAATCTGTTTCACGATAACCGGGATACGATTGTATCGGCTGTAAAGGACGGCAATTTTGATTCGGTTGAAAGAATTCCCGGTATTCATTCGGTCTATCAATCGGATAATTATATTGATTTTTCCTGCGGCGGCGCGGGTCTGGGCTCCGCAACGAATTACCGGGGCTTTTTCTATTCGGAATCGGATGATTTAACGGTTTGGAACGGCGGTGTTTGTCGCGCCGATGAACTTGAGGCGTATGGGAACGGGTATCAGTATCGGCAGCCGGACGGCGACAACGAATATTACGTCGAGCAAATTGAAGATCACTTTTTCTATTATGAAGCGCATTTTTAACTTATGTTATCGCGCGGATTATTCAAAAAATCTACTTAACCTGCGGCCGCTAGGTGCCGCAGGTTTTTCTTTTGAGGTTGAATGTATCTATAATAAATGATTAAGGCCAAAACCGGAATGAACGATTCTTGATTCCGATTTTGGCCTTTGTGCTGATATTTTTAACTTTGAAAAAATAAGAGGCGCTGGCGGCTTTATTACTTTTCCAGCCATTTTCCAAATCCAAGTTCCGCGTTGCGGAATTCTCCCCAACTGTAAGCGGGCATATAGTCATTATGATAAGCGTTGATGGCAATGGGATCTCCTTGTATAAAGCGGTAATAGTCGCAGTCAAATTTATCCGGCAAAACCGCGTAGCTGTTAAAGCTTTTTGCCAAAATTTCTTCTGCGCCGGCTTTTTTTTAAGTGTTTTTGAGATCGTACACCAATTGACGGAAATATCCTTTGGAAGCGGCCGTTTCTTCTGCTTCTTCGAAAAGGGCTGTACAAGCCTCCGCCGTTGTGACGGTTGCCCCGCGATGGTCAACCAGATAGGCCAAAAGTTCTTTGGCTTTGGCACGGCCAAACCGTACCGGCTGGCCGTCGACAAACAATTCGAAGCCGCCGAAAGTCTGGATTACAATATGTTTTCTTTTGGGGGATTCATCGTAAATAAATGTCAGCTCGCGCCGTACATCTTCAATATCCACCGGTTTTAAGAGATAGCCTGTCGCGTGTAATCGGAATGCATCTAATGCATATTTCTGATAGCCTGTAACAAAGATGATATGCATATCCGGTTTTATCTTTTTTAGCCTTACTGCCAGTTCAAGACCGGATATTTTTTGCATCTTAATATCTAAAAATGCCACGTCTGCCGGGAAAGTATTTATCGCTTCCAAGGCTTTTTCTGGAGAGGCAAAGGTGCGGATCTCGGCATGCGGATATAATTCACATAGGATTTTTTCCATTTCATCCAGCATGAACATCTCGTCGTCTACTACTAGAAATTGCATACATCCACCTCATTCTTATGGGTCAGTCCACGGTATCAGCAAGGTGACTAGCGTTCCCTGATCGCTGCTTTCAATTTCCATACGTCCGTTCACCATTTCTTTCAAACGGCTGCGCACGTTTTCAATTCCGATACAGGCATGGTCTCCAAGGTTTGGGAATTGTTTTGCCTTTTCAAAGCCCACCCCGTTATCCTCAACGCTTACGACTACATAAGGATCTGTTTCTGTTGTTGCGATTACAATTGTTCCGCCGTCATCTTTGTTGAAGATTCCATGCTGTACGGCGTTTTCTACCAACGGCTGCAAAGTCAGCGGAGGGATGAGAAAATTGGTTGTTTGGATTTGCCAAACCACATGCAGGCGATCTCCAAGCCGCTGCTGTTCCAAATATAGATAATTCATCGCGTGCTTGAGTTCTTTTTCAAATGGAATCGGTTCCCGGGCTTTCAGGCTATTCATATTTGCTCTTAGAAATTCAGAAAATTCCTTTAATAATTTTCTCGCCTTCATCGGGTCTTCCTGGCAGAGATGATGAATAATCGCGAGGGAATTATACAGAAAGTGGGGCTGAATTTGGCTGAGCATAATATCAATTCGCTGTTCGGCAAGCACTTTTTCCTGTTCCCGTAAAGTCATTTCATGTTCAAACTGGATGTTAATCAGAATAAATAACAGTGCGAGCACGATCCCTACGTTTACCAACGCAATGCCGCGTATAAACATTTGTGTTATACCGGTAGATAACGGCACAAGCGTGTATAACAGGAAAAACACGATCTCCCGTTTCTTCAACTTTTTCCGTGAAATAATGACTAGCGTCATAAACGATAGATAGCAGAAAAGCGGAATAAATTGAGAAACCGCAAACAAAGGTCCGCGTTGATAGCCGTTATCGTTTACATAGAATACGGCACCGGTAAAAGGACTGATGAGCGCTAAAATAACCTGAATAGCGCAAGCTGCCGTTACCGTTGTTAAACAGATTTTTTGGATTTTCCCTTTAATCTGTGTATAGGTAATGATATAGAGTGAGAAAAAATGCAAAACATGAGCCGAGGAGATAAAGTAGATGACGGTAAATACGGTCAGCGTAATTTTTTGCCATGTTTCTGGCGACTGTTGAAGAAACCAGTCCGCCAAGTCTCCTATGAGCATAAGGATATTGGCCAGCGCAATACCTAAAAAATATCCGTTGGTTTGCTGCCGGTAACGTTTGCCGCTTAGCAGATAAATGATTGGAATCAGCGATAAGACGATCCCAAATAAATCCAGCGCAATGTTAGCAATTACCATCTGAGTCATTTCCTTATACACCTCCCCATTTAGACAAAAAAGACGCACTCTATTCCTTCTATAAAGGCAGAGTACGTCTTTATTTATGGGCTGAAAACATGACAAGCAAGCCAATTTATTTTTTGCTCACCTATAAGCATTTCTCGGGCCTTTTTCACGCTGGTCAAGCCTCTTTTCTTTTGTGTTTTGTATATTTTAACATATTTTATTTTACTTTACAAGTCTTTACAGTGGTTTTTCTATATTGTGTAAACTATTTATAGTCTGAAAAAGCTTTTGTTTGTTAATTTTATTTTGATAAGGAATTTTTTTAGAGAGGAATAGATAGAAATTTATTATCGGCTGCTTTTACAATTGATGCTGTTTAAAAGCAGATCTGTAACGCTTTTGTAACAGGCAGCTTGCTACAATATAATTAACAGTTTAGATAGAGGGGCAGACATTATGACGATTTTACTCGTTGACAGCGATAAAACCGCACTTGATCGGGAAGCCAAACGTATGGTTAATCATCAGTCTGCCGCTATGATTTTTTTACACAGCAGCGCCAAAGATGCTGTACGATTTGCGATGTATCATGATGTTGATCTGGTTTTTACCAGATCGGTTTTAGCGGAAATGTCCGGGCAGGAATTGATCGAGCAAATTCGTCGGTTCAGACCCAAAGCTGAATGCCATATTATCCTAAAAGGCGAGGAAGTACCGTTGGCTCTCTGTCAGGGGAAGGAAAATCCAGCTTCTATAAAGCCGGAGAACCATGAAAAAACAGCTTCTTGCGAAGTGCTGACAACTACAAAAATAAGCAGGCAGCCTTTGGCTGACCGTTATGAGCGTTCCTGTTCCGATTTGCAGGACGATAAAAGAGGTGGTAACCGTATGACGGAACAGAATCTGCGCAGTTTGGGCAGAAAAGAACTTTTGGAAATGCTCATTGAGCAAGGAAAGGAATTGGAGTTCCTGAAATCGGGGTATGAAAAAGATCTGGAGTTTTTAAGATCGGAACACGACAAAGAATTGGCTATCTTGAAAAAGGAACTGGAAGAATCTAAAAAAGCACTGGAAAAAAAGGAGATTGCTATCAACGAAGCAGGATCGATTGCGGTAGCTGCGCTTCAGGTTAATGGCATATTTGAAGCGGCTCAGGCCGCAAGCCAGCAGTATATCGAAAATATTCGCAGTCTGAATGAGCGTCAGGATGCGATCTGTGCCCAACGGGATGCCGAAAGTCGGGAACAGGCCGAGCGGCGGATTCGGGAAACAACAGAAAAATGTGAGTCTATGGAAAAAGCTTGCCGTGAAAAATGTGCTGCTATGGAAGCGCAGGCCAAACAACGTTCGGAAGCTTATTGGGCGGAGGTTTCCGCGCGGCTGCAATCTTTTTACGAGAATCACCAGGAACTGAAAAAGCTGTTGAATTTCGACCCTCAGGGCGTTCAGAGCTAATGGTGCCGCGCTATGAAGTATAAACCTAAAATGCCGCCGCCTACCGTCCAGCAATTAGAGGCGGAACTAAAACGGGTGAAGCAACAGCAGCGGTTTATCAAGACGCTTCGGAGCACAGTCGCCACGCTTATTGTTGTAGCAGCGTCCGTCGTTTTGCTGTCGAGTCTGCTTTTGCCTATCCTGAGAATTTATGGTTCTTCCATGACGCCGACGCTGATAAACGGAGATATTGTAGCCGCCGTACGAAATGGCTTGTATGATCGCGGCGATGTGATTGCCTTTTATTACAACAACAAAATTCTGGTGAAGCGGATTGTCGGTTTGCCGGGAGAATGGATCGATATAGACGAAAACGGAAATGTCAGTGTAGACGGGGAACCGTTGGAAGAAACTTATTTGGAAGAAAAAGCATTTGGAGAGTGTGATATAGAACTTCCTTATCAAGTCCCCGATGGGCGATATTTTGTTTTGGGTGACCATCGAAGTATTTCAAGCGATTCACGAAACAGCGCCATCGGCTGTGTATCGGAAGAACAGATTGTAGGTGAACTGATTTTCCGAATCTGGCCGTTTGGGGAGTTTGGGATGATTGATTAATATCTGGAAAGGAGGCTTTCCATGAACCCGTATAATGAAAAAAGCAAAGCATGGGAATTTGTACAGGAAAGCAAACGGAAAAAGCGTTGGCGGAAGATTACGATTCTTTCGGCTTTTCTCGTGGCTATTGTAACAACCGGACTGCTGGTGCTCCCGGCCGTTACCATGGAAAATGACCCGGAAAAACTTTGCTGCCAGATCACGCCGCATGTTCATGTGGATAGCTGTTATGATCAGGAGAATAACCTTGTTTGCGGCTATGCGGATTTTGTCGTCCATAGCCATCAGGAGTTATGTTATAACAGCGTCGGTGAGCTGATTTGTGAGCTGGAAGAAATTGAGCCTCATACACATGATGACTCGTGTTATCAAGATACCCTGGTGAAAATCTGTGGCTTGGAAGAGAGCGAGGGGCATCTTCATACCGACGCATGTTATGAAATTTCCGACGATTTGATTTGCACGCTGGAAGAAGCTCCTGCACATACCCATGAGGGCCATATCCATACCGATGCCTGTTATCAGGTTTCGGAAGAATTGATTTGCGGCCAAGAAGAAACAGCCCCGCATATGCACGATGTCGACTGCTACGATACACAGGGAAGTTTAATCTGTGAAAAGTCTGCCGAAGGTCATAGCCATACACAGGCTTGTTATTCCCAGCATAAGGAATTGATCTGTCTGCAGGATACGGGCTGTTATGACGAACAAGGCAATTTGATCTGTGAAAAATCTACGGAAGGCCATACGCATACGCAGGATTGCTATGCGCAGCAAAAACATCTTGTCTGTGGGCAGGAAGAAACAACTCCCCATACCCACACATCCGATTGTTTTGAGGCGCAGGAGATTTTGGCATGCGGAAAAGAAGAAATTATCCTTCATACGCATACTTCCGAATGCTTTGATGATAACGGCAATCTGATCTGTGGCAAAACGGAAGTTTTGGAACATGTTCATGATGAAAGCTGTGTTCCTAAGCCCGACCAAACGGAAACAATTCCGCAAGATGATATAAACCACGCAACCGTAGAAGGTGTTCCTTCAGCAAATGCAGGCGCACCCTTGTCTGATGCTGATACGGCACGCGCGGGCAGTATAGACTTTGAACCCTATATTACCAATATTACGTTGTCCAAACAGGAGAACGGGCAGTGGGTTCCGGTAGCAGGAGAAGTGACCAGCGGAGATACCATCCGGGTCCATATCAATTACAGCATACCCGAAAACGTCGTTGGCCCGGATTCCAGAGTGATCCATTATCAGCTTCCCGAAGGTGTCGGTCTGCGCGAACTGGCTACAGGTCCTGTGACGATCGGCGATAAGGCTGCGGGCACATACACCATCTCGACGAGCGGTCTGATTCAGATTACTTTTACCGAAGAATTTGCTGATGATACAGCATTTGCAGGTGATTTGGAATTCCAGGGCATGGTTACCGCTACAGGCGAAGGCGAACAAGGCTCGATTGACTTGGGATTCGGAGGCGGAACTATTATTGTAAAGCCGAATGAAGAGGATTCCGATCTTACCGTTAGCAAAGCCGGCTATTATGATAAAAACTCGAATTTAGTCACATATGCGATTACCGTATCTACTCAGACGGGAACAGATGGAAATGTAACCATTGAAGACGCATTTATTCATGCGCCTGCGTATGGAACGATCAATTATACGGAAATTATCAGTTTTGAAGAGAAAGATGCACAGGGAAACAGTACCTATCCGTTCCATAGCATCGAGGAGCTGGCACCGTATCTGACCGTTACTGAGCAGACGCCGGAAAAGGCGGCCTCGTTTGTGCTGAAAGATTTGCCTGCACTGGCGGCCGGAGAGTCGTATATCCTTACTTATACAGCCACTCCGGATCTGAATTGTTTGGGAGACGGAAACGGCTATCTTCAGTTTACCAATAACGTTACGGCTTCCGATCAAACCAATACGGCACAGGCCAGCACCAATATCCAGGTGTCCAAAGCCATGATCGCCAAGGAATGCAAATATGATGTTTTGACAAGAAAACTCCAATGGACGATCTATGTCAATGAAGATCAGCGGGATATCAGCGGCTGGACACTGGGCGACGAGCTGACGTATACCGCCGACGGCCCAAACGTATACGATGAAACTACCGGATACCGTGACTATTACGGCACTGATAGATTATGCGCCGACAGGGAAATCAATGGAAGTTTCTTTGCCGTTTACTTTCCCTGAAAATTCCAAGGCTCAATATGTGATTACCTATGAAACGGAGATCCCCACAGGTGTGTCGGAAAGCAATATTACTTTCCATAATAAGGCATGGATTGGAGATTATTGGGTAAAAATCGATGTGGAAGGCCCTGCTCCGGGTGAATATGGCGTAATCAAAGGCGCATATGACGTCGATAAAGAAACAGGTACAATCCAGTGGCTGGCGTCCGTTGCGCATCCTGCGCAGGCATCGGTCGATCAGCTCCACTATGTGGATCTGATTTCCGGATTGGTTACCCCGGATGGAACAAAGCTATTAGATGCACATTATACAACCCGCACCCTGCTTGCTGATTCATTGACCGTGATGACCGTGGACGGCAAGACAACGCTGATAAACGGTACGGATTATAAGATTTGGGCAGTATCCAAAGCGGATGTAAAAAGCGTTATGGAGCAATACGACATAACCATTGATGACTTATCATGGTTTGTGGCGGAGACACCTTTCTCGGAGATGGTGAAATTCTTCCCCTGGAAAGATGTAAACAGCTTTGAACCGGATGAACCGTTGGGTATGTTTGCGGTTGTATTTGAACAGAGCGCTGTATCGAAAATCGGCGATGTAAACCTTGCGCTCATGTACAAAACACAGGTGGATAAATCTGCGCTGCCGGAAGGGACAGAAAAGATCTGGGCGGTTAATCTGAGCAGAATTCCGGATGAATATTCTCTGGCACAGATAGAGATGGATTTCTACGAAAAAATCGATAAGCAGGCCAGCCCTGTTGGCGTAGTGGATGGCAGCAAGGATACCGGTTCCTTTACCGATGACCCGCTTACCATCAATTCCGGCGATGCCGGAGGACGACTCCATTATCGAATTATGATTGCCGATTATGCGGGCAAAACGGAAATCACAGTTACCGATACGTTACCGGCAGGCGCCGAATTGCTAACCGATTCCGTAACGCTGCGCCGGCATCCCGAGAGCTGGAATACTTTCACCGATGAAACGCAGGATTCCTACTATTTGCAGCAGGTTCATACGCAGAAAAATCCGGATGGTACCACAACCGTAACCTTCCTTATCGGACATTTAAACGATCTGAACAACGATCCGATCGGAATCTACTACGATGTTTCTATTGAAAATGATCCGGATTTAACGGAAGGTGGCCAGAAAACCTATGTGAACACGGCTTCTTGGGATGGCAATTCGGATAGCACAACCACAACGGTTGAACGCCGTCTGCCGCATCTGGAAAAGAGTGGTGAACACCTATCGGATGATGATATCCTGCGGTACTATGTGGTGATTAACCCGGAAGGTGATCGTCTGAATCCTTACGACGAGAACCTGACGCTTGAGGATACGCTTACCATTCCGGCGGGCAGTGAAGCAGATTTCCGCCCGAACAGTGTGCAGCTTTTCCAATACGATCCGGATGCTTCGGAAAATCATTTCTGCGGAATCGAAATTGATCCTTCGCAGTACAAAGTTGAATACAACGAGGAAACGCACACCACGATCTTTACGTTGCCGGATGCCACCCCGTGTGTGCTGGTTTACGAATATGAGCTCTATCGTGGAACAGCGGCCGGAGAGCTTCCCGTATCCAATGTGGCAAAGTTAAGCGGAGAGGGCGAGTATTCTTCCGAAGACGGGATGATTATCGAAGAAGAGCAGTCTTCCGCTACGGTCAATAAAGCCACCATTACCATTTATAAATACGAGACCGGCAACCTGACTAAACTGCTGCCCGGCGCCAGATTTAAATTGCAGCGCTACGAAAAGCAGACAGACGGAAGTTATCTTTGGAATTCTACATCCATTACCAGCCATGAAAACGGCGAGTTTGTTGTGGGTGAAGACGGTTCCATCGTTTTAAGCTTCCTGACTGAAGAACAGGGCGGCGGATCTATGTATAACACGCTCTATCGTATTCAGGAAGTAGCAGCACCGGCAGGACATATCAGCACAAGTGAGCTTTATTACTTCGTGTGGATGCAGGAAGGAGAGAACGAAGCGTCTACAATCGATGAGATGACACAATCCGGCGCTTTGGGGGATGTAAATCCCGAGCAGGTAGAGTTTATTACATTCTCTGCATCCCATGCGCTGTATGTTCCCAATGATCCGGATCAACTTACTGTAACAAAGGTTTGGCGGAATGATGTTGGCGAGATTTTGCTTAATCCGTCTGTAGACCGTGTTACCGTAACGCTGTATCAATGGACGCAGGACGGGCAAAAAACAGCCTATGGCGAAGCCGTAGAACTGACTGCGGATAACGACTGGTCTTATACCTGGGAAAGTCTTCCCAAAACAGATCCATCCGGCGGTTCCTACAAATATACGGTAGAAGAAACGCCCGTTCCCGGATTTGAAACCACGTATTCATCCAATAACGATGAAGGTATACAAATTGGGACTATAGAAATCGCCAATACCCAAACAGGGTATGTGCTGCCGGAAACCGGCGGAAGAGGAACCTTCCATTTGATGGCTGTGGGGCTTCTTCTGGTAGTTACATTTGGCGTAGGTTACGGATTCCTGCGGCGCAGGTGCCGAAAGGAGGGAGCGACCCTCTAGTCTATTACTCTTAAATTCGATCCACATATTTAAAAGGAGGAAATAATCCATGAAGAAACTCAAAACATTGTCGGCCGTTCTGGTATCGATGGCTATTGTGTTGATGATGGCCGTTCCTGTATGGGCCGCGGGCGGGTATTCAATCTCGATCACCAACGATAAAGAAGGCCATACATACGAGGCTTATCAGATTTTTACCGGTGATCTTAATGAGGGTGTGCTCTCCAATGTCCAGTGGGGCAGCGGTGTGAATGGGACTGCGCTTCTTGCGGCGTTGAAAATTGCCGATGCCGAAAAATACGGGACTTGCAAAACAGCCGCGGATGTATCTCTGGCTTTGGGCGCAGAAGGTGCTTCGGCAACAGATGCAGAGGCTTTTGCTGAAGTAGCCGCACAGCATCTTACTTCGCCGGCCGGTACTGCCAGTACACCGGTAGAAGGCAAATACACGATTTCCGGTTTGGACGCCGGTTACTATCTGGTGAAAGATCAGGACGACAGTCTTGAAGGCCAAGACGATAGCTATACCGGATATATTGTTCAGGTGTTGGATAATGTAGAAATGGCGCCTAAATCCGATGTGATTACTTCTGAGAAAAAAGTGAAGGATATCAATGACACGACGGATACGGCGCACGGAGGCTGGGTAGATACAGCCGACCACGACATCGGCGACTCTATTCCTTTCCAGCTGAAAGCAACGCTGCCCGGTAACTATGCGGATTACGAAAACTATGCTTTGACTTTCCATGATACGGAAAGCACGGGACTTACTTTCCAGGAAGGCTCTGTAAAAGTCTACATCGATGGCAAGCTTACCAGCGACGGGTATACGGTTGTTACCGAAGGACTTTCTGATGGCTATACTTTTGAAGTGCGTTTTGCCGATCTTAAAACCGTAACGGCTGATGATACCACGACCAAAGCCCAAAATGGCAGTGTGATTACGGTGGAATATGAATCCGTCCTCAATGAGAGCGCTGTAATCGGAAAGCCGGGCAACCCCAACGAAATGCAGATTACGTTCTCCAACAACCCCAATGGTGAAGGCACCGGTAAAACGCCTGTGGATACGGTTATCGTATTTACTTATAAAGTTGTTGTAGATAAGGTCGACCAGGATCAGGCTCCTTTGGCCGGCGCAGAATTTACGCTGGAAAAAGAGATCAAAGGCGAGCCCAATACTTGGGAAACGGTGAAAGTTCTTGGTACAGAAGGCGGTTTGACCACTTTCTCGTTTGAGGGTTTGGACGACGGTAATTACAGATTGACCGAAACCAAGACCCCTGCGGGCTATAATACCATCGATCCCATTACCTTTACTGTAACGGCTACACACGATGATGCATCCCTTACCCTTACCAATCTTTCTGGTAATGCTCAAACCGGTGAGATTACGTTTACGCCTGTTGTAGATGACGGTTTGCTGTCTGCAACGGTTATCAACAATCGAGGCGCTACGCTTCCCGAAACCGGCGGCATGGGTACGACGATCTTCTATGTGCTGGGCGGCATGCTGGTGCTCAGCGCAGGTATTCTGCTGGTTGTTAGAATCCGCATGAAAGCCGAAGATGCCGGCAAGTAAGCGTTCGATGGACTTTTTGCATACTGTTATGGCCGGGAGAGGTACTCCCTCTCCCGGTTTCAGCGGTAAGGAGAGTCTTGTATGAAGAATAAAGCAAAGAAAAGCAATCATAAAATATTTGTCATTTTAATCGTGATCCTTCTTACAGGACTGTCCCTAATGCTGTATCCGATTGTCAGCGAATATTGGAATTCGCTCCACCAGTCCCGCGTGATCGCAACCTATATGGAAACCGTAGCTGAATTGGATAATGATTCCTACGATGTTTTGTGGAAAGAAGCGCAGGCGTATAATGATTCGCTGCCAAGAACTCGGGATCGCTTCCAGCCCGATGAAGAAGAAACGGCAATTTATGAGCAAATACTGAATGTGTCGGGGCAAGGAATCATGGGGTATGTGGAGATCCCCAGTATTGATGTGATGCTTCCGATTTATCACGGAACCGACGAGGAAATTTTGCAGGTGGCCATTGGCCATATAGAAGGAAGTTCGCTTCCTGTAGGGGGAGAGAGTACGCATTGTATTATTTCCGGACACCGTGGACTGCCTTCTTCTAAGCTGTTTACCGATTTGGACCAGCTGACAGAGGGAGATATCTTTATTTTAAAAGTGCTGGATGAAACGTTGACTTACGAGGTCGATCAGATCCGCATCGTTGAGCCGGATGATATTTCTCTTTTAGAGATTGAAGAAGGAAAAGACCTTTGTACGCTGGTGACCTGTACGCCATATGGCGTGAATTCTCATCGACTGCTGGTGCGGGGGCATCGCGTGGAAAATCAGGAAAGCATAAACACAACACGGATTACCGCGGATGCTTCCCTGATCAATCCCAAATGGATTGCACCGATTCTCGCAGTTCCGGTTTTACTGGTGATTTTATTGGTAACACTGTTTCGATCGCTGAAAAAAGAGAAAGCAAAGAGGTGAAGAAAGGATGAAAGCCAGAAAAATTTGTAAACGGGCAATGGCTTTACTGCTTTCCGTTTGGCTGGGCATATCTTGTATGTCTGCGGCCGCTTTTTCGGGCGGAAAAATCGATACCGAACGTGAAGTGTCGATGTCCGTATATTTTGGAGAAGAAGCCGGCGGCTTTTCGGACGTGAATTTTCATGTCTACTATGTGGCCGAGATGAGTGAATCGGGAGACTTTGCTTTGTCGGGGGATTTTCTGGATTATCCCGTTCGTTTTGAAAATCTGGATAGCTCCGGCTGGCGTGCCCTTGCACAAACCTTGAGTGCCTATGTGCAGAGAGATGGTTTGCGGCCATTGCGGCAGGGAAAAACCGATGCCGCCGGGTATGTATCTTTTGAAAAGCTTACGGTAGGCCTGTATCTTGTGGTGGGAGGAACGTATATCAATCAAAATACGGCCTACACGCCTGAACCCATGCTGGTATCGTTGCCGAGTATGGGAGAAGGCGGCGAGTGGGTTTATAATACAGAACTTTTCTGTAAATATGACAGTGAAATCGTACCTAACCAAGTTGTGCGTAAGGTACAAAAAGTATGGGAAGATGACGGAAACGAGAAAAAACGTCCGCAGAATATTTCGGTTCAGCTTCTCGAAAACGGGAAAGTTGTAGATACGGTGGTTCTCAACCGCGATAACAATTGGGAATATACCTGGAAAAATTTAGACGGTGGTTCTGTCTGGCAGGTTGTAGAAGCGGAAACGCCGGAGGGATATACGGTCTCTGTTGTGCGGGAAGGCGCCGTCTTTGTGATGACCAATACGTTTCCTTCGGAAATTCCGCCCGAGCTGCCTCAAACAGGCATGCTGTGGTTCCCGGTTCCCATTCTGATCTGCGGCGGACTGCTTCTCGTGGTGGTTGGTCTGTTTATACGCCGCAGGCGAGGAAACGCACATGAAGGATAAAAGACAAAAAGTTGGAGGAGGATTTATAGCTGTCGGGATTCTGATGCTTGCAGCAGCGGTTTTGCTGGGCGGCTATAATCTGTATGATGAATACAGGGCAGGCAAATCTGCCGGCGCTGTACTGGAAGAACTTTGGCAGCAAATACCGGCTGTAAAAACGCCTGAAGAAACCTCTGCTCAGGAAGTTTATTTGCCCGATGATTCGCAGCTTCCCGATTACAGCGTGAATCCGGATATGGAAATGCCCGAAAAAGAGATTGCGGGGGACTATTATATCGGCGTTCTGGAAATTCCTTCTTTGGGAATTTCTCTGCCGGTGATCGGCGAATGGGATTATGACGCTTTACAGATTGCTCCTTGCCGTTACAGCGGTTCGGCTTATACGGGAAATCTGGTGATTGCCGCGCATAATTATCAGACTCATTTTGGACGGATCAAAACGCTTTCGTCGGGAGATCAGATGATTTTTACCGATGTAAAAGGCCGCAGTTTTCTTTATGAAGTGGCTGCGGTAGAAACGATCCAATCAACGGCTGTGGAAGAAGTGTTGAACGAAGAATGGGATCTAACGCTTTTTACCTGTACAATAGATGGATTTGAACGTGTGGCTGTCCATTGCTTAAAATCATAAAGACACCATTGGAATCTATTCCGAAAGGAACAAGAATCCAATGGTATTTTTTTTTGAAAGACGGATGATTCCTGCCTTGAAAAACAAATCGTTTTGCTATACTATAAAAAAGCGAAAAAACTCCCAAAGAAAGAGGCTTTCATATGGCAAATTCAAAAATGAAAATGATTCAGACCGTTCCCGCTAAAAATATCTTTTTTGCGGAAAAGACCGTGAAAATGGAAAACACCCCGGAAAGCTGCGAAAACGCGGTTATCAATGTTTTTGATGACGTGGTGTATCAGAGCGTGCTGGGATTCGGCGGCGCATTTACTGAATCGGCCGGCTATAACTATTCCCTGATGGATGAAAAAACCAAGCAGGAATTTATTCAGCTGTATTTTGATCCGGAAAAGGGTATCGCCTACAACTTTGGCCGGGCGCATATCAATTCCTGCGATTTTTCGCTGGATATTTACGATTATGTTGAGAAAGGCGACAAAACGCTGGAGACATTCTCGATTGAACGCGACAAAAAATATATCATCCCGCTGATCCGCGACGCAATGAAGGCCTGCTCCGACGAGTTGGTGCTGTTTGCGTCTCCCTGGAGCCCGCCGGCTTATATGAAGGACAACCACAATATGACGGGCGGCGGAAGCCTGCTGGAAGAATACAAGAAAGTCTGGGCGCTCTATTACGCCAAGTATATCAAGGCCTACGCACAGGAAGGTATTAAAATTTCCGCGATCAGCATCCAGAACGAGCCGATTGCCAAACAGACCTGGGAAAGCTGTTACTATACGCCCGAAGACGAAAAGACGTTCATCCGCGATTATCTGATTCCGGTCCTCGACGAAGAAGGTCTTTCGGATATCAAGCTGATTATCTGGGATCACAACAAAGAGCGTGTCTACGATCGCGCCAAACATATTTTGAGCGATGAAACCGTCAACAACCGCGTGTGGGCCGTGGGTCATCACTGGTACAGCGGCGATCATTTTGACGGTCTGCGCCTGGTGCATGAGCAGCTGCGTAAGCCGCTGATCTGCACGGAATTCTGCGCCACGCTGGAAACGCTGCTGCCCGAAGATACGATTCCGGTTGCCGAGCGGTACGCCGTAGAGATGTGCGAGAACTTCAACAACTATGAAATCGCGTCCTGCGACTGGAATATTTTGCTCAGCCAGAACGGCGGCCCGTATCATAACCGCACCAAAGCTTCCACCGCCGCAAAAGGTGTTGTGTACGATGTAACCGAGGGCGGCTGCCTCGCACCGATTCTCTATCATCAGGCGGAAAAGCGGATGGTTGTCACGCCGTTGTATTATTACATCGGGCATTTTTCCAAGTTCGTCCGCAGAGGCGCTAAGCGCATTGCCGTTACTAAATACACCGATCAGCTGCATGTTTGTGCTTTTGTGAATCCCGACGGAAGCAAAGTTGTGATCGTGATCAATGTGTCTGATCTGGATTTGCCGGCGGTCATCCGTTATCATGGCGGCTGCACGGAAGTGAAGACGAAAGCTCATTCCATTGCTACGCTGATTTTTTAAAAAAATTTTTAAAATAGCAAAACCTTTTTTTCATATGATCCTGTCTAAGTTATGAAAGCAAGGGAAATGAAGGAAATTCGCCTTGCGATATTTAAAAAGGAAGGGTTCTGGTTATGAAAAAATGTGTTCGATGGATGTCAATTGTAAGCTGGTTGCTTTCGCTTTGTCTTGTGCTGACAAGCTGTGCGTTACCGTACGATACGGAAACACTGCGTAAAATTTTGGGGAATTTGCAGGGATCAGGCGAGCAAACGTCCGGTACGACCGATTCAACGCCTGTTTCTATTCCCCAGCAGCAGGAGAACGCGCCCGAAGACAGCTGGGCAATTTACTGGTATCTGTGCGGCAGCGACTTGGAATCCGAAGGTGGTGCAGCAACGGCAGATCTTCAGGAAATGCTGAAAGTTACGCTGCCCGAAAATGTTCAGGTCGTCGTCCAGACCGGCGGCGCGGCCGTATGGCAAAACGATGAGGTTAGCGCGAATGCTTTAGGCCGATATGTGTATAACAGCGAAGGCTTTACAAAAGTAGACGAACAGCCGCTTGCCAATATGGGCAGTAAAGATACGTTGGCAGATTTCCTTCGTTTCTGCTCACAAAACTATCCGGCCGAACATACCGCAGTCATCTTCTGGAACCATGGCGGCGATTTCTCTACCGTGGCATTTGATGAAATTTATGGGTATGATTCGCTGACTCTCTATGAAATGCAGCAGGCTTTCGGCGAAGTCTATCAGCTTTCGGCTGAAAACCCGCCGTTTGAAATGGTAGGTTTTGATGCTTGTTTTCTGGGAACCGTTGATGCAGCCCGGGTATTTGCTCCGATTGCGCGCTATATGGTCGCCAGCGAAGAAACCGAACCAGGATGCGGATGGAATTATACCGGCTGGCTGGGCGAATTGGCAGAAGATCCCGAAATGAATGGCGATGAGCTTGGGGTTGTTATTTGCGATACCTATCAGCAGGGCTGTGAAGCCTATAATGTTGGAGATGAAATTACACTTTCGGTTGTGGATTTACAGAAGATTTCTCCGTTGCTGAACGCTTATGAAAGCTTAGGGCAGGAAGCCTTGTATCAGGCTTGCCAGAATACGCAATTTTTCTCGGTATTTGCTCAAAGGGCAATGGGTTCCGACCGATATGGTAACTTTGATGAGAGCGGATTTATGATCGATCTGGGCGATCTGGCTGAAAACAGCTCCGACTTGTTTTCGGAAAAATCAAGTCAGCTGATTCAGGCATTGGATCAGTGTGTTGTTTATAATGTGGCCGGTCCGCTTCATGAAGAATCATCCGGATTGTCCTGCTATTATGCCTATAAGGCAGGTTCCGAATATCTGCAGACATATAAGCAGATCTCGGCCAGTGAAGCGTTTGAATATTTTTACACGTATCAGCTTACCGGACAATTGGGGCAGGATGGTCTTGCTTATATTCATTCCTTAGGCTTCGATGTATCTTCTCAAATCACCATTCAAAATCTGAACGATTTTCCGGTTACTATCGGAGACGATGCGTATGCTTATCTGGAATTGGGTCCGGATATTGCCAGCACGTTGCAGGAAGTCTGTTTCGATCTGTTTTATGTTGATCCAACAGGAAAGACGATCATCGAGCTTGGCCGCGACAATAACCTGCATGCAGATTGGAGCAAAGGCCTTTTCTGGGATAATTTTACCGGATACTGGGGTGCGCTGGACGGCTATTATTGCTATATGATCCTGCAGTACTCCGGGGATGGCTATAATGTTTATTCCGTTCCGATCTTGCTCAACGGGGAATTGTATAGCCTGCGTGTGGCCTATTTGTACGATCAGAATGGATATACCATTCTGGGCGCCCGTAAAATTTTGGATGGCAATATGCTGGATAAAAACCTGATTCAGCTTCAGCCCGGCGATGTTGTTACGACGCTCAGCTATGTGGGAACTTCGGATAATGATTTTTACGAACAGCTCACCCAGTGGCAAACATTTACCGTAACGGAAAACACAACCTTTGCGGATAAATATATGGGCGATGGCCGTTATATGATGTGCTTTGAAATGGTTGATATTTCGGGCAATACCTACTATTCCGAATTTGTAACCTTTGATATCAAAAACGGCAAGATCTATGTCGATAAATAAGCTTGAATTATGCTTTCAGAAATAGAAAGGTAAAAATTTAAGCGCTTGATAAAACGAAAGCCTGCTGCGGCCGGATGATTCATCCGCCTGCGGCAGGCTTTTTATTTAAAATATATTCTTTGCGTCTTGGGGGAGGGTGCGTACATGCTTTAAGAAGCCATAACTGGCATGGGCTTCTTCTGTGTTGTAGCGGTATCCCCATTTTTCGCTCAGTTCACAAGCTATATCGTCGAATAATTCGCATAAGGCAAAAGCAGAATCCCAGGCTTTTTCGAGATCGGCGCCGATAAAGGTTTCGAGCAAACGGTTCCAAACAGTTTCGGGTAGATACCGGTTCAGGTATTTGGAAGCCTTGCCGGTGGAAATACAAAAGCCGTTGTCGTTTCCCGCTTTCCAATCCAACATTTTGATCAGTTGGGGTTGGCACAACCCGTAAAAAGACTGATGAACAGCAAGCAGCTCTTTCCGCCACAGTGCTTTGGCGAGATTATTCAGACACCACCAGAATTCATTGCAGCAGGCCCAAAATTCAGGTTCAGAGGGCTTTTGAACCCAGTAATCACGGTCGGTTGGCGCATCGATTGCCGGCAAAATTCCGTCTTTATCCAATAAAATGACGCAAAGCTTATCCGAGCGTACGTCGGCTTTTTCGCAGGGAACAACATGCAGATCCATCCGGTTCCCATCTTTAAACTGAATCAGCCAGCCGTAGCATGCGTCAAAATCCGTGGGCAGCCCATTCCAGCGATCTACTTCGTCTGGGCATTGCATATACAATCGTTCTCCAAAACGATCGATCCAGCTTTTGTCTTCGTAAAACGGCTTATTTTGTCGCACGACATAGACGATATCGTAGTCCTGAAAAATATCCTTGGGCGCGTTCGGATTTGTCCGCGAGCCGTTCATGTAGACGGCACGAATGCGCTCGTCTTTTTCTGCTACGCCGAGGATCAGATCAAACATTTCCTGTTGTGTGCGCAAACGATCACCCCTTTTTGGGTTGCTTAAGATTCGGCAGCAAGATCCGGGTCTTTTGCAGATCTGTTTTCATGTTCATACACTTTGTGTTTGCGAATGTACAGCAAGTTCCAGATGGTAATGATCAACCCGCGAGCCATGCAGGTGAGCGTTACGGCCCACCAGATGCCGTCCAGTTTCAGGGGAGTAGCCGAAAGCAACAGAGCCAGCGGGACACGCAGCACATTCGATACCACGCTCACCGCTGAAGGAATGCGGGTTTCGCCCAAGCCGTTAAAGACACCGGTAGAAGATCCTTCGATACAGGTAAACAGCTGGCATACACCCAAAATCCGTAGATAGGAAACGCCCATCGGCAAAACTTCCGCTTCTCGGATAAAGATCTGGAAAATAAATTCGGGGAAAACGATCAGCAGCAGCGTACAGATTAATCCCCAGACCAGCATCAGAATGGTTGCGGTGCGATACCCGGCCTTTACACGCGACATTTTGCCCGCACCGAAGTTCTGGCCGATAAAGGCGTTGACCGCCATGGAGAAGCCGCTTGCAACCATCCAGGAGATACTTTCCACCTGGCTGCCAACTTTTTGTACGGCAACGGCATTGGCACCCCAAGAAGCAACTATGCTGGAAATCACCAGTGAAAGTCCGGACATAAACACGTTCTGCACGCCGATGGGAAGACCCAGTTTCCAAATCTGCTTGAGATGCCCCCAATCCGGCTTTTTAAAGACCGGAATATGTACAAAAAACCGCCGCTGCTTTTTGGAAATTACCAAAAACGAGAGCGTTACTACACCCTGTGCACCGGCCGTAGCCAGAGCGGCGCCGATCACGCCCATCGCGGGGATCGGTCCGATACCGAAAATCAAAACAGGGTCGAAAATCAGGTTCAGAATCAGGCCCAGCGCCGTTGCCAAAAACGGCGTTTTAGAATCGCCGATACCCGTGTAAATGCCAGTGAATACCTGGTTGATGGTGCTGAAGAAAATACCCGCCGTGCCGGTAATCAGCAGGTAAGCCACCGCATCACCGTGGATTTTGGGATCGGTAAATTGGAAAACGCCGACCATCAGCTGATGACCGAATACAACCACGGCTATACACAGCAAAATGATTGCGACACCCATCTGGAAGGCTCCAGCTGCAAAGCTGCGGGCTTTTTCCGTATCGCCTTCGCCGATCGAATGAGCTACTTTAATCTGGCCGCCCATTTTGGCCACAGAAGTACAGCTATCGGCAATCCATAAATAAATGCCTGCCGCGCCTACAGCGGCAACGGCTCCGCTTCCCAGAATGCCGATCCAGATCATGTCGACCAGATTGTATGCCATCTGCACAAAGGCGGTCATCATGATGGGCATGGCCAGCCGGGTGAGTTTGCCGAAAATACTGCCCTCCAGCAGATTCACTTGCTTGCTCATACTCGTAGAGCTCCTTTCCCTTATTTTTGGGCGGACACAAAAAAAGACTCAAAAGCCGCAGTACCCTGCAGCTTTCAAGTCCACCGTCCACCCACTGATTCTTTTGTAATTCCATTGTATCGGCTGAAAGGGTACTTGTCAAGCGAAAGGCGAAATTTTCATAAATAAGGTTAACTTTTATGACATAGTTTTAAATTGACATAAAATATATTTATAAAATTAAATAGGACTAAAGGATATGGAAAAGCTTGTGGATTTGTGTTATACTATAAACAATCGAATGAACGTTCGTAAAAAGTTTGACTGTTTCAGTCAAACTTTTTATTTTAGGGACGTTAATTTTATTGTTAAATTATTAAGGAGGCTATGGATTCATGGAAGAGAATCACGCAAGCAAAATGAGTAAGAAAGAATTGGCCAAACGTTATGTATTGTTTATTGTGAGTCTGTTTATTTCGGCGTTGGGTGTGGCGATTACGCAGAAAAGCGCGTTAGGCGTTTCGCCTATCTCGTCGGTGGCAAATGTTTTGAGCCTTAAAATGACAGCGCTTACACTTGGCAATTGGCTGATTATTTGGAATTGCTTGTTGATTGTCGGACAAATCCTTTTGCTTCGCCGGAAGTTTCAGTGGGTTCAGCTGCTGCAGATTCCTCTTTCGTTTTTATTCGGCTATTTTACGGATTTCTGGGTTTGGGTGGTACATTTTATTCCGTTTAACGGTTATCCGGTTCAGCTGACGATGGTCGTGGTAGGAACATTGATTCTGGCGTTTGGTATTTCGCTTTCGGTGGTGGCCAATGTGGTGATGAATTCAGGAGAAGCTTTTGTTAAGGCTGTTTCAGATATCACAAAAATGAATTTCGGCAACCTGAAAGTGGCTTTTGATGTTACTTGTATGGTAACCGCTGTGATTTTGTCGCTGGTGTTTTTTGAATTACAGATTTACGGAACCCGTGAAGGTACAATTATTGCAGCGCTGTTGACGGGCTTGTTTGTGAAATTGATTTTAAAGGGTATTCACCAGCCGGTCAGCCGCCTGATTACAGCTTAAGTACTTAAACCCGTTTGAGTGTTTGAACTCAAACGGGATTTTTACTGTCAAAATATAGTAGATACGAATTGATTCCATAAATGATGCATGTTATAATTGAGCAAAACTCAAAGGAGAACGAAATGGCGACACTGCATTTGATGGTTGGACTGCCCGGCAGCGGCAAAACAACGGAAGCTACCCGACTCGCGGAGCAATACCATGCGCTGCGCTTGACGCCGGATGAGTGGCAGTATCACTTGTTTGGTAACGATTTTGTGCCGGACGGTGACCATGCCGAACACGACAGGCGACATACGCAGATCGAAGAGCTGATGTGGAAAACGGCGCAGGAAGTGCTGCGGCTCGGGGTAGATGTGATTTTGGATTACGGCTTTTGGGCGCGGGAAGAGCGCGATGCCCTGCGCGCCGAGGCGAAAAAACTGGGCGTAGGCTTTCAGATTCATTATATGGCCTGTTCGGAAGAAGAACTGTGGCGACGGTTGCAACTGCGCAACGAACGCGCCGGAAAAACACCGGTTTTCCGTGTCAGTCGGGAAAATCTCAGCGAATGGGCATCCATTTTCCAGCCGCCCACGCAAGACGAGCTAGACGGCTGAAAATCAATGGAGAGGGAGGAACTTCAGATGGGTACTATTCCAATGGAGGCACAGGAAATTTTGAAGGAACGCTTCGGGCATGATACGCTGCTTTCTTTGGCCACTGTGGACGGCGATCAGCCGTTTGTCCGTACGGTGAACGCCTATTATGAGGACGGCGCGTTCTATGTGATTACGCACGGACTTTCCAATAAAATGAAGCAGATTGCAAAAAATCCGCGTGTGGCGGTTTCTGGCGACTGGTTCACGGCACAGGGCGTCGGGGTCAATCTGGGCTATTTCGGCAAGGCGGAAAACCGGGAATTGGCCGAAACATTGCGCCGGGCTTTTGCTGAATGGATCGATAACGGACACAACGATTTTTCGAATGAAAACACCTGTATTCTCTGTGTTCGGCTGACGCATGGTGTGCTTTTTTCGCATGGCACGCGCTATGATCTTGATTTCACAGGTGAGGAGGAATAAATATGGAACGGATTGAAAAAATTCGGCTTTGTGTGGCGGCGCGTTTTTCGGACTCGATGAGTCCGGAAGTAAAATGCCAAATGACGGAGCATATATTGGGCGTCTCGCAGTTTTGCGGTCTTCTCGCGATGAAACGCGGCCAGCCGGTCGAGCTTGCGATGATCGCTGGCCTGCTGCACGATCTCTATACCTGTGTAACGTTGGAAAGTAAGGAACACGCCGCGAAAGGCGCGTTGATGGCGCGGGAACTATTAAGCGATTTGCAGCTATTTACACAGGCGGAAATCGACACAATTGCAACGGCGATTGAACACCATAGCTCTAAAGGAGCCAGGCACGACGCTTTTGACGAGGTGCTCAAGGATGCCGATGTTTTGCAGCATAGTTTTCAGCCGCCGCTGTTTGCAGTAGCCGATCACGAAAAAGAGCGCTATGCTTCGCTGAAAGTGGAGCTGGGTTTATAATTTATCGATCCCGTCTTTTCAGGAGACGGGATTTTTTATTTGCCGCTCCCTTAAATAGGGAAAATGAAAGACTGGACGGTATCTTTCAAAAATTGTATAATATAATAATAAATATACGGACGCACAATTGATTGAATTTTACAAAAGGAGGCTGGCTGCATGAATGAAGCGCTCTTACTGATCGGCGTGGTGATCCTGATCTGTATCCTGATGAATCGATTTTTGGAAAAAATTCCGGTACCCTCTCTATTGATTTTCATTGCGCTGGGCATGTGTTTTGGTGAAAACGGCCTGTTTCGGATCGTGTTCAACGACTACGCAGCGGTGAATCTCATCTGTTCCGCCTGTCTGATTTTTATCATGTTTTACGGCGGATTCGGCACCAATCTGCGGGCGGCCCGGCCTGTGATGGCACAGTCGGTGGTGCTTTCAACGTTGGGTGTAGCGGGGACGGCGGGGATCGTGGCGGTTTTTGCACATTTTGCACTGCGCCTTCCGTGGCTGGAAAGCCTGTTGATCGGTTCCGTTATTTCATCGACGGACGCTGCCTCGGTTTTTAATATTTTGCGTTCCAACAAGCTGGCGCTTAAATACCATACGGACTCGCTGCTCGAGGTTGAATCCGGCTCGAACGACCCGATGTCGTATATGCTGACGTCCGTTACACTTTCTTTGATGGCTGGGGAAGGCGTTTCCATCCCGCTTCTTCTGCTTCAGCAGATCAGCCTGGGTGTTCTGGGCGGCGTTGCTATTGGGTTTGTAGCGGTGTGGCTTCTAAAACGAAATGTTTTGAATTCCCAGCAGGCGCGGACAATTTTTCTGTTTTCGGTGATGCTGCTCGCTTATGCGCTGCCTTCGTTTTTTGGCGGCAACGGATATCTGGGCGTTTATCTATGCGGCATTCTGTTGGGAAATGCGAATCTTTCCTCCAAAACGTACCTTGTCCATTTTTTCGATGTGATGACCAATGTGTCGCAGGTTGTTATTTTCTTTTTACTTGGGCTTTTGGTTACGCCGGTCGATCTTCCGGTTGTTATCCTGCCCGCGCTGGCCATCATGCTTTTCCTCACCTTTGTGGGGAGGCCGGTGGTAACGGCCATTTTGCTGGCACCGTTTCGGGCACCGTTGCGGCAGATCGGTATGGTCTCGTGGGCGGGGCTTCGCGGCGTTGCTTCAGTTGTGTTTGCTATTTCAGCCGTTTTAAGCGGCACGCAGATGCGGTATGATCTATATAATCTTGTCTTTTGTATTGTTTTGTTCTCGATTTCCGTTCAGGGCGCACTGCTTTCAAAGGTGGCGAAAAAACTTGGCATGATCGATCCCAACGAAGACATTGGTAAAACATTCAACGATTATCAGGAAGAAAGTGATATTCAGTTTATCAAACTGCACCTGAACCCGGGGCATCCCTGGTGTGGGCATACGCTTAGCGAATTTTCCTTTCCCTCCGATTTGCGCGTGGCTATGATTGCACGCGATCAAATAACGATTGTCCCCGATGGCAACACGCGGCTTAAGGCCGGAGATCTGTTGGTTTTGGCCGCACGCGCCTTTGAAGATCGAGAAAATCTCTCTTTGCAGGAGTTTGTTGTCGAGCGCAAGGGAAAGTGGGTAAACATGCCGCTGTGCGATATACCGATCCCAAACCGTCGAATGGTTATCTTGATTAAGCGCGGAATGGAAACGGTGATTCCTACGGGGGATACCGTGATTCGGCCGGGGGATGTATTGATTCTCGCAGAGTCTGCTCCTGTTTCTCATTCGGAACAAGAATCAAAAAAGTAAAATTGGTTGCAAAAAATCCTGCCTTTTTGAGGCAGGATTTTTGCATTTAAGCGTGTTTGATGCCGTATAGTCCGGTGCTGGAATCGCGGAAAAGCGGGATTTTCGGCGGGAAAAACGTGAAAATCATGAAAGCCAGCACGATCACAGCAAAGAGAACCAGAACGAACATCATGGAAAGGCCGCCGCCGTGCCGGTAAACATGCAGGCCCATCAGTTGACCCAACAGCAAAGAGGCAAACAACAGAGCAATATCCACCCATAAAAGTTCCACCCCGAACGCCTGCGTATAAAAATAAAAGACCAGCGGAATGGTAAGCAGAGCCGTCATCAGGGATGCCAAAGCGCCGGTAAACCACGCGTCGGCCTGGATGTTTTGTGTCTGGCCGGGGCCGATGTAATAAAGCGACCACCACAAAATGATAGGCCATACCACCATTTTGCAGTGTTCCCATACGCTTTCGTTCACGGGCGAAACGAGCCCGACGAGCGGATTTTTCCACAACAGGTCATAGGTGAGGTGCAAAACTGTGCCGATGATAAACAGAATGGGGATGCCTTTGAGAATCCATTTTTCCGGGCCGGTAAAAGCGGAACCGATCATGATGCGCCTCCTTTGCGTTTCTGTAGCCAGTATATGGGAACGCAAAGCGCGGAATGTGTCGTACGGCGCCGCCGCAGAAGAAAATTCCCGCCTGCCGGTTGGCAGACGGGAATTGATGTTTTTTAAGATTAGGCAAACGGATTTTCCGTTTTGTAGGGCAGGGACTTCGGCTGGTTGTAAGCGATGTCTTCCACGCCCAGATACTGGAAGATCGTGAACAGCGCCTTGCCGCAGTGGCCAAAAGCAACTGCGCCGTGGTGCGGATAGCGCTTGGCGATCAGCACATGGCGATAGAAGCGGCCCATTTCCGGAATGGCGAATACGCCGATGCCGCCGAAGGAACGGGTTGCCACGGGGAGCACTTCGCCCTGAGCGATGTAAGCATGCAGCGTGGTATCGGCTGCGCTCTGCAGACGGAAGAAGGTGATGTCGCCGGGAGCGATGTCGCCTTCGAGCGTGCCGCGGGTGAAATCGGGTTCGCTGTCTTTGGGCTCGAGCAGACGGTGCTGGATCAGCTGATATTGAATACCGCAGCCGTCGCACAGGCGGCAGAACGGAGTGTTGCCGCAGTGGAAGCCCATAAACGTATCGGTGAGGGCATAGGGGGTCTTGCCCTTGATTTCGGCGTCATACATATCCTGCGGGACGGAGTTGTTGATGTCGAGCAGGGTAACGGGAGCACCGGTTACGCAGGTGCCGATGTATTCGCTCACAGCGCCGTAAATATCCACTTCGCAGGCCACCGGAATACCGCGGGAAGCGAGGCGGGAGTTGACATAGCAGGGTTCAAAGCCGAACTGTTCCGGGAAAGCCGGCCAGCACTTATCGGCAAACACCACATAGTCGCGGGCGCCCTTGTGGGCTTCGGCCCAGTCGAGCAGGGTCAGTTCAAACTGAGCCATACGCTCGAGCAGGTCGGGGTAACGGTTGCCCTTACCCAGTTCGGCAGCCATATCGGCTACAACTTCGGGGATGCGCTTGTCGCCGGCGTGCTGCTTGTAAGCAACCAGCAGGTCGAGTTCGCTGTTTTCTTCAATTTCGATGCCCAGGTCATACAGCGCCTTGATAGGAGCGTTGCAGGCGAAGAAGTCCTGCGGACGGGGGCCGAAGGTGATAACTTTCAGGCTGGAAAGACCGATCAGCGTGCGGGCGACCGGAACAAAGTCTTCGATCATGCCGGCAATGTCTTCGGCGGTGCCCACCGGATATTCCGGGATCACAGCCTGGAGCTTGCGCAGACCGAGGTTATAGGAACAGTTGAGCATACCGCAGTAAGCATCGCCGCGGCCGTTGATCAGGTCGTTCATGGTTTCTTCGGCGGCAGCGGCATACATAACCGGGCCGTCAAAGTATTTGGCGATCAGCGTTTCGGGCGTTTCGGGGCCGAAGTTGCCCAGGAAAACAACCAGCGCATTGCAGCCGGCGGCCTTGGCTTCGTCAACTGCTTTGAGCATGTCTTTTTCATTTTCCACCGTAGTGGTGATTTCGGTGATGTTGATGTTTTTGGCACCGCAGGCGTCCATAATCTTCTTGCGGCGGGATTCCGAGAGGGAGATCACAAAGCAGTCACGGCTGACGGCGATCAGGCCGAGCTTGACCTCGGGAATATTTTTCATGTCCAATCCTCCATTATCATTTGTTTCCGATTAAAGCTGTACAGACAACTTCTGGTTTGATTATAATCCACCTGCCTGCAAAAAGCAAGCACAAAATCATCGTAACGGCTTTTTTCAGATGTACCCAAACGCCTGTTTTGCGATTTGAGAATAAAATACTTTTGATTGACGTGCAATCGGGAGATTGCTATAATAAAAACAAAGAAAAATCCTTTCCGCCAAGCGGAGAAAGGGAACATATTTCAAATAAAACAGGAGGATGTACATGTCAAAAGTATTGATCAGCCCCGGTAAATATTTGCAGGGCGCAGGAGAAATGAAAAACATCGGAACCTATGCCGCGGGTTACGGCAAAAAAGCACTGATCCTGATCAGCAACGGCGGCTATAAGCGCATCGGCGCCGAGATCGAAGAAAGCTTTGCCAAGACGGACTGCAAGGCTGTGTTTGATTATTTCGGCGGCGAATGCAGCAAGAACGAAATCAACCGTCTGCGCGGCGTGATGGATGAACAGGGCTGCGATCTGGTGATCGGCATCGGCGGCGGCAAAATTTTTGATACCGCCAAGGCTGTGGCCTATTACTGCAAGACGCCTGTTGTGATCTGCCCCACAATCGCTTCCACGGACGCCCCGTGCAGCGCACTTTCGGTTATTTATACGGATGAAGGCGTGTTCGAAGAATACCTGTTCCTCCCGGCCAACCCCAACCTGGTTTTGATGGATACCGATATTATCGCAAAGTCGCCTGTTCGCCTGACGGTTTCCGGTATCGGCGACGCGCTGGCCACTTACTTTGAAGCACGCGCCTGCCAGCGTTCCGATGCAACGACCTGTGCCGGCGGCAAAATCACCTGCGCGGCCATGGCGCTGGCTCGTCTGTGCTTCGATACGCTGATGGAAGAAGGACTCAAAGCCAAGCTGGCGCTGGAGGCCGGCGTCTGCACACCTTCCGTTGAAAAAATCATCGAAGCCAACACCCTACTTTCCGGACTGGGCTTTGAAAGCGGCGGTCTGGCGGGCGCCCATGCTATCCACAACGGTCTGACGGTTCTGGAAGAATGCCATCATATGTATCACGGCGAAAAGGTGGCCTTCGGTACGATCACGCAGCTCGTTCTGGAAGATGTTCCGCTGGAAGAGCTGGAAGAGATCATCGGCTTCTGTGTAGAACTGGGCTTGCCTGTTACGCTGGGCGAACTCGGCGTAAAAGAAGTGACCCGCGAAAAGATGATGGCGGTTGCCGAAGCGGCTTGTGCGGAAAATGACACGCTGCACAACATGCCGTTCGAAGTGACGCCCGAAAAAGTATGCGCCGCCCTGCTGGCTGCGGATGCTTACGGCCGCTACTATCTGAGCGATTGATTCTTTTGAATATGAAAAAAGGTTCTCTGCCCGCAGGCGGAGAACCTTTTGTTTTTTGTATCTTACAGCAGATGGGCGCGCAGCTCTTCTCCCGAAAGCGGAGAAAGATCAGCCGGAGCCACATCGAATACCGTGCGGCAGCCGGTTTCGCCGCGGCCGAGCATCTTCATGGCGGCGCGGGCGTAGGCGACCAGTACGCTGGAAGTGAATTCCGGGTTGGAATCAAGCTTCAGGCTGTATTCGATCACGTGCGTGTTTTCTTCGTTCAGGCCGGTTTTGCCGGTGCGGATCACGGAACCGCCGTGCGGGATACCCTTGTGGTCGCGGTCGAGTTCTTCCTGAGAAATGAAATGCACCGTGGTGTCGTATTCATCGAAATACTTGGGCATCGTCTTGATTTCGTTTTCGATGCGGGCAAGATCGGCGCCGGGCTTGGCCACTACATAGCACAGGCGGGTGTGCTTCTGGCGCGTGGTGAGCACAGGATTTTCACCGCGGCGCACGGCTTCCATCGCTTCCGGAACCGGGCAGGTGTACTGGCGGGCATCCTGCACGCCTTCGATGCGGCGAATGGCATCGGAATGGCCCTGGCTTACGCCCTTGCCCCAGAAGGTGTAGTCACTGCCCTGCGGCAGAACAGCGTTGGCATACAGGCGGTTGAGCGAGAACAGACCCGGATCCCAGCCCACGGAAATCATGGCGATATGGCCGCCGGCTTTGGCGGCTTCGTCTACGCGCTTAAAATGAACCGGAATATCGGCATGGGTATCGAAGCTGTCGATGACGTTGAAGTCTTTTGCCAGTTGGGGCGTCATGCCGGGCAGATCGGTGGCGCTGCCGCCGCAGAGGATCAACACATCAATTTCATTTTTATAAAGAAGAATATCCTGCGCCGGGTATACTTTCACGCCGGTCAGCGTGTATACCTGTGCAGGATCGCGGCGCGAAAAAACGCCGAACAATTCCATATCTGCATTCTGACGAACCGCGCATTCCACGCCGCGCCCCAGGTTGCCATAACCGTAAATAGCTACTTTCATCGTGCAAACATCCTTTCCGAAATGAACCGCCGCGTCTTGCGGCCTTGTTTCGGGCAAGCCCGAAATCTCTCATTTTCCATTGCAAAAGCCCCTTATACAGCTGCATCCGGCGGCTTTTACGGGTATTATCATACCATATTTTGCAGAAATACACAACTGTTCATGCGTATAAGATCAAAACAAATCCAATTTTTTTACAAAAAGAACCGCCGCTGCAATTTGAGGAATCGAAAATTGCAGCGGCGGCATTTATCCGTTTGTTCCGTTAAAAGGGTATGATTTCAATTAGAAGCAATCGGCATAACCGATCTTCTTGAGGTATTCGGCGGAGATGCGCAGGCTTTCAAATTCATCGCGGCCGTAGGTGTCGTCCTGTTCCACGATCAGATATTTGCTGCCGGCGGCCAGACCAGCCTCGATGATGGCGGGCCAGTTCAGGTTGCCTTCGCCGATTTCGGCAAACTGCACGCAGTTCGGGAAATAATCCTTGAAGAAGCCCATCATAGCTTCCATACCTTCGCCCTGGAAAGCTTCGGGGGTGATTTCCTTGATGCGATAATCTTTCAGGTGCAGCAGGTCAAGGTTGCCCTTGCACTTGTTGATGATATCGATCGGATCGCAGCCGCCGCGCTGTACCCAGTGCACGTCGATTTCGTTGCCCAGATGCGGAGCGTTTTCGCTTACGATTTCGAAAACGGTCTTGCCGTCTTTCTTCTGGTATTCGGCGTGGTGGTTGTGATAATACAGCTTAATGCCGTGGGGAGCGAGCTTGAGGCAGATGTCTTCGCACAGAGCGGCATAAGCCTTCAGCTTTTCCATGGTGGCAAATTCGGTGAACGGCATCATGCCGATACGGATGTATTTGCAACCCAGCTGGTTGCACTGATCGATGAAAACATCCAGGTTGTCAACCAGGTTCGGTTCATTGGGACCGCGGCTGGCGGTTCCGCCCGAAATGGAGCAAACTTCGATATCGAAATCTTTCTGTGCACGCTTGATTTCTTCGATGCTGGCGGGGCTCATATCAACCTGAGAAAGCTCGATGCAATGATAGCCTACTTCGGCCATTTTCTTCAGCGTTTCATAAGGGCCCAGTTCTTTAAACTTGTTTTTGATGGTGGATGCCTGTACGGCAATTTTAGCTCTGCCCATGGGTTTGTTCCTCCTTGATCTATTTTCTGTTGAAAAGGGACTGCGGCTTCCCGCAGCCCCTTTTTGTTTTATTGCTAGATTAGTCGTTCTTGATGAGGTCGTATTTGCCTTCGGCTGCGATCTGCTTGTTGAGTTCTTCAATGTACAGATCTTCGTCGAAGTCGTAGTCAACCTTCTTGCCCGTCCAGCCGGAGAGCAGGATTGCGTCGGCCAGAGCCACGCCATTGATGCCGTCGGTACCGGGAGCGATGAGCGGCGTGCCGTCGATCATATGCAGAGCAAAGTTTTCGAGAACGCCTGCATGCTGGCCGCCCCACTGAGACGGATGTTCGATAACCTGTTCATCATACAGGTCGTTGCCGCCGCCGGCGGTGTTGCCCATGGTCAGACGATGTACAGCAGCCATATCCATGCTGTTGCTGATTTCGTCTTCGGTCATCTTCAGCTTCTTCACAACTGCGCGCTTGGAGTTGTCAACAACAACCTTACCCTTGTCGCACAGGATCTCCAGACGGTCGGTACCCAGTACGTCGTGGGTGCAGGTTACGAACACGCCGGTAGCGCCGTTCGGATACTCGAACATGGCGGTTACTTCGTTTTCTACGGCGATGTCGCGATGGCAGCCCATCTGGATGTTGGCATAAACCGTCTTCGGCTTGCCGCACAGCCACTGGATGAGGTCGAGCTGGTGAGGAGCCTGGTTAACCAGAACGCCGCCGCCTTCAAGACCCCAGGTGGCGCGCCATTCGCTGGAGTTGTAGTAGGACTGCGGACGCCACCAGGTGGTGATGATCCAGTTGACGCGGCGGATTTCGCCCAGTTCGCCGCTGTCCATGATCGCCTTCAGGTCGCGGTACAGCGGGTTGTTGCGCTGGTTGAACATGATGGCGAACGGAACTTCCGGATGAGCCTTGGAGAACTCATTGAGCTGACGAACCTGCTTGGTGTAAACACCGGCGGGCTTTTCGCAGATAACCGGCATGCCGCGCTTGATGGCTTCGATGCCCATCACAGGATGCAGGTAGTGGGGAACGGTGGTGATAACGGCGTCTACGTTGCCGCTTTCGATCATTTCGATGTAATCGGTATAGTAAGGAACAGCTTCGTATTTTTCTTTGATGGTGGCAGCCAGTTTATCAACTTCTTCTTCCGGTGTGCCCGCGAACTTCGCCATCATTTTGGCGTTGCCGATGATGCGGCCGCAACCCGCCTCATAAGCCTCGCGGCTGATATCGCAAATAGCGCCCAGTTCCATATGCGGAACGAGACCCTGGAAGATCAAACCGGCGTACGTTGTACCCTGGTTGCCGATACCAATGATACCAAGTCTGATTTTTTTCATATACCTTCCTCGTTTCTGTTGAAATTTTTGTACTTTTATTATATAGTATAACTATCTGCAAATTCTTCGCGTATATTGCTTGTTTTATTGCAAATCCTGCAAAGGAGGGGCCAAAATGGCGCAGCGGGAACGAAATCTTCCGTTTGTACATGTCTCGCGGGTGCGTTCGCACCTGCCGTATAATGCCGATTTTCACCTGCATGAAAATTATGAAATCTATCTGCTGATCGACGGGCAGCTTGATTATTTTGTAGAACATACCTGCTATCGGCTCACGCCGGGCAGCCTGATTTTGTTCGACGACAAAACGATTCATAAATGCAGCAATGCACTGGATACGGCTTACGAACGGGCAACCGTGCATTTTAATCCGTATATTGCCAGAGGGCTTGGAACCGACAAAACCGATCTCTTGGCGTGTTTTCAAACGATTGCGCAGCGCACCAATATTGTGCAGCTTACACCTGCCGAAATCGAAGAATATCTCGCTTTGGCCGACCGAATTTTGCGCCTTCGTTTCGACCGCAGAAACGGCACGGATGTTTTGCAGCGCGCCTGCCTGATGGAACTGCTCGTGTTGGTCAACCGCTGTTTTTCCGCGCGGAAATCGACGGCACAGGCTTCCCAGCCCGCCAAAGTAACGGTTTCGCGCCTGCGTCCGCTGCTCGATTACATCGATAACCACTTAACGGAAGATCTTTCGCTGGACGCGCTGGCGCAGGGGCTTTCGATGAGCAAATCAAATATTTCTCATATCTTTAAAGAAGAAACCGGCAGTACGCCCTCGCGTTACATCACCACCCGCCGCATTGCGCTGGCCAAACATCTTTTGCGCAGCGGCTGTACCGTAACGGAAGCCTGTATGCAGTCGGGGTTTAACGATTACGCCAATTTTATCCGCGTATTCAAAACAGCCACCGGCGTTTCTCCGGGACAGTATAAAAAAGACGCACTTTCCGCACAGGAACTATAAAAAACAGACCTCACGCAAAACGCGGAGGTCTGTTTTTCTTATGGATCAAGTTTTAGAATTGGCTGGGTTTTCATCCGGCAGTTTTAATTCCTTGGCTACGCGCACATAGAGAATCGTTGTAACTGCGAATGTAAACACATCCGAAACGGCCTGCGCCATCTGCACGCCCAGCAAGTCGAAGATCAGCGGCAGAATCAGCAGCGCGGGGATGAAGAACAAGCCCTGACGAGACGCCGCCAATGTGGAGGCATACAGCGTTTTGCCCATGGTCTGCATCATCATGTTGTTCATGACGATCCAGCCGCCCAGCGGGAAGGTGATGCACTGCAGGCGCAGTGTGAGCGCGCCGATCTCGATAACCTGCGGGTCATCCCGGAAAATACCGATGATCTGTGGCGCAAACGCAAGGCCGGCCGCCGAAAGAACCAGCAGAAGTACGGAGGAAATTTTCACGCAGAACCAGAATGCTTCCAGTACGCGGCTGTATTTTTTCGCGCCGTAGTTAAAGCCGCATACAGGCTGGAATCCCTGACCGAAACCGATCAGTGCGGAGTTGGCAAACATCACAACGCGGCTGACAACGGACATGGCCGCGATAGCCGCGTCGCCGTAGGGGTTGGCCACAATGTTGAGCGTCATGGTCGCCACGCTGCCCAGACCCTGGCGGAACAGCGAGGGTAGGCCGCCGCCCGCGATTTCCTTGAGCCGCATCGGTGTAAAGGCTACGCTGCGCAGACGGATCGGAATGCAGCCGGAAACCCGTGCGCCGACAAACAACAGGATAAAGCTGAGGAACTGGCTGATGATTGTGGCCAGCGCCGCGCCGGAAATGCCCATGTCAAATACAAAAATAAACAGCGGGTCCAAAAAGATATTCAGCACGCCGCCGGTGGTGATGCCGATCATCGCGAAAAAGGCGTTGCCCTGAAAACGAATCTGGTTATTGAGCACGAGCTGCGCCGTCATGTAGGGCGCGCCGATCAGGATGATGCTTAAATAGGCTTTGGTGTAGGGCAGGATCGTATCGGTAGAGCCGAGAAGTCTGGAAAGCGGATCGAGAAAAACAAGTCCCAGAATCATAACGACAAAACCGAGAATCAGCGCCATAAAAAAGCCTGTGGAGGCCAGCTGTTCGGCGGAACGATTGTCCTTGGAGCCGAGCTTTCGCGAAATGGAGTTGCCCGAACCATGTCCGCAGAAAAAGCCCAGCGCCTGAATAATCGCCATGACGGGGAACACGACGCCTACGGCTGCCGTGGCGCTGGTGCTGATTTTACCGACGAAAAACGTATCGGCCATGTTGTAAATCGAGGTAATCAGCATGCTGATTACGGTGGGAACCGAAAGACGGCCAATCAGGCCCGGAATCGGCGATTCCGTCATCATACGAAATTTTTCTTCCTGAGATAAGATCTTAGGCAATGGAAGCACTTCCTCTTTTAGAAACATTCACCTATTTAAAATAGCACAAAAACTTTCGTTTTGCAACTAATCTTTTAAAATGAACGGCCCTCGGCCCTTGTAAAAAGGGAAGAGGACCGTTTTGTTTTGTAAAAATCAATAGCGGCCGTACTGCTGGATGGCGTACATAACCGCACGCATGCTGGTGAGCAAAGAGCCGTTGTTGATAGAACCGGCCGTGCTCAGGTTCAGACCGCGGGTACCGGTGGAGCGGATGGCTTCGCAGTCGCGCTTGACTTCGGCAATGATGTCGTCTTCGTTGTTGCGCATAAACGTAAACGGAGCCAGCTGGCCGTCGATACGGGTGTTGGGCATATAGCGGCGGATGTCTTCCACTTTTACGGTAGGCCCAAAGTTGCAGCCCGTCAGGTTCAGTCTGCCCAGAATGGGAAGCAGATGACCCATGGCGGAGTCGGAATGCTGATAGCGGTTGTCTTCCGGATTCGGTGCGCAAAGCGCAAATACTTCCTTCAAGATCGGATAACCGAACGCTTCATACATTTCGGGCGTGAACAGGTTGCAGTCGTCATCGTAAAAAGCAAATTTATGCGGCGCTGTTTCCATCGTCAGTCCGGCTTCACGGGTGGAAACGCGGATATAAGTAAGAATAACGCGGAGAATTGTCTGGCTAAAACGGGTGAACAATTCCGGCTCGTCATAATACAGATAAATCAGATTTTCGGCGCCGAAAATAGAAGAAGCCAGCGTGACAGGGCCGCGTACACTGCGCCACGGAGCCGGACGGGTGCCGCACAGTTCGAATACACGCTTCTTTTCGGCATACCAGTTATCCGGCAGGATGAAGTCTTCCAGGTCCATCTTGTCTACACGGTCGAGTACAGCTTCCAGTTCTTCGGGCGTAGAGCAGGAACCTTTCAGCCAGGTTACGTTGTTATCAAAAACATACTCACCGCCGAAAACTTCGCCGATTCCGCGGTAAGCGGGCAAAATTTCTTCGTCGCGCGGGAAATCTTCGCGCAGCAGGCGGCGGCCGACAATTTTTTCGGCCAGATCGTTGTAGCGCTTGTTCAGCTCAATCCGGCGGTCACGCGGGGTAGTGCCCCACGGGTTGCCCGGCTCGTTCAGCTCGGCAAACACGCATTCGTCGCTCATGCGGATGCCGAGTGCTACCTGAGGTGCGTCTTTCGAAAAACAATTGTCGCGATGGGCCAGTTCGTCATCGGCCCAGAATCGTTCCAGATCAACCGGTTTCATACTTTTTCCTCCCAGCGTATGAATTTGCATTTAAACAGATAAATCTTCCGCTTGAAGATTTATTCTGCTATAATTGTAGCAAGACTTTGCAGAACTGTCCATAGATAAACCAAATCACATTTGCACAAATTACACTTTTTGGAGGAAACCGTGGATCTCTCGATTAAACGTTTCGTACATAAATGGTGTTCCCCGCAATGGGAACTGCAGCCCGAACATATCCCGATTTGCGACCTGACTTTCGTACTGGATGGAAGCGTCGTTTATTATTCTCAAAACGGGGTTCATCTGCTTAAGTCCGGACAGGCTGTTTTTCTGCCGCAGGGTAGTTTCCGCTGCGCCCAGACCAAAGGCATGGAATGCGCCGCGTTTAATTTCTGCGTATCCCAGCCGCTTCCCTGGCAGGCGGGGATTCTCGATTGGGAACACGACAAGCTGCTGCTGCGCTATTTTGCCGATTTCGAAACGGCCTGGATCGGCCTGGATGAGGGTCGGGATTTATACTGCCAGGGGATGCTGATGCTGATCCTGCATCGATTGCAGGCGCTTTCCAAACAGCGAACCGGCAATCCGCATGTGCCGGTGATTCGGCGGTATCTTGAAGAACATTATCTGGAACCCATTACCGTAGAGGAAGTTGCGCGCGCCGTGGGACTGCATCCCACCTACTGCGGGGCGCTGTTTCGCCGCGAAACAGGACGCACCATTTTGCAGACGGTGAATTTATTGCGCATCAACCGCGCCACGGCTTTGCTGGAATACGGCGTATCCGGCATAACGGAAACCGCCATGGACTGCGGTTTTTCCGATTTGTTCTATTTCAGCCGCGTGTTTAAGCAGATCACCGGCCTTTCGCCCTCGCAGTTTGCGGCGGAACACCGGCAAGTTGAGTAATCAGGCGTCTGCGATTTTGAGCAGTTCCAGCGCATCGCCGACGATGTAATCGGCGCCGTTTGCGCGCAGTTCGTCTTCGTCGCGGAATCCCCACAGCACCCCGGCGGTGACGGCGCCGGCGTTTTTGCCCGTCTGCATGTCCACCTTGGTGTCGCCGACATACAGGCAGTGCGCCGGTTCCACACCCAGTGTATCTAAAATAGAAAATACGGCGTCGGGCGCGGGTTTCTTCGGTATGCCGTCGAGCTGACCGCGCACCACGGCGAATGTATCGCGCGGGAACAGTCCGTTTACCACGGCGCGCGTCATGTCGTCCGGCTTGTTGGAAAGGACGGCGCAGGGGATTCCCCGGTTTTTCAGGCCATCAAGCAGCTGCCCAATATGCGGATAAACCGTGACCAGCCGCAGCGGTTCGGCGGCATAGGCGTCGTCATAGACCGCGCATACCCGGCGGAACAGGTCGCCGTCTTCGGGCTGGCCGAGCGTTTTGAGCATACGCCGCACCAGGGTATCCCGCCCGTTGCCCACCAGATAACGGTAGGCGTCTGTTTCGATAGCGGGCAAGCCGCAGGCCGCAAGCGCTTCGTTGCCAAAAGAGGCGATGGAAGTGAGCGTGTTGGCCAGTGTGCCGTCGAGATCAAATAAAACTGCTTGAATGGAACGCATGGAAAAGACCTCCTGCAAGTGAATCTTCCTGTATTATAGGCGTGCAGAAAGGGAAAGTCAAACAGGCGTAGCGGGCAAAATCCGCGCCGGGACTTTACTTTTTTCCCCGCAGGCTTTACAATAGGAACAGAAAAACGCGATGCCGTCCGCTTTGGCGCAGGCATGGAACGATACAGAAAAGGAGCTTTACATCTATGGATTACGGACCGATTGCATTGGAAAAGCACGAACAGTGGAAGGGAAAAATCCGCGTGGAAACGGTTTGCCCACTGAACACGCGCGAAGATCTTTCCACCGCTTATACGCCCGGTGTAGCCGCGCCCTGCCTGGAAATCAGCAAGGACGTAGAAAAATCTTATGTTTATACCCGCCGCGCCAATCTGGTGGCCGTTGTAACGGACGGAACGGCTGTGCTGGGACTGGGAGACATCGGCCCCGAAGCCGGTATGCCGGTTATGGAAGGCAAATGCGCCCTGTTTAAGGCGTTCGGCGATGTGGATGCGTTCCCGATCTGCATCCGCAGCAAAGATGTGGACGAAATCGTTCATACGGTTGAGATGATTGCCGGTTCGTTCGGCGGTATCAATCTGGAAGATATTGCGGCTCCCCGCTGCTTTGAAGTAGAACGCAAGCTGAAAGAGCGCCTGGATATCCCGGTGTTCCACGATGACCAGCACGGCACGGCTGTTGTGGCGCTGGCTTCGATGATCAACGCCCTGAAAGTGGTGGGCAAAAACCTCACAGAGGTGAGGGCAATTGTCAACGGCGCCGGTTCGGCCGGTATCGCCGTAACCAAGCTGCTGATGGCCGTGGGGCTGAAAAACGTGATTCTCTGCGACAAAGTCGGCGCAATTTACCGCGGTATGCCGGGCCTGACCGACGCACAGGCCGAGATGGCTGAAATCACCAACCCCGAAAACAAACAGGGCACGCTGGGCGATGTGATCGAAGGCGCGGATGTGTTCCTGGGCTTCTCCGCTCCGGGCTGCCTCAAGCCGGAATTCGTCAAGAAGATGGCCAAAGACCCGGTGATCTTTGCCTGCGCCAACCCCACGCCTGAAATTTTCCCCGACGAAGCCATTGCCGCCGGTGCCCGCGTGGTGGGAACGGGACGTTCCGACTACCCCAACCAGATCAACAATGTGATGGTGTTCCCGGGTATTTTCCGCGGCGCTTTGGATGTACGTGCCCGTGAAATCAACGACGAAATGAAGATTGCGGCGGCTTATGCCATTGCCGATCTGGTGGGCGATCAGCTGAGCGAAACGTATATTCTTCCGTCTGCGCTGGATAAAAATGTTGCGCCCGCCGTGGCTAAAGCTGTAGCCGAAGCGGCCCGCCGTACCGGGGTTGCTCGTCTGTAAGGAAAATACAGGCAGAATTATGTCTGCTGTCTGTATGGATGTTGCAGACTGGTTACATAAAAATTAAAAAAATATGAAAAAAAGATGAAAAAACGGTTGAAAATCCAAACCGTATGCGCTATAATAAGGACGAACCAAGAGTTAGTTGGTTTACTTTATTCTTTTGCGTACAAGTCTTTTCATAAATCTCCTTTTTCAAGCACAAAATCCGTAGGCACCAGCCTGCGGATTTTGTGCTTTCAGGGGAAGATTTCTCTTAAGGTTGAAAGCAGTACAAAATTCTGTTATACTTTGTAATCATAAGAAATTGCTTTTCTTAGGAAGGAGCCGCCACATGGAAAGAAAAGTAGCCGCAATTGTAGTCACGTATAACAGACAGGCTCTTCTCAAACAGTGTGTACAGCATTTGCTTTCACAAACGGTACCCTGTACAATTCTGCTGGTGGATAATGCTTCTACAGATGGAACGGCAGATTGGGCGCAGGCGCTTTGTACGCAAAATACGCGTGTTCGCTATCGGAATACGGGTTCCAATCTGGGCGGTGCAGGCGGATTCAGCTTCGGGATTGAATGGGCTTGCTCGGAAGATTTCGAGTTTTTGTGGCTGATGGATGACGATACGCTGCCCGAACCGGAAGCTTTGGAGAAATTTTTAAATGCCGACCACCTGCTCGATGGGCAGTATGGCTGGCTTTCGGGCGTCGCGCTTTGGAAAGACGGACACGAATGCCAGATGAACCGCCAGAAAGTGCGCAAGAATTTTTATGAATACAGCCAGTTTTTGCGGGAAGGACTGCTTTTGGCGGAACAGGCTACTTTTGTATCTTTATTCCTCAGACGGGATGTTGTTCATCTGGTGGGGCTTCCCATTCAGGAATTCTTTATCTGGGGCGATGATATTGAATATACGCGGCGCATTGCTGTGCGGTATGGCTTGCCCGGTTTTGTGGCCGGAAAAAGCCGCGTTGTACACGCCATGGCGAACAATAACGGCAGCAACATCGCCAAAGATGGAACAGAGCGGATTGATCGATATCGCTACGCCTTTCGAAATGAAAACTATTTGTATCGTCAGGAAGGCTTTAAGGGCTTTTGCTATTATTTTGCAAAATGCGGAAAAAACCTGCTGTGTATCTGGGCACAGGCGCCGGATCATAAATTGAAGCGCAGCGGAATTGTTCTGGGGCAGCTGTTTGCCGGTTTGTTCTTCAACCCGAAGGTGCGGTTCCCTCAGACAGCGGCGAAAGAACCCAAAGAAAAAGAATAAACCATAAGAGTAAAAACAACGGTTCATGATCTTCTATACCTGTGTAACAGGCATGAGGAAAGTCATGAACCGTTTTTCTTTATTTTCCGCAGTACTTCCGTCGTGTGGCCATCCCGCCCCGGATATGACGCTGCGCTTTGTTGTATTCCAAAATTCCGCGTACCTCATGGTACAGCTGTGGATTTACGTTTTTCAGCCGTTCGGCGACGTCTTTATGTACCGTGCTTTTGCTTACGCCGAATTTGCGCGCTGCACTGCGCACTGTCGCCTTGTTTTCTACAATGTATTCGCCGAGTTCTACCGCACGGTCTTCAACAATGCCTTTCAATGGGCTCCCCCCTGATCTTTTACTTTTTGTATCATGCTTATGAAAACAAACGGCAAGTTATGCAGACAGACGCCGCAGCGGGAAGACACAGAAGCCCTCAAAACTTGAAATATTAAATAAAGAGCCTTATTTTACTTTCGATTTTATTTTACAATCGGCCTAAAACCGTGTGTAAAATCCTAAAAAGCGGCTCATACTAAAGGCAGGTTAAGTGTTTTAAACAGGCGATTTTTCCAGGAAAATCCTGAATTGTAAAGCGGGGTTTCCTTGATTTTACAAAGCGAAAAACGATTTTAAATAGATTTAACATAAATAGGATAACGGATTTGATGCTCGGCCGGTATACTTCTGACCGTACCCTGAAAGAAAAACAGAAACCAAAATCAAAAGGAGCAAAAACACCATGAAAAAAGTTGTAAGTTTGGTAATGGCGGCTCTGCTGTGCATGTCTGCACTGGCAGGTTGCAGTTCCACCGATGGAACCAGCAGCACAGGCGGTTCTTCCACCACGGGCGGTTCTTCTGCGGCTCAGACTGAAGGAACCGGCATGAGCGGTGCCATCACGGTTATCTCCCGTGAAGAAGGTTCCGGTACCCGCGGCGCTTTCGTAGAACTGATGGGCGTTGAAACCGATGACGGCGATATGACGACTGAAAATGCTGAAATCGCCAACTCCACTTCGCTGGTTCAGAATACAGTTTCCGGAAACAAAAACTCGATCGGCTACATTTCCCTGGGTTCTTACGATTCTTCCGCTGTAAAAGCTGTGAAGGTTGACGGCGTAGAAGCTACGGTTGAAAACATCAAGGCTGGCAAGTATGCTGTTTCCCGTCCGTTCGTGCTTTGCTACAAGGAAGAAAACCTCACCGATCTGGGCAAAGACTTCATCAAGTTTATCCTGAGCGCTGAAGGTCAGGCTATTGTAAGCGAAGAGGGCTACATCACCGTGAACGATGAAGCTGAAAGCTACACGGCTTCCGGTCTGACCGGTAACCTGAGCCTGAACGGTTCCACTTCTGTTGGCCCGGTTATGGAAGTACTGGCCGAAGCTTATATGGGCCTGAACAGCGGCGTAACGATTGACATTCAGCAGACCGGTTCCGGTACGGGTATCACGGCTACGATCGATGGCAGCTGCGAAATCGGTATGAGCTCCAGAGAGATCAAAGACGAGGAACTCAGCCAGGGTCTGACCGCTGAGAACATCGCTCTGGATGGTATCGCGGTGATCGTAAACCAGGAAAATACCGTTGAAGACCTGACCTCCGAACAGATTCGCCAGATCTATACCGGCGAAGTGACCGATTGGAGCGAAATCGGCTAAGCCAAGAATCCTGAACAGAGGGCGGTACCAACCGCCCTCTTCTTATGTATGGGATTTGCGTGAAATGAGGGATATTGTGAAAAATAAACTGAAAGAAACCGTCATGCACGTTGTCTTTTTCCTGACGGCCTGCGTGTCGATTGCAGCGGTACTTATCATTTGTGTCTATCTGCTGGGTAACGGTATTCCCACGATTGCAGAAATCGGACTCGAAAACTTTTTTGGCATCACATGGAAGCCCAGTAAAGATTTATACGGTATTGTTCCTTTTATTGTAGGTTCTATTTATGTAACGGCAGGAGCCATCGTGGTAGGCGTTCCGATCGGCATTCTCTGCGCCGTTTATCTGGCTTATTTCTGTCCCAAAAAGCTGTATAAGATTCTCAATCCCGCCGTGCGCCTGATGGCCGGTATTCCTTCCATTGTTTACGGATTCTTCGGCCTGATGGTGATCGTGCCTGTTATTCAGCAGTTGGCAGGTACTTCGGGCAAAGGACTTCTTACGGCTTCAATTTTGCTGGGTATTATGATTCTGCCCACGATTATCGGAACAGCCGAACCCGCCCTGCGTGCCGTACCCGGCAGCTACTATGAGGGCGCGCTTGCTCTGGGCGCCACGCACGAGCGCAGCACGTTTTCGGTTGTGCTTCCCGCTGCAAAATCCGGCGTTATGTCCGGCGTAATTCTGGGCGTGGGACGTGCAATCGGCGAAACGATGGCGGTTATTATGATTGCCGGCAACCAGACTAAAATGCCCGGCGGACTGTTGGACGGCCTGCGCACGATGACTTCCAACATCGTGCTGGAAATGGGTTATTCCACGGGTCTGCATCGCCGCGCACTGATCGCCACGGGTGTGGTTCTGTTCGTTTTCATCTTGATTATTAACATTTGTTTTTCGCTCATTAAGCGGGGGGATAAGGCATCATGAAAAAACCCGAAGCAACACAGGCGGTCAACGTGCTTACGTTTCGGGATCGCTGGCAATCTTATTTGAAACATCCGCTTTCTTTGATGGTTTGGCTTATTGTGCATTTGGCCGTTATTCTCACGGCGGGTGTGATTATTCTGCTCGTCGGCTACATTCTGGTTACGGGTATTCCCAATCTGAAACCTGAATTGTTTGCCTGGAAATTTACAACCGATAACCAGTCGATGATGCCGGCTTTGGTCAACACCGTGTGTATGACAATTTTGTCGCTGCTGATGGCCGTGCCGGTTGGCGTGGGCGCCGCTATTTATCTGGCGGAATATGCCGGCCGCGGCAATAAGCTGGTTAAACTGGTTCGACTCACTGCCGAAACCCTTTCCGGTATTCCTTCCATCGTGTACGGCTTGTTCGGCATGATGTTGTTTAACATTGCTTTCGGTTGGGGCTATTCCATGCTGGCCGGCTGTGTCACACTTGCCATCATGATCCTGCCTCTGGTTATGCGTACCACGGAAGAAGCGCTGCTTTCCGTTCCGGATAGCTATCGCGAAGGTTCTTTCGGTCTGGGCGTAGGTAAACTGCGCACGGTATTCCGCATCATTTTGCCTTCCGCCATGCCGGGTATTTTGGCCGGTATTATCCTGGCTATCGGCAGAATCGTGGGCGAATCGGCAGCATTGATTTTCACATCCGGTTCCGGCAAAGAAAATCTTCAGTTTGGCCAGACAGGCAACTTCTTTGCCGATCTGTTCGCGCCGCTGTTCCAGTCCACCCGTACGCTTTCCGTTCACATGTACAACCTGATGAGCGAAGGCCTTCACACGCAGGAAGCACAGGCTACGGCTGTTGTGCTGCTGATTCTGGTTATTGCTATTAACGCGCTTTCTAGCTTCCTTGCCAAAAAACTTACAAAGGGGAACGAAAATGGATAAGATGACGGTTAAAGACCTGGATTTGTTTTACGGCAATTTTCAGGCTTTGAAAAAAATCAATATTAAAATTCCCGAGCATCAGATCTCGGCTTTGATCGGCCCTTCCGGCTGTGGTAAATCGACTTTCCTCAAAACGCTCAACCGTATGAACGATTTGGTTGAGGGATGCCGCATTACGGGCTCCATTCAGCTGGATAACGAGGAAATCTATGGAAAGATGGACGTAAACCTGCTTCGCCGCCGCGTAGGCATGGTTTTCCAGAAGCCCAATCCGTTCCCGATGAGCATCTACGATAACATCGCGTTTGGTCCGCGTACCCATGGTATCCATTCCCGCGTAAAGCTGGATGAGATCGTGGAACGTTCGCTGCGCCAGGCCGCAATTTGGGACGAAGTTAAAGACCGTTTGAAAAAATCCGCGCTGGGGCTTTCCGGCGGCCAGCAGCAGCGTTTGTGTATTGCCCGCGCCTTGGCTGTGGAGCCGGAAGTGCTTCTGATGGACGAAAGCACCTCTGCTTTGGACCCAATTTCGACCAGCAAAATCGAAGACCTTGCACTCGAGCTGAAAAATAAGTATACTATCATCATGGTGACCCACAATATGCAGCAGGCCGCGCGTATTTCCGATAAAACGGCATTTTTCCTGCTGGGGGAAATGATTGAATTTAACGAGACAGAAAAGATTTTCTCCATGCCCGAAGATAAACGGACAGAAGACTACATCACCGGGAGGTTTGGTTGATATGCGTAATCGATTTGATTCCCAACTGGAACAGCTGAATACAGAACTGATTAAAATGGGCGCTTTGTGTGAAGAAGCGATTTCCGCAGCTGCCAAGGCTTTTCTGGATAGCGATCGCACTTTGGTAGAAAAGGTACGCCGTGTCGATCATGAGATCGATCAGGCTGAACATGACATTGAAACACTTTGCATCAAGCTTTTGCTTCGCCAGCAGCCTGTTGCCACCGATCTGCGTGTGATTTCTTCCGCGCTGAAGATGATTTCCGATATGGAACGCATCGGCGACCAGGCTTCCGATATTGCCGAAATCACCCGTTTTCTGCCGGCCGAAAGCAGCAAAAGCGCTTCCCATATCGGCGATATGGCCCGCGCAACCATCAACATGGTTACGGACAGCGTAGAGTCCTTTGTAAAGAAGGATCTGGATCTTGCGCGCCAGGTTATTGTGAACGATAACAAAGTTGACGACCTGTTTTTGCAGGTGCGGCAGGAATTGATTGCCGGCATTCAGACCCAGGGCGATAAGGGCGCTTATTGGGTAGACCTGCTGATGATCGCTAAATATATGGAACGTATCGGTGATCATGCCGTGAACATTGCGGAGTGGGTGGAATATTCCATCACCGGTATTCACAAAAATAATGAGGGGCAGTTATGATTTATCTTTTGGAAGATGACAGCAGTATCCGCGAGCTGGTGACGTATACGCTCAATAGCGTAGGCCTGGAAGCGACAGGCTTTGAAACGCCGGCTGATTTTTGGAAGGCGATGGCCAAACAGCGCCCCAACCTTGTTTTGCTGGACATTATGCTGCCGGAAGAAGACGGTATCTCTATTCTGAAAAAACTGCGGCGTTCAGCTGCTACAGAAAAAATCCCGGTTATGATGATTACCGCCAAAGGAACCGAGTACGATAAAGTACTGGGACTCGATTCCGGCGCGGATGATTATTTGGCCAAGCCGTTCGGTATGATGGAAATGCTGGCCCGGGTGCGCGCGCTTCTGCGTCGTTTCCCCGAAGAACAGCAGCCGGTTGCGTATAACATTCGCGGACTGTATCTGTGCCCGGCCAAACATATCATTCGTGCAGAAGGCAAGGATGTAACGCTTACCTATAAAGAATACGAAATTTTGTGTCTGCTGGCCGAAAACCGCGGGGTTGTCTTTACCCGTCAGCAGCTGCTCAATAAAATTTGGGGTTATGATTTCGACGGTGAAAACCGCACGGTCGATGTCCATATCAACACGCTGCGCCAAAAGCTTGGCCCGTGTGCCTCTGTTATTGAGACCGTACGGGGAATCGGCTATAAGATAGGGGAAGAAGAATGACAAAACGAATTTTTCGCGGTATGCTGATTGTTTGCGCCGTCGTGCTGATTGCATCGGTTGCTATGATCGAAGGCATACTTTATGACTATTTTTCCCGCAAAAGCGTGCAGGAACTGCATTATGAAGCAGCCTACATAGCTGCCGGAATAGAAACTTCCGGGGAAGCTTATCTGGAAAATCTTACGCAGAGCGAATCCCGTATTACCTGGATCGATACGGACGGCAGTGTTTTGTATGATAGCGAAAAAGATGCCGCTCAAATGGAAAATCATGCCCAGCGTGAAGAGGTGCGCAGTGCTTTTGAAACCGGTACGGGCGAAGTTACGCGCCTTTCTTCCACAATGGCCGAGGCGACCACGTATTACGCCATTCGTCTCGATGACGGAACCGTGCTGCGTGTCTCCTTTACAAGCTACACACTGGTTACCTTGATTCTGGCTGTTTTGCAGCCGATGATTATCGTTCTTGTGATTTCGCTCATTTTGGCGTTTATCCTGGCTTCGCGCATTTCCAAGTCGATTGTCGAGCCGATCAATCGGGTCGATCTGCAAAATCCCGAAGAAGCAGAGGTTTACGAAGAAATCACGCCCCTGCTTTCGAGAATTGCCAGACAAAATCGGGAAATTAACCGCCAGATGGATGAATTGGAAACGAACCGGCGCGAATTTGAAGAGATCACCGGAAACATGAAGGAAGCGCTGGTTATTGTTGATCACGAGACACATATTCTTTCGTGCAACAAAAGTGCTCACAAACTTTTTGGCAGCTCCGAAAACGATATCGGTAAGAGCGTGTTTACGCTGAGCCGCAACGAGCATTTCATGCAGTGTGTAGAAAGCGCCTTGCGCGGCGAAAACTGCGAAAATACGCTGATGCTGGGCGACCGCGTGTATCAGATCATTGCCAGCCCTGTAACGGGTGTGCAGGAAACGATGGGCGCTATGCTGCTCTTGTTTGATGTGACGGAACAGCAATCCCGCGATCAGCTGCGCCGTGAATTCACCGCCAACGTTTCCCACGAGCTGAAAACCCCGCTGACCTCCATTTCGGGTTTTGCCGAAATCATCAGCAAGGGCTACGTCAAGGCGGAGGACGTGCCGCGGTTTGCGGATAACATCTATAAAGAATCTCAGCGCTTGATTACGCTGGTGGAAGACATTATTCGTCTTTCCCGTTTGGATGAAAACGCGGTGAACCTCGAGCGCGAAAATATCGCGCTGGCCGATATGGCGGAGCATGTTGTAAGCCGTATGCAGTCCACAGCGGCAAAACGCAGTATCGAGATTGAAACCAATTTGCAGCCGGCTTTTGTAGAGGGCGTGCCGCAGGTTATGGATGAAATGATGTTCAACCTGATTGATAACGCCATCAAGTACAACAAAGAGGGCGGCAAAGTCACGGTAACGGTCGATGTGGAAGACGGACATCCGGTGTTCCGCGTACAGGATACGGGTATTGGTATCCCGGCTGGGGAACAGGAACGCGTGTTCGAGCGGTTCTATCGCGTGAACAAGAGCCATTCCAAAACAATCGGCGGAACGGGCCTGGGCCTTTCGATTGTCAAGCATGGTGCGCTGCTGCATCACGCGCGGATTGAACTGAACAGCGAACTGAACGTCGGCACGACCATTTCGATTATTTTCTAAAGGAAAAGCTCCTGCTTGAAAAAAGCAGGAGCTTTTGTTGTATTTATAGCCTAAGCCGCGCGGCAGAAACTCAAATTTTATTGCAGCTTTATTCGCGATTTACGGGCGGAGGTTCTCCGCCCCTCGCCGGGGGTTCCCTTTATAAAGCTTGGTAGTTGTGCGTATATCGCGTATATTTTTTTAACAAGAGTCCCCGGTTCGTTAAAACCGGGGACTGCTGTTTTATGGATCAGAATGTAATCGTTCTGGGTTCCGATGTAAAGGATGAGAAAGTCGCCGTGCCGTGCTCCAGCGCAAAAATCTGCGTGTTGCCGTCTCCGGCCTGATACCGGGATTTCAGCGACGGATGCGTATCGAGCATGTGCTGCTGAGCTTCCAGCCGGGGATCTTCCACAGCGAGCGCAGAAACGCGCAGCCATTCGCCATCGCTGAACGCACAAATTTCGATTTTGGGATTTTCCAGCATCTGCTTGGAAACATTCTTGGAACGTCCGGTCTGGATCGTCAGACGGCCGTCGAACAGATCAATGGTGCCAAACGGGCGCACGCGGGGCTGGTCGCCTTCCACCGTGGCCAAATAGTATGTTTTGCATTTCTTGAGAAAATCGTAAATTTCCTGCACAATAACCCATCCTTTCTGTAATCAATCGGGAAAATTTTGTCAGCGATCCCATTTCTCGCACAAAGCGCTGATCTGATCGGCGAATTTGGCCAGATCTTTGTTGGCGCCGCCTTTGTTGTGACGGATAACTTCCAGTAAACGCTGACCCATCGCCCACAAGCGCTGATAAACGGGCGATTCTTTGGGCGTTTTTTTCTTCTCTTTTTCTTCGATAAACGGTACGCCCGCCTGAACCAATGCATTGGCCGCCAAATCATAGACTTCCGTGTAATCCGGCGCATGAGCGGCAAACCCGGCTTCGCGCAGGGTTTCGGCAAAGGATACGGTGTTTTGCTCTTCGCCGTGAACCAGGAAAACATGATCCGGACGCGGCGTGTAGTTGTTGATCCAACGCAGCAGGGCGGTGCGGTCGGCATGGGAAGAAAGGCCGAACAGCTGGGCGATGCGCGCCCGTACGGCGATTTCTTCGCCGAACAGCTTGACTTCCTTCTTTTCGCCGTCTACCAGAATACGTCCCAAGCTGCCGTAGGCCTGAAAGCCGACGAAAACGATCGTGCATTCCGGCCGCCAAAGATTGTGTTTGAGGTGATGGCGGATGCGGCCGGCATCGCACATACCGCTGGCCGAAAGAATGACCTTCGGCGTATGGTCTGTGTTGAGCCATTTGGATTCTTCGAGCGTCTGGGTTACATTCAACCCGGGGAAGGCCAAAATGTTGATGCCTTTTTCGGCCAGATCAGCCGTTTCGTCGTCTGTGTAGCCGCGCAGATCACCCATGAAAATGCGGGTAGCTTCCCCGGCCAGCGGACTATCCACATACACCGGGAAATCCGGTACGGACTGCACCAGCCCGCGTTCCTTGATTTCGCGGATATAATAAAGCAGCTCCTGTGTACGTCCCACGGCAAAGGCCGGGATCACAACGTTGCCGCCCTTGCCCAGCGTGCTGTCGATAATTTCGGCGAGTTCTTCCGTATAGGCCTGTTCGGGCGGATGATTGCGGTCGGCATAGGTGGTTTCCATCACCACATAATCGGCCCGCGTTAGATATGAAGGATCGCGGATGATGGGGTGATTCACGTTTCCGATATCGCCCGAAAAAACGATCGTTTTTTCCACGTCGTTTTCTCGCAAATTCAGCTCAATCATAGCCGAACCGAGCAGATGCCCCGCGTCATAGAATCGAGCGGAAACGCCGGGGAATACATCCACGGTTTCTCCGTAATTGCAGGTCTGCAGTAATTTCAGTGCAGCTTCAGCATCCGCAATCGTATACAGCGGCTCTACATCTTCGCGTCCGGCGCGGCGGCCTTTCTGGTTTTCCCAGGCGGCGTCGCTTTCCTGAATATGGGCGCTGTCGCGCAGCATAATGGAGAGCAGCTGCGCCGTGAGACGCGTGGTGAGAATCGGGCCGTGATAACCCTGCTTTACCAGAAGCGGCAATCGTCCGGAGTGGTCGATGTGTGCGTGCGTGACCAACACGGCGTCGATACTGCCCGGTACAAAGGGCAGGGTGCTGTTGTCTTTGTCTCCGGCTCCCTGCTGTAAACCGCAGTCAATTAAAATCCGTTTTCCGTTTACTTCTACACAATGACAGCTTCCCGTCACGGTTTTATCGGCTCCGTAAAACGATAACTTCATGGCAGACCTCCTTTGTCCCGGGACTGCGGGGGTATCCCGCAGAGATGTTCCCCATTTGGAAAACTCAGATTGATTATTGTACGGCCGCGGCCGCCCGTTCGGCAGCCAGGCCGGCCTTATAGCGAACCATATAATCGGCAAAACCGGCTACGTCTTCGGCCATGGGAAGCATACGGTCTCCCTTGGCGCCGGCAAAAACATGGGTGTTCAGATAATCTTCCAGCGATTCGCCTTCTGCTTTGTTGGTGCGGTAGGCCGCCAGCAGGGCCATGCCCCAGGGGCCGCCTTCTCCTGCGGTTTCCATGACGGCGACAGGCATATTCATCGCACCGGCCATCAGCCGCTGACCCACGCCCTTCGTTTTGAACAGGCCGCCGTGGCCGTAGAGAGTATCGACCTGCACGTTTTCCTGTTCGAGCAGTTCCATGCCGAGTTTGAGCGTGGCCATCGTGGCATACAGCTGGGCGCGCATAAAGTTTGCCAGCGTAAATGCGGAATCGGGCAGACGCATCATCAGCGGGCGGCCTTCTTCTGTTTGAGAGACCGGCTCGCCGGAGTAATAGTTGTAGCTTACGACGCCGCCGGCATCCGGTTCGGATTCCAGCGCGCAGTAATACAGCAGATCATACAGCGCGGGCTTGCTGATCGAAGTGCCGGCTGCCGTGAGCAGCTCAGAGAACAGCTTAACCCAGGCATCCAGATCGGATGTACAGGTGTTGCAGTGAACCATGGCCACCGGCTTGCCCGTGGGGGTGGTGACCATGTCGATTTCGGGATAAACGCGCGAAAGCGCTTTTTCCAGCACCACCATCGAGAAAATCGACGTTCCCGCCGAAACGTTGCCCGTGCGCGGAGCTACGCTGTTCGTAGCGGTCATGCCGGTTCCGGCGTCGCCTTCGGGCGGGCACATGGGAATGCCGGGATGCAGGGTTCCGGTGGGATCGAGCAAAGCCGCGCCTTCAGCGGTAAGCATGCCGGCGTCTTCACCGGCGCACAAAACAGCCGGGAAAACCTCGCGCAGCGTAAACGGCAGACCGGCCGCTTTCAGGTTTTCATCGAACAGAGATACCATGCGGGCATCGTAATCGTTCGTTTCGCTGTCGATCGGGAACATACCGGAGGCTTCGCCTACACCCAGCACTTTTTTGCCGGTGAGCTGCCAATGGACATAGCCCGCCAGCGTGGTGAGAAAGGCGAGCTGCGGTACGTGTGGTTCCTTTTTGAGCATAGCCTGATACAGGTGTGCCACGCTCCAGCGCTGCGGCACATTGAAGCCGAATTGTTCCGTCAGTTTGGCGGCGGCTTCTTCCGTGATGGTGTTGCGCCAGGTACGGAAGGGAACGAGCTGATTACCCTCGGCGTCAAATGCAAGATAGCCGTGCATCATGCCGGAAAAGCCGAGCGCCCCTACGTTTGTAAGCGGTAGATCGTACTTTTCGCGTACATCGGCGGCCATATGGGCATAAGCCGAGCGAACGCCTGTCCATACGTCATCGAGGCTGTATGTCCACACGCCGTTTTCCAGTTTGTTTTCCCATGCGTGGTCGCCGGAGGCGATGGGCGCGTGGTCGGGTCCGATCAGCACGGCTTTGATACGGGTGGAGCCCATTTCAATGCCAAGCGCAGTGCGGCCCTGTTCGATAGCCTGTTTGATTTCAGAAATGTTCATTGGTTTGTTTTCCTTCCGTAGAAATCTAAAAATATAAACGGGAAGAAGCTTACAGCGTATAAATCATAAACGAGTTTTCTTCTTCCTCGCACATAGCGGTAAGCGTATGATAGCGAATGCCGTCCAAAACGGCTTCGTGGCCGAAATGATAATGTCCCTGTAAAACCATCCGGACATTCCCGGCTTCGTGGATGAGGCGGCGTACTTCGGCAGCGTTTTCCAAAACATGTTCGCCCGAAATACCGGGATCGAGATTTTGGTGCAGCCCCACCAGGCAGCGCTTGTTTGTGTGCAGCTGCTCTTTGAACCACAGGAATTCTTCCTGCGGCAAAGCGGTCTGTGTCCAATCTTCAAAATAAGGCGGCCAGGGGGAACCATCGCGCATGGCGTTGGCATCCAGCAGGATCACGCGACTTTCGTCGTCTTCTAAAACACAGGGAGCCAGCGTAAAGCCGGTTAAGGCGGCAAATTCTTCGCGGGTAAAAGCTTCCGCGTCGTGGTTGCCCATGCAGGTATAAACCGGCACTCCGGTTTCACGCAGCGGAAGAATAAATTCCCGCAGCCGCTGCGCCATCGTTTCGCGTGTATCCCAGATACTGATCCAGTCGCCCAGGCACACGATGGCGTCTACTTGTTCTTTTTGAAAAGCATCCAGCGCTTCTTTGAGTTTACCCATTGAAAGCCGGGGCCGGCGGGTATTTACCAGCCGGTCCGCCAGCGCGTAATGCGGGTCCGTAAAAATGCCGAGTTTCACAGAAAACCTCCTCAGGTTGTTTCCTGATAGGGAACGTAATCGATCGGCTGATCTTTCCAGGCGTTTGCCCAGGTTTGGAATTCATCGAGCACGGCGGCTTCGTCTTCCGGCGTAAACGCGTCGGGATGGCAGCGCCAGCGTGTGCAGCGTTCCACGAGATCGAGGAAGCGATAATGGGGGACATCCCGCCGCATATTGGCGGCAATGGCGTTTTTGCTCGAGCAGCTTTTGCCGGTGGCAAAATAATAATCGAGCAGCGCGCGGGCCAGCACAGCCTGCACTTTCATGCGCAGCGGCCAGGCAAGAGAATCGGATAACTGCCCGCCGGCTGCGGCGCGTTCCCGCTTTTCCCAGGTTTTTACCATGCGGTTGGATGCGACGATATCTTCTTTTTGCGGATGATCGATTGCGGCGCGCAAATCTTCGCCGAATACGGTGCGTCCGCCGTCTTTGATGCGCATCACTTCAACGGGAAGCTCCATATAATCAAGATTTTCCAGCGTTAAATCAAAATCAGTGGGATAGGGGCGGAAAAGATCGCGATAGCGATAGACACAGCGCGCGAGCGGAATGTCGTTGCCGGTTTCTTCTTCGGTTCGGGCAATCGCATCCAATACCCGCTGACGGCCGTCTTCGGGCGCATCGTCACGCAGAATATGAATCACGTCGATGTCGCTGCCTGCGTTGCCGGTATAGCTGTCGTCGGCTAAGCTGCCCACCAGCACAACCGAAGCTACAATGCTGCCGCAGCGTGCTTCGAGACAATGCAAATGGTGCCGCAGCACTTCCTGGGCACGGTCCTTGCTTTTGTGGCAATTTTTCAGCTCAAATTCCATCGGAACGTCGTGTTCGTTCGTTTTTGTAAGCGCCGGATCGGCTGCATCGTGAAGGTCCATTGCGTGGCAGAAGGCCTGCGTTTCCACGGAAGGATGCGCCGAAAAATACAGTTTTTTGGCGCCCTGACCGGCCGCCCAGTTGGCAGCGCGGCGGAACAGCATCGCGCCCAGCCCCTGCCCGCGGCAATCGGCCGAAACATACAGATGCGAAAGTTCCAGATACTCGTCGTCATTTCCAAACGGTATTCCTTCCACGGCGGCAAAGCCCTTGAGTCCGTCTCCGATGAACGCACCCAATACAATGCCCGTTGCGCAGATGGTTTTCAGGCGGCGGATCAGTGCGGTGTAGTCAGCCTCTTTCCAGTCTTCAACAGACGGTACGCTGCGAATTACCCATGCACTGTTTTCCAGGCAGCGGCATTCATCTACCCGCTGGCGTCGGATGAAATCTGCAAATAGATTACGCGAAATTTCTCCTGCGGAAAGCATACGGATTTCCATAAACATCCTCCTCTTAAATCAATCGATGCGGTTTCATAAATCTCTGCCATCCAAGTTGTGGCTATAGCTACATGATAGCATGAATATTCGAAAAAAACCATAGAAAAATAGAAAATCCGCACAACTTGCGCGGATTTTTTACGAATTTTTTATTTTGGATGCCCATCTCACCGAAAAAAACGGCGATACTGGTTTCTTGAAAAGGTTTCTGCTATAATGAATTTCAGAGCAGCCGGTCAGGAAATATGTACGTCGATCCCGTTGACCTGCACGCCTTCGTCCGCGCGAATCAGAATATACCGCGCGCCGTCGATGACACGCGTTTCAACCAGATCGCTTCTCTCGGGGTTGACCTGAATCGTAACATCGGGCGTTTTGACTTCAAAGCGGCGGGTGTCCATCAGATTTTGGGGAATCAGCGCGCTTTCCGTGCCGAATGCTTCGTCGAAGCGTTCTTCAAAATCGGTGACGCGGTCGGTTTCCACGCCGCAGGAAGCCAGCACATTGCGCACCGTGTTGCGCGAAACCGTGAGCGGTTCGGGGTCTTTTTCAGCTTTGTGTTCTTCGATCAGGCCGTGCAGCTGCTGGTGAACGGCTTGTACCACATCGAGGCTGCAATCATTTTGCAGCGCGTCGCCCAAAACGGATTCGAATGTTTCCTTCTGCACATCGGCCGGGGCCGGAATTTCTGTTTTAAACAGCACGTCCACCAGTTCAGGGTGATTGTCGGCCGTGCTGCGGGAATAGTACAAAGCGCCGTACAGGTTGGCGGCACGATCCTCAAACGCGGGGAAAAGGAAGCCCAGTTCCGGCGGGGATACCAGCCAGTCTGTCTGAAGGCTGCGGAATGTGTTGCCGGGAATATCGTAGCACAGCGCGGGTTTCGTTTCTTTAACCGGGCAGATGCTGCACAGTACATAAGAATAAACGGAAGAGGAAAGCTCGTCGCGCTCGCCGTCTTTGGTAAAGGCGGGCACGTCATACGGCTCGGTGGCCAGCAAAATCAAATAGCTGCCGTCCATTTGCAGCGTGTCGATAATCCGCTGATACAAAGCCTGTGTGAAAACCGGGTCACGCAAAGCCGTATCGCGCAGCGCCATCAGCAGCTGGTGTTCTTCGCTGTTGACCACCTGCTGGGTGGAAAAAGAAAGATTGATGAGATTTTTTCCAATTGTACCCGAAAGCGTGCGGCGCAGGGTAGCGAGCATTTTTTCGGTTTCTTCGGCGGGCAATTCCAGAAACGACTGGTCAAACTGAGAGACGATTTCACGCTGGTCATTGACATAACATCCGCAAACATGGGTGATGTTGTTTTTTTCGGGCTTAAAGCGGCGGCGAATTTCCGCAATTTCTTTTTCGTTCATGCTAAACCTCCTGAAACATACGGGGCGCTTTTCTATATATAAAAGATGCGACGCGGGAAATTATTGTAGCACAGGCGAAAAGAAACTGTCAAACAGGAACCGTCGAAGAAAAAAATAAAAAATTTTTTAAAAAGATGAAAGGATACGCCGCCCTCATTCGTGTTGTATGTGAAAGGGAAACAAACCCGATAAAAATCAACCGATTTCAGGAGGAAACAACCATGACGATGAAAGCTTTAGCCGTTTCGATGATTTTGTCTTTGCTCACCACAAGCGGTGCAGCAGCTTACGCGGTGCAGACGCAGGCTCCGGCCGAAGCGGCCGTTCAGCCCACAGCGGTAGAACAGACAGTCGTTTGTCCGAACGATGGCGTCCCGGCACTGGACGGCACCGGTTATCAGGGCGGCCGCAGCGATGAAGACGGCAACGGTAACGGCAACGGCGGCAATGGCGGCAATGGCGGCAACGGCGTATGTGCCAACGGCGGTGTGTGCGTAAATGAAAACTGCCCGAACGGTGGTGTTCCGGCGCAGGATGGCACGGGCTACCAGGGTGGCCGTAACGATGAAAATGGTAACGGCAACGGAAACGGCGGCAATGGCGGCGTATGCGTAAATGAAAACTGCCCGAACGATGGTGTTACGGCACGCGACGGCACCGGTTATCGCGGAGGCCGCGGCGGTAAATAAGAAACAAAGATGAGGGAGACGTCCATGCGCAGCGAATGGGAAACAGACCGCGCGATCGAGCAATATGCCGATACGGTACGGAAAATTTGTATGCTGCATCTGAAAAATGAAGCCGATACCGAGGATATTTTTCAGACGGTGTTTTTAAAATATGCGATGTACCCCGGCTCGTTTGCCGACAGCGAGCACGAAAAAGCCTGGCTGATCCGTGTAACGGTGAACGCCTGTAAGGATTTTCTCAAAAGCTTTTTCCGCCGCAATACGGTTCCGATTGAAGAAATTCAGGAATCGCTGGTGTCGCCGCTGCCGCAGGAGCAAAGCGAAGTGCTTGAAGCCGTGCTTTCCCTGCCCGATAAATACAAGGATGTGATTTATCTGTATTTTTACGAGGGCTATTCCGCCGTGGAAATCGGACGTCTGCTTAAGAAAAATGTCAACACAATCTATACATTGCTTTCTCGTGCAAAAGCGATTCTTAAAGAGAAACTGGGAGGTGAGGAATTTGCGTAACCGGATTCAAACCGCATTCGATTCCGTTCAGGCGTCGCCCGAACTGAAAAACAAAACCCGCGATTTTCTGGCTCACGAGCGGCAGCGCCGTTCTGTGCGTCCGGTCCGGGCGCTGGTTCCCGCGTTGTGCAGTTTGCTGCTGTTGGTTTTGGGCGCTGTGGGCTGGGGCCTGTATCAAACGCCTGTTGCGGCCATCAGCGTGGACATCAACCCCTCTCTGGAGCTCACGGTCAACCGTTTTGACCGGGTGATCGGCGTGAAGGGCTTTAACGAAGACGGTGAAGCCGCCGCCGCGCAGGTAGACCTCATCAACATGCGCTATGACGAAGCTGTGGAAACGCTGCTTCAAAGCGAAGCCATTTCACCGTATCTTTCTGAAGATGCTTTTGTCAGCATTGCCGTGGCCTGTGATGAACAGGAAAAAGGCGAAGCCATGCGACAGCAGGTGCAGGCGGGTACCGTCGAATGCCCCGCGGAAGTTTCCTGCACGGCGGGGAACAGCGAGGACGTAGAACAGGCGCACGAAGCCGGGCTTTCCTTCGGCAAATATCGCGCGTTTGAAGAATTGCAGGCGCTGGATCCTTCCGTAACGGCCGAAGACGTGCAAGGTATGACCATGCGCGAAATCCGCGACCGGATCAACGAACTGCTGGAAGAAGCGGGTGAAGAGCCCTCCGGCCAGGGTCAAGGTCAGGGACAGGGTTCGGGCCAAGGTCAGCAGAGTCAGGGCACCGGGCAAGGCTCGGGTCAGGGCCAGCAAGGCCAGGGGAGCGGTCAAGGCTCCGGCCAGGGTTCCAAGGGAGAAGGCAATTCGAGCGGCAAAAATCAAGGCAGCCAGAACGGGGACGGCAACCAGTACGGCCGAAACCCCGGCTGATAAAAAAGTCCGGAGCATTTCTGCTCCGGACTTAATTTATGAATTGGACAATTACAAAACTAAAAAGTCGATAAAATGCCTCAATGGTAAATGGAGTTGAGGTTGATTAAGCGTTTTTGACAACGGATTCGTACCGGCTGAGTGAATCGTTCCATTTGGCGTAATCCGCATCGGGGCGGTGATCGGTTAAAAGGCCCGTTTCGGTAAGGTAATCGCTAAGAAAACGCGTGACTTTGGCGGCGCCGAAATGATTGAGATGGTCGCCTTTGTCTCGGGTGTCTTCTTCCCAATTGATTTTAAGCTGTTCGTTCATCAAGTTCAGATCGATGTATTCGCATCCAATTTGATCGGCCAGATTCTGAATGCCGTTGTGGCGTTCGTAGTTCCAGTTTACGGTGCTGGGTGTGCTGAGAAAAACGAGCTTTGCGCCGTTTTCATCGCAGAATTCTTTGATTTCTGCGATGTATTTGATATTCAGTTCCGGAATTTCTGCCTTAGTTTCCGTTTTTACCATGTGGTCTTTTTTTGTGCTGGCGAGAACCCGGGCGTTATATCGATAACCTTTATAGTCGTCTGTCCAGGTGAACTTGCTTTTTCCGGTAAAATCGTGCCATCCCAAGGATTTCCAGCGGTCGTGATATTGGAATACCGAAAAGTGATCGGCCAGCTTTGCAATCGCCGCGCTGCTGTCTGAAACCGGTCGATAAATCGCATTGGTTTCCAGAATCACAATTTTGGGTGATTGCTTTTCAAATGTGCGGTGCAGCAGAACCTGCGAATAATCTAAGCTTTGTGCGGGAGAACCGCAGACATAAGACGTATATCCCGTATCTTTCCATATTTGCAGCGGGATGATGGAAGAATATGACTCACTGTCACCCAGTACCAAAACATCAATGGAATGCTCCTTTTCTCCCAGGATACCATTGGCCGATACTTCTTCCATGCCAAATTCAGACATGTTGTTTTTCGGCTGAAAGACAAAAGACGAGGCAGTAAGTAGTCCGATCAGTCCGATGATAAACACCAGACAACGGACAATTCTTTTTGCATAAATCATGGCGAATCCTCCTTAAAAACCCGCATAGATGGGATCGACCGGGATATAGCCTTTCCCATAGGCGCCGAACACCACGATTAACAGGATCAGCGCATAGTATGCGGCAAAGCGGACGACCATATTTTGTTTGGAAATCTGTTTGCGGACCTGAATATGATGTTCCTGTAAAACGCTGATGATAAACACGATACTCAGGGCAACCAAAACGATCAAACAATCGTAGCGATCGATTCCAAACGTAAAAATGGAGCGGTCGTAAACGGTTTGAAGCGAAAAATCAGTGAAGATTTTTTGGAACATGGTAAGCCCGGCACGCAGCCCGTTCGCGCGGAAGAAAAGTTCGCCGATACATACAAGTATGCTGGTGCGGATCATCTGCATGCAGCGGTAGAAAAAGTTATTGCGGTTGATATGCAGCTTTTTGGTGATCCAGATAAACAGCGGGTCGGCAATGTTTCCGAGCAGAATCCATGTGAAGTGATACAGACCGAAAAAGATGTAGTTCCAGCCTGCGCCATGCCACAGGCCGTTGCAGATCCATACGCAAAACAGCGCGATTGCGCCGGAAATCAGCGGTCCAAAGTGATTCCCCAGGCGTTTGCGGGCGTGGGAAGTCAGCTTTTTAAGTGGCTTCGACATGGAGAGCGGATAGAAAATGTAATCTTTAAACCACGTTCCCAGGGTAATGTGCCAGCGTTTCCAGAATTCCGAGATGCTTTTGGAAAAGAACGGACGTTCAAAATTTTCGGGCATCTTGATTCCGAAAATCTGTCCGGTGCCGATCACGATATCCATCGTTCCCGAAAAATCCATATAGAGCTGAATGGTGTAGCAGACGGCCGATACGGCGATTACGAAACCGTCGTAGTTTGGATAATCGGAAAAAACTGTTTTAATCAGCAGATTCAGCCGGTCGGCGACGACCATTTTTTTCATCATGCCGAAAAGGATACGCTGAGAGCCAAACATGAAGTTTTCGTAGCGGATCCGAGGCGCTTCCCAAAGCTGCTCGGCCGTATCGGAATAGCGGCAGATCGGGCCTTCCATGATCTGCGGGAAAAAGCTCATGTAAAGCGCCAGGCGTATCAAATTGCGGTCAGCCTGAATTTTACGGCGGTACACATCGAAAATATACGAGACAGCCTGTAAGGTATAGAAAGAAATGCCGATCGGCAGAACAAAAGAGGGAATCTCAAACGTAACCGGAATATGAAGCGCGCCGAAGAGCGTGTTGATGTTTTCCGCAAAAAACGGCGTGTACTTCAAAACCAGCAAAATTCCGATATGTATTATCACCCCAAAGGCGACGACACCGCGCTGCTGCTTGAGGTATTGGGCTTTGATGGCTTTGCGTTCTTCTTTGGGTGCGGTTTCCAACAGGCGGTCACAGCCCTGCTGGATGCTCGACAGCCACACGCCGATGTGGTGAATCGAAAAAACGGAAAACACCAAATAGGCGATCAGCTTTCCGCTGATCGCCCAGAAGAACAGGCAGCTTGAGGACAAGAGTACCCATCTGCGGAGTTTTTGCGGCAATATGGCATACAGTCCCACGGATACCGGCAAAAAAAGCAGCAGGTATCCGAGAGAAAAGTAGGAATTGATCGCGAACATATCAGGATTCCTCCTGCAGGCGGGTGATCAGTGTCCAGAGGTTTTCCGCGGAATTGAAATTATCCGGAACGATATCGACGGTGGGAATGGTGATGTCGAATTCTTCTTCGAGTTCGGCAACCAGAGAAATAATCGAGAGGGAATCAAGATAGTGCCCGTCGATCAGATCGGTGCAGGTGGTGTAATCGATTTCCGGCTGGATTTCTTCCAAAATTTCAATCAGTCTTTCCATGGTGTTTCTCCTTTTTGTTTTGTTTTATTTTTGGGGACAATTGAAAGGGTTTGTTTGTGTATGCGGCCGAACCGTAACGATTTGCCCGTCATCCTGCAAGAGGACGACTTCCGGCAGATCGCGGCTCAGAAAGAGCGAAATGCCTTCCGTTGCGCAGTAAGCGCCTGTGTTTTGAAAAAGCAAAACATCTCCGATCTGTAAATTGCGCAGCGGCAGTTTTTTGACCAGAATATCGTTGACCGTACACAACGAGCCGCAGATATTCCATTCTTCTTCGGAAGCCTGCACATCGGAATCCCGATTTTGATCGCTTAATACTTGGATATAAGGGTGTTTCATCGCCATAAACTGGCCGTAATAAGCCAGCTGATGAATGCCGCCGTCGACAATCGCGTAGTTTTCCGCGTGGTTGTGTTTGGCGTCGACAACCTGGGTAAGGTAGCTGCCGCAGCTGGCAGCAATGCTGCGTCCAAGCTCAAGCGCGATGGTTCCTTTAAATTTCAGCTCATGAAGCAGGCCGGAAAATTCCCGCAGAAAAACGGCTTCGTCAAAAGAATCTCCCTGAAAATACGAAACAGGGAAGCCCGGGCCGAATTCAAGTTCTTTGGCTTGATAGCCGAAGCGTTCTTCCAGCGACTCGATAAACTGTTCCAACGTTTCGAGTTCCCGTTTGAGCCGTTTGACCGAGGTTTTCTGCGTACCGGAAAAATACTGGATGCCGCGGATATCGAGAAAAGACGAGCCGGCATAATCCCGGATGATGCGTTCAATCTCGCTTTCGTCAAAACCGAACTGGTTGCCGCTGGTGAGGCGCAACAAAACGGAGATTTGTTTTTGATTTTCCGCCGCGGCGCGATAGAGTGTGTCAAACTGCGATACGGATTCTACCGTATAAATGCCGATCGGCGTTTCTTCGGCGATCAGCTGCCGTATCTGTCCGGGCTCTTTGTAAACGCCCGAAAGCACGAATTTTTCGTAAGGTAGCTGTAATCTTTGGCAGATGGCGAGTTCTCCCGGGGAACAGATTTCCAATCGATCTACCAGTCGGACAACCTCTTCCAGAATAAACGTGTTGGCTTTTACGGCATAGCAGAGCTTGACATGAGCCGGCAGCGATTCGCGCAGATATTGAATGCGGCGCCGCAGTTCGGGCAGATCATACACGTACAGCGGCGTGCTTTTTTGCTGTAAAAGCATTTGAGCGGCCATGACGTTCATTTTTGCATCCTCCTTTCCAGCAGGACTTTTCGGTCTATTTTGCCGTTTTTGGTCAGCGGAAACGCCGGTATATTATAGAGCGCTCCCGGCACCATATAAACGGGCAGCAGATTTCTCAGCCGGCTGTGCAGATCTTTTCGATCTGTTTCGCCGATATAAAAGCCGTAAAGCTTCGATTTTTGTTCGTCGAATACGCAGCAGCAGCGTTCAACGCCCGGCAGGCCGGAAATGGCCCGTTCAATTTCTTCCAGCTCAATGCGATGCCCCATGTGTTTGATCTGAAAATCTTTCCGGCCGCAGAAAAGCAGCTCGCCGGTTTCGGTGTATTTCCCAAGATCGCCGGTTCGGTAAATCGTTTCCGGATAGGCTGTGTTGAGCGGATTTTGCACAAAAGCCTTGGCTGTTTGTTCGGGGGCGCGATAATATCCGAGCGCGAGAGCTACTCCGCGTACGCAGATTTCGCCCACCGAACCCGGAACGCGGATGCGCCGGTTGTCGGAGTCCAGCAGAAAAACATCTTTGTTTGGGAAGGGGCATCCGATGGGAATCCCCTGGCTGTAATCACGTCTGTTTTCCAGAATGTGATAGGTACAGTTGCAGGTGATTTCGGTCGGGCCGTAAAGATTGACAAACTGTGCGTTCGGCAGATGCTCCATCCAGGTGCGCAGATGTTTGAGCGGCATCACTTCGCCGCTGAAAAGAATTTTGCACACGCTTTCGGGGCAGCGATAGTCAAGTCCGTGGAATGTGCTGATTAAGCAGAGCGCAGAAACGGCCCAGATCATCGTGGTGATTTTGTGATCGCATAACCAATCGAGCAGTTCTTTGGGGCGGGAGAAAAGCGCCTTGGGAATCACAGAAAGCGTGGCGCCTGTTTTGAGTGCGGAATAAATATCTTTTACGGAAACATCGAAATCGAATGGTGCCTGGTTGCCGATGATGTCGTTTTCCTGAATCTCGAAAAGCTCGGTGAACGGATCGATAAACGCCAGAACCGATCGGTGGCTGACCAAAACGCCTTTGGGCACGCCGGTTGAACCGGATGTAAAGATGGCGTACAATGGGTCTGTATCGATCATGCGCGAGCGGATGGCTGCGAGCTTTTCCGGTTTAAGCGGAGCTGTTTGAAGCTCTTCCACAAGCAGAACCGAAGCGGAAGGAAACAGCTCACGCGCGGTATTTTCATGTTCCCGGTCGGTGAGAATAAACCGGGAATTTAAAACCCCGTGCATCTGCCTGAGTCTTGCGGCGGGCAGATCGGGATTGAACATCGTATAAAAGCCGCCGGCGTAGACAATCCCTAAAAAAGCGGTGAGTGAAGGAATCCCCTTTTCCATATACACAGCGACGGGATCGCCGATTTCTATTTCATCGGCGAGTGAAGACCCGACGCGCATACAGAATTCTTGCAAGTGGAGGAAACTGCAAGTCCCGTATTGATCTTCCACAGCTGCTTTTTGCGGAAAAGCAGCCGCGCTTTTTTCGAGATATTCCAATACATTCTTCATAAAAATCTCCTTTTTCCGGAAGCCCGATGACCTCCTGCCGCGCCGACGGCTTTTGTTACGATAATTGAATTATAAAACGCCAAGCTTTATACAAGCTTCACCTAACCTTAATGTTTCTAAAGGAAAATCCGGAATGCAGAAAAACGACATAAACGTAAAAGTTTCGATCAAACCTTTTCAAAGGTTTGCGGTTTCCAAAGGCAGCGTCTTTGGCCGCTCTCCGCAGAGAGCGGAACTCCTTTGCCTTAATAAGCGCAGGAGGGTAGCCGAAAGCGTCCGGGGGACGGTTTCGGCGTAGGGAACCCTCGCCGGGGGTTCCCTTTAGCAATCTCTTCTGTTGCCTACTACTTATATTTCTAAAAATTAAATCCGGAGCCCAAAACGAGCCCCGGATTTTTGTATGCTTATAAATTGTTTTCGATCGGAATCGATAGGCAAAATTCTGTGTGGTAAGGCGCATGGGGAGGAAGAATCAGCGAGAGTTTCCCGTGATGCATTTCAACAATTCTTTGCGCAATGGAAAGCCCCAGCCCGGTTCCTTTTCCCGTTGTGCGCGCAATATTGCCCGTAACAAACGGCTGGAACAATGTATGGGCAATCTCTTCCGGAATACCGACGCCGTCATCCGCGAATGTCATGGACACATGATTTTCACGTTCCCGGATGGAGACAAAAATGGTTGTGCCCTGTGCGTTGTATTTCATGGCGTTGTTCAACAAATTTTCAAGCAAACGGCGCATGAGTTTCCTGTCCAGCGGGAGCAGAACGGGCTTGTCATCGATATCGACATGAAGCTCAAATCCGCCGTCGGTGAGTTCCGTATATTTTTCGGCGAAGAAGCTTTTCACAAATTCACTGAAATTCGTCGTTTCCAAACGAAGCGGATAATCGGGATGTTCGATTTGCGTGAACATAAACAGGTCGTTCACCATATCGGTGGCTTGTCTTGATTTATTGAAGATAGCGTCCATGTAAGCGCTCTGCTTTTCGGGCGGAACCCGATTTTCCGAAAGCGCTTTTGCGTACCCCTGAATGACGGTAAGCGGCGTTTTCAGATCATGAGAGACGTCGGCAATCAGTTTCTGCCTTTCCTGATACAGGTTTTCTTTTTCTTCGCGGGTTTGTTCCAGTTTGCTCAGCAGATTTTTGAAATTCCGCACAACCTCATGAAATTCGGAAGGCACATCGTCAGGGGAAATTTCTGCGGTTTTTCCTTTTTCATACGAGACGATGGTTCGGTTGAGCGGGCTGATGCGATGCTTTATTTTGTAAAAGAATAAGACGGTAAACAAAATAATTGCGAGGAAAACACAAAAAATGCCAATAAACCAGATTCTTCTTACCGATTGGAGAATGGCGTTATATTGTTCCTGCGTCATGCTGGACGACAAAAAAGCAAGAATTCGCTTTTCGCCATATTCGTTGTAGTAAACGTACTTTTCCAACATGCTGTTGGTGCTGGAAATGCCGCTGAGCAGTTCAAACTCCCGCTGGGTAAGAGAAGTACGTTCGGGAAACAATCCGCCTTCCAGAATTCTGTAGTTTTCATCCAAAACACAGTAATCCACGGTTTGTGGAACCATTGTTTTGCCGTCCATATCCAAATCTAAATCGTAAACGTTTAAGTAGACATAATATTGGACAAGCCCATCCGGCGTATCGTTTTGAAATACTTCGAAAAACTGGTCTGAGCCGTAGTCGTTGATCATGTCGAGATCCTGAAAGAATACTTTTTCTCCAATCGTCCGGTTGCTGGCATATTGAATTTTACCTTTTTCATCAAAGATAATCATAGCGGAATTCTTGGAATTATTTGCGGGAATTCGCGCGTAATCCTCTTCCACCAGCTCGTCTTCATAGGCCAGTAAATCATCCATGGTAAACACGGATTCATTCATTTTCTGTCCGGCTAAGCGATTGAAAATCGAATAGATCAATACGATCATCAGGGTAAAACACAAGAAATATACGGCACAGGAGACAATCAGACTTTGTTTGGCTCGTTTAATTTGCTTCAATTTTATACCCCAATCCTCTTATAGTTTTGATGTATCGCGGATTCGAAGGATCGTCCTCTATTTTGGAACGGATATTTGAAATGTGAACCATCATGGTGTTGTCGTCGCTCTCATAAAGCTCTCCGCCGATGCAGGCATACAGCTGCGCTTTTGTGTAAACGCGGCCTGGGGATTGCATCAGCTTGACGACAATCTTCAGCTCGGTAGGGGTCAGCGGAATCACACGTCCTCTTTTGCGCAAAACAAATTTGGGCAGATCCATCTGCAACTCGCCCACCGTAAGGGAAGTTTCGGCAGCCGCAGCTTTATGAGCGGAATCGTTGCCGCCCAATTCATAATAACGCCGCAGCGCTGATTTGACATAGGCCACGACTTCCAACGGATTAAACGGCTTTGTGAGATAGGCATCCGCGCCCAGATTCAGCCCCAATATTTTGTCGGTATCCATTTCCTTGGCAGATAAAATGATAACCGGGAAATTATATTTCTCGCGAATACGCTTTAACACATCATACCCGTTCATTTCCGGCATCATAATATCCAGAATGGCCATATCTACTTTGGAGGATTCAATTTTTTCAAGCGCTTGAAGGCCATTTTCCGCCGTCAAAACGCTGTATCCTTCTCCGGTTAAATAAAGTGAAAGCAGTTCTACGATATCCGCGTCGTCCTCTGCGATCAGAATATGCTGATTCGGCATTTCCCTCACCTCTTTCAGTTATACGCATTGTATAAGCCGCTTTTTCGGCTTATTTCACCCTTATTGTATCCGGAAGACGAATGACCGTCAAGGGAAAATCACCCTCTTGAACAGCACACTGGTAATTGATGAAAAAACAACAGACAAAGCATGATGCTTTGCCTGTGTTGGATTAAAATTATGAAGAAGAATTAAAACGAAAACGGGCTTGCTGCCGGGATTATACGGCTTTGGGCATTTTTCATGCGGCAGAAAGACCAGTTGAGTGTAGAAGCCTGCACGGCATCGGCCAAAGGCCATAAATTTTTCAGCAGGCGAACTTCTACATTCCGGCGAAACAGTTCTTCAAATAGATCGCGGCAAGGCGTGACGGAAAGCGGAACCTGCGTCTTTTCCGAAACATAATAGCCAGCGATGGGATCTTGAAGTACAAAATCTGCCGAATCAAAGGCATACAGATAGAGCGTTGTATGTTTCATGGTTTCAAACCAGGCGTTTTCGATGGCGACAACATGAGGAACATCGGGGTTTGAAAAGAAGCGTATGCGGTCAGCTTCGGTTGTTTGTTCGCCCGCATGATAGGTGACCCGCGGACAATTCCGAGGTGTGAGAAAATTGGGGAGTCGCTTTTCATCCAGCGCCCAGACCAGCGGGATTTCCGGGTTTAAGTCCGTGCGTGTAGGTGTGCGCGGATGGAAGACCTGGATATTGGCTTCTTCGCTTACATGAAAAAGAATCATATCTATCACCCCGTTAGCCGTTTGATCACATCTTATTCTAAACATAGGGGATTGTCAAGATACAGAAATATGCCCTCAAAAAGGAAAAAGCCCCGGAAAGAATCCGGGGCTTTCGTAAATGGCTTATTCTGCCGGAGGAACTTGGAGTTTGCCGCAATTGGTGCAGATATCTTCGGCGGAAGCTTCGTTGCAGTTGACGAAGGCATCGCCCACCGTTGCAGTCGCGCCGAATTCAACCGGAACGGCTACGCAGATATCCTGAGAGATCGTGAAAACACACGAGCCGTTTCTTTCGCCGTCGCAGGTGATTTTTCCCGGCGTAACAACAGGAGCGCCGCAGCATTTTGTGAAAGTGGCGCCTGTTTTGGCAAAAGGACTGACGGTTACCGGTACACAAATGGAGGCGGACTGATAGCCGACAGTGGGACAAGTCTGATCCTCCAGAAGAGCCATATTATTATCCATCATGGTTATCCCATTTCAGTTGGAATATTACTTTCTATTCGAAAGGGAAATTTTGTGTTCCTCATAGACGGAACTTTTGTACTGTCTTATTTTCGCTGACCCCAAAACGCGACGATGGTAACCAACGCCATGACTAGCGTTGTCAAAATGGTTGAAGCCCAAATCAGCAAATCGCCGCCCGAAAGGATCTGTACAATAGACAAAACCGATGCCAGAATGGAAACAATACCGAAAACAGTAATGATATTGATAACGGTTTCGCTGCGGGCGCGTTCGTTTTCCTGCTGATGTTCAGCCAGAATATTGACCTTGGTGCTGATATCCTGAATGGCGGTGTTGATATCGTTTACTTCGAGCAGATAGGCATAAATCTGCTTCACATTATGCCAGCGCGACAGGTTGGCCGGCGTTACCGTACCGAATGCCTGGAACCGAAGCATCAGTTTTTTCAGCTCTTTGAGCTGTTTGAGTTGTTCTTTGTCCATGTTGGTGATCAGTTCGGTAAAGCGAAGGCAGGTATATTTTTCATAAAGGGATAAAAGTACAACCGGCAGCCCATCTTCGGCCTGAGCGTTTCTTTGAGCCTCAAAATCCTGATCGGCTATAACATAAGAGATTGTTTGGGAACAAACGCAGCAGCCCCAGCGATAGGAATTGTACACCTGGTGTTTGACCGCATAAACATACCGAATATCTTCTTCTGACAAGTCTTCGATCGGAGCATCTGCCGGCATCATTTTGTGAAGGTTGAAAGTGATTTTCTGCATCTCTTCCAGCGTGTTGAAGCGTTCCGGCACGACGGCAAACGTATAGGCGTAGGCGTCCAGCAGGAAAGAGGATTCTCCGTCAAAAAACTTTTGCAGGCCAAGTTCCCCGCAGAAAGCGCCCAGCCAGGTTTCTACAGAAAACGGATGGTCTTTTCCTGTTTCGTCCGTCCAGAAAAACACGGCGGTACTGTGCGCAGAACCGGGATTGCAGATAGCCTGAAGTGCCTCCATATGCGCAAAGGAGAGATTCAGGCATAAAAATGCGACCTGCGTTTGGAAGATATACAGATACGATTGATGCAAAGCAAAATCGTATTTGTCCTCTCCCGTCGAAACGCGGAAAGACTGAGAACAGGCGCTTACGGCTTTCCCGCAAAGCGGCGCGACAAGGGGTTCGCATTCTACGGTAAAGCAGGCGCCGACGGCTGCTTCGTTCGAGCGGTCAAGCATGGCCTTGATATTTTCGTTGAGGTCCATGGTTGTCAAAGGATGATATTCGGCTATTTGTTCAAGCTTTTCCCGAGAAAGCGAATCCGGATCATATTTTAAAGGAATGACCAGGAAACAGCCATATTGCGGGGCATTTTTTTCGTGGTCGCACGACATTTTTAATCCCTTTCTTCCATAGTTTTTTATTTTTATTCTATCAGAAAGCAGGCATTTTGCCAAGAATATTTACGGCAATTTCAAGTGTTAAAATATTATAAAAAACAAAGGTAAGCTTCCGGCTTTCAGCCAGGAAAACTTACCTTCTGTTATGGAATAGATTTATTTTGTTTTGGGAACGGCGTTATTCGGCAGGCGGAATTTCACCGGGCGTGTCAATATCCTCCAGCTCTTTTTTGGAGCCTGCTTCCACCCAAACACAGGCGTGCTTCTGTAAAATTGATTTGCCGCCCGAATCGCCCTGAAGGCTTAGCAGTTCCGGTATAAACTTTGCGGAAAACAGCGTGGGATTGCCTGGGCGCTGGTTGAAGCATACCCTGGCGGTTTCGGCGCCTGTTTTTGCACAGGTGAGCAGACGGCACATCGTGTTTTTCGTCAAGTACGGCTGATCCGCCACAACAAAAAGGACAAAGTCGTCTTCTTGAATATCGGTCAGCGCCGTTAAGCCGGCCCGGATGGAATAGGAAATGCCCCGTTCGCTTTCGGGACTGTCAACTGCGGGGATTCCCCGTCGGTCAGCTTCCCGGCGGATCTGTTCATACCGGGAGACAACCACCAAACGGCAGTCTTGCTGCGTTTTTACAACGTCTTCCAGCATTTCGAGCCCCCATAGAAACATAGGTTTCCCGTCTATCGGAAAAAGCAGTTTGTTTTCTCCGAACCGGCGGCTGCTTCCGGACGCCAGATACAAGATATACTTAGTCATCGTTCTTTTCCATCAGAATCTTTTCGGGTGTAATGGGCAGGCACCGATGCCAAACGCCCGTGGCGCGGAAGATCGCGTGGGCAAGCGCGGGTGCAGACGTGTTGATAACCACTTCGCCGATCGATTTGGCGCCGTACGGGCCGGTGGGTTCGTGGCTGTGGGCAAATTCAACATGAAGCGTGCCAATGTCCAGACGGGTGGGAATTTTATACTGCATAAAGGAATTCTCGATGACCTGTCCGTCGGGGGTGTAGGTTACGTCTTCCGACAACGCCATGCCGATGCCCTGAACAATACCGCCCTCGGCCTGGATTCGCGCCAGGTTTTCGGCAATCGGAATACCGCAGTCTACAACCGAGGAGAAATTCAGCACCTGCACAGAACCGGTTTCTTTATCCAGCTCGATTTCTGCCATACCGACCATAAACGGCGGCGGGGAAACCGGCGAAGAATGGGAGACGGTAGCCTGAGCCGGAATGCAGTTGTTAGCCATGGAGGCGGTAGCAATATCGCTGCGCGAAACAAATTCATCGCTGCCCAATTTGTATACGCCGTCGCCTCTGAACTCCAATTCCGAAGCGTCGCATTCCAGGATATTGGCCGCAATGGCGCACATCTTTTCGCGCAGTTCCATACAGGCTTTTTCGGTGGCTTTACCGGTCAGATAGGTTGTGGAAGAAGCGTAGGAACCGGAATCATAGGGGGAAGCGTCGGTATCCGCGCCGAAGACAACAATGTCATCGGGACTGCAATCCAGCGTTTCGGCGGCAATCATGGCCAGAATGGTATCGCAGCCGGTACCCATATCTGCGGCACCGATGATGAGGTTGTAGAAACCTTCGTCTCCGAGCTTAATGGTGGCCGAGCCGACGTCCACGCCGGAAATGGAAGAGCCCTGCATGCTCAACGCCATACCGGCCGCGCGCACTTTTCCGTTGCCCATATCCCGAACAGGATATTTGGCATCCCAGTCAAAGATCTCTTTGCATTTGGCGATGCATTGATCGAGCGCACAGGCGTTCGCTACTTCGTGATAATAAGCCGGCATAACCATGCCTTCACGGACAATGTTCTTTTCGCGCAGCACGGTGGGGTCCATCTGCAGGCGGGCCGCCAGTTCATTGACTGCGCTTTCTACGGCAAAAATACCCTGGGTTGCGCCGTAGCCTCGATACGCGCCGGAAGACTGAACATTGGTATAAACAACATCATAAGAAAAACGGAAAGCTTCCAGGCCGCCCGTATAAAGCGGGATGGATTTATGCCCGGAAAGACCGACGGTTGTGGGGCCGTGTTCGCCATAAGCACCCGTATTGGAAAGCGTGTAAACATCCAGCGCGCGAATGGTGCCGTCGTTCATGGCGCCCAGACGGACGGTTACGTCCATGGCGTGACGGGGAGAAGCGGCGATCTGGCATTCCTGACGGGTGTAGATCATTTTAGCCGCGCGTCCGGTTTTCCAGGTGACAAAGGCGGGATAAACTTCGGCCACGACCGTTTGCTTAGCGCCGAATCCGCCGCCGATACGCGGCTTTTCTACGTGAATTTTCGATTTTGGAATACCCAGCGCGTTGGCAATAATGCGGCGGCAGTGGAACACGATCTGGGTAGAGGATACAACATGCAGACGGCCGTAACGGTCGATTTCCGTATAAGTGCGGAACGTTTCCATCATCGCCTGCTGACAGGCTTTGACATGGTAGGTGTGTTCAATAATCTGGTCACACTCGGCCATAACAGCCTCTACATCACCTTCGCCGCCGCTATCACTGGCGCAAAGATTTCGCTTGTTGTCGGCACCCACAGGGCAGGGGGCGTTCCAGCTGTCTTCCGGATGAACCAGAATCGGGTTGTCTTTCGCCTTGCGGAAATCCAGCAAAGGCTCCAGCACCTCGTATTCAACCTTGATGAGCTTCATGGCTCTGTCTACGGCTTTTTCCGTTTCACCGGCCACAATGGCAACCGCATCGCCTACAAAGCGAAGATGACGGTCCAAAAGAAGTCTGTCGCGGGGAGAAGGTTCGGGATAGGTCTGGCCCGCCATGGTAAAGCGTTCCTGCGAGGAATCCTCATAGGTGTACACCGCCGCAATGCCGGGAACCAACATCGCTTTGGAAGTATCGATTTTTTCAATCATCGCGTTGGCATGAGGACTGCGCAGAACCTTAACCACCAAGGCGTCCTGCGGGACAATGTCGTCCGTAAAGACAGGTTTGCCCAGAAGAAGCTGCATGGCGTCTTTTTTCCGCATGGATTTTCCGATTACTTTATATTCAGCCATTGTGCGCCTCCTTTTTCCAGTTCAGATAGTTCCGGATGCCGCGAAGCTGTCCTTCGTAGCCGGAGCAGCGGCAAAGATTGCCCGCCAGATAAGCTTTGATTTCGTCGTCGGTCGGGTCGGGATTTTCCCGGAGAAGGGCGATGGTGTTCATTACATAACCCGGATTGCAGAAGCCGCATTGCTCTGCGCCCTGGTCTGCGATGAACCCGATAAATTCATTGGCTTCTTCCTGAAGCCCCTCGAGCGTTTGGATGCTGTGTCCGTTGGCTCTGGCGGCCAGCACCGAACAGGACAATACGGGAACTCCGTCCATCAAGACGGTGCACAATCCGCAGTTTGCGGTTTCGCATCCGCGTTTGACGGAAAGGCAGCCGTGATGCCGGACAAAATCGATCAGCAGGGTGTCCGGCTCCACAGAAGCGACCATTTTTTTGCCGTTTAGCGTTACTTTGATTTCCATAGTCAACCCTCTTTTATCTGCATAAGACACCGGCGAACCAGCACGGCGCAAACCTGTTTGCGATAGGCCGCACTGGCGCGCGTATTGCTTCCGAAACTTGCCCGGTTGGCGATCTCTTTTCCAAACGCCTCGGCGCTTTCCTGGGTGATACCGCCGCAAAGCAAGCCCTGTTCATCCGTAAAGACGACGGCCGCGCCGGGTCTTGCGCCAACGGCGCAGAGGTATTTGCCGTCTGTTTCGGATACGGCGCAGGCCACAACAGGGAAATCCGTGGCGGTGTTGCGCTGAGAAAGATAACAGACGCGCATGCTGCGCTTGGGCACAATCACCCGCACCAGCAGGTCGCGGGTTGTGCGGGGCAGCTGCGCAAAATCATTGATTTTCATGATGCCGTGATGATAAAGTTCCACTTCGGCATCGAGCACCTGAAACAGCGTAAGCACATCGGAGAAACCGAATCTGCCATATAAACTGCCGCCCAGGGTAGCCAGGTTGCGGAACTGTACGCCAACAATGTGTTTCACGGCTTCTGCCATGGCGCCCTGCGTCAGGGCGTTCAGGCCCGGGTGCATCTCCAGGGCGCGAAGCGAAACCATGGCGCCGATCGAAAAGCAGTCGTCCTGTTCCTCGATTTTATCAAGGCCCAGATCACACAAATCGATAGCCGTCTGAACGGAACGGTTCTGCATTTTCAGCCACAGCATACCGCCCAAAATCACGTTGGTTCGTTTTTGGGCCAGCGTATAGGCTTCTTCCAGACTTTTTGCCCGAACATAGTTGGCAATTTTCAGCATGATTCTCCCTCCTTAGCTTTTTCTTTTTCTTTGGGAAGCAAGAGGTTGAGCACGATAGCAACAAATGCTGCGGGAACGATGCCGCTGCCGCCGAAGATCAGCGAAACAGCCTGGGGCAGCTGGGCCAAGACGGCGGTGTTTGCGCCAAGGCCGTAGCCCAAGCCGAGCGCTACCGATACGATGGTCATGTTTCTGCCTGTAAGCGGTTCTTTTGTAATCAGCTGGATACCGCTGATCACGATGGAAGAGAACATGATAACCGCGGCGCCGCCCAGTACAGACTGAGGCATGATGGAAACGAGCGCAGCCAGTTTCGGCAGCAAACCGCACAGCACCAAAAATACAGCGCCGCAGGCAAGGGCAGAGCGGTTGACGATCTTGGTCATGGTAACAAGGCCGACGTTCTGGCTGAAAGAAGTGTTGGGGAGCACGCCGAATACGGCGGCAAGCGAAGAACCGATACCGTCGCACATAATACCGCCGGAAAGTTCTTTATCGGTAGCTTCACGGCCCATGCCGCCTTCCATACAGCCCGAAATATCGCCCACGGTTTCTACCGCGGTAACAATAAACATAATCATGATCGGCAAAATAGCCTGAAGTTCAAAGACCGGTTTAACCGGCATGAATTCGGGAACGGCGAACCATTTAGCTTCCAGAACCTTATCCCAGTTCAATACCCAGGCTTTGGTATATTCAACACCTTCGGCCGTGACACCGGTCGTGGGCAGGAACAGGGGCAGAATGGAGCAGACGATGTAACCGAAAATAATTCCGAACAGGATGCAGGAGGAACTGGTGATGCCCTTGGTGGTGTGCTTGAGGATCAGGATAACAGCCATAACCGACAGAGCAATCAGAAGGTTTTCAACCGAACCGTAATCCGGGGCCGTATTTCCGCCGCCGAACGAGGCCACACCTACGCCGATCAGCGAAAGTCCGATGGAGAGCACGACGGTTCCGGTAACGATGGCGGGGAAGAATTTGCGCAGCGGCTTCAAGAAAATACCGAGGACCGTTTCAAACAGGCCGCCCAGAATACTTGCGCCCATAATCGCGCCGTAGGCGATCATGCCGCCGCCCATCGTTTTCGCAACGCCGGAGAACACGCCGATAAAACCGGAACTTGTTCCCATAATAATCGGAACTTTTCCGCCGATCGGGCCGATGGCAAAAAGCTGGATCAGCGTAACAACGCCGGCGATGAGCATGGCGTTTTGCAGCAGAGAAACCTGCAGGGACATCAGTTCACTGCTGTTGCAAGCCGCCGTAATGATGAGGATCGGCGTGAGGTTGCCGACAAACATGGCGAAAACGTGCTGCAATCCCAACGGAATCGCCTGATGCAGAGGAAGACGGCCTTCAAATTCATAGGGGGAACCATATTCCTTAGTCTTAGCTGGTTTTTGCATAAATAAGCCTCCAAATTTTTACAGTTTTCCTGTATTGCAACGGAATTCGCCATATCGGCTGTCCGTCCATACGTTGATGCTGGGGTAAATTTGCCGCAAAGCAGATTGAACGGTAGATGCGTCGGCGTCTTTCACGCGCAGAATACCGACCTGCCGTCCGTTTTGAAGCAGCAACAGGCGGTCACACCACCGTAAAGCGTCTTCCGGATTATGCAGGACAAGCAGCGCGCCTTTTTTTTCCCGATTCACTAAACGCCGAAGTGAATCAAACATGGTATAGACATTGTCGTAATCGAGCGCCGTGTTGGGCTCATCAAGGAGCAGAACAGGCGAATCCTGTACCAGGGTTTCGGCCAGCAGCACCAGCTGACGCTGGCCCTGACTCAGCCGGGCGCAATCCGTATCCAGCTTGTCCTCAATGCCGAAGACGGCCGCCGCCTGCTCAAGCCGGCTGTTGTCTGCGTGGGTTAAAAATGCGTTTCCGTAAGCGTAGCGCCCCATGGCCAGAATTTCCCGCGCAGTGATTCCTTCCATAATAGAAGTTTGCTGAGGAAGAACGGCGATTTTGCGCGCCCGCTCTTTTGGGGAAAGACGGAAACAATCGGTGTTTTGAATACGCACTTCACCGGAAATCCGGTGCATTCCGCCAGCAATACTGCGCAGCAGCGTGGTTTTTCCGCATCCGTTTCTCCCCAGAATACCGAGCATTTCGCCCGGCATCAAAGAAAAGGAAATGTCTTTTAAAAGGGGCTGTTTGTATCCTATGGTAAGCCCGCACAATTCAAGCAGTGGGTCCATAGACGCCCCCTTTCTTGCCGCGCAAAAGCAAAATCAACACCGGAACAGCCAAGATTACCGTTAACACGCTCAAGGGCAATTCGGCTCCGTTTAACAGGCTTCTGCAAAGCATATCGGCGATCAGCATCAGCATGCCTCCGATTGCCGAAGAAAGCCAGAAGAATCCTCTGTCGCGGCGTTTGTGAATTTTAAACGCGATGTGCGGCGCGATTAACCCCACAAACGCAATTACACCGGTCAGCGACACCATGCCTGCGATCATCAGGGTGCTCAGCGTAAGGAAGATTCCACGCCAAAGGGAAGGATTCAATCCCATCGAGCGGGCGTGTTCGTCCCCAAGCGAGAGCATAACGGCCTGACGATGAAACAACAGCAGCAATACAAACGGAATCACCATTACCAGCAGATTCGGGAAAAGCTTTCCTGCTGTAATGGCGCTCAGGCTTCCCATGGTCCAAAATTCAATGGCAGCCAGTTCCCGTTCGGGGTCGGCTGCGGTTTTTAAGCACATCAGCCCGGCATCCGCCACAGACGAAACGATAATACCGGCCAGAATATAGCTGCCCATTTGCCGAAAACGTGAGAAACGAACCAGCATCAGCACGAAAACGACAGAAATCATGCCGGCGGCAAATGCCCCCAACATGATTTGAATCGCTCCGCCCGTACCGATCACGATAGCGCAGGCGGCTCCCAGAGAAGCACCCGAAGCGACGCCGGTTAGGTCCGGAGACGCCAACGGGTTGCAGAAAATCGTTTGATAAATGGCGCCGGACAGGCTGAGCACCATACCGGACATCAGCCCCATTACGACCCGGGGCAGCCGCAGCTGCCAGAATATCCGCTCTTCCATGGTATCTGCGGCTTTGCCGGTCAGGATCTGTCCAATATCTTCTAAAGAAAGGGGATAGCTGCCCACACAGGCGGACAGCACAGTTAGCCCCACGAGGATCAAAACGATGAGAATGACTTGACTATACTTGGGTCGACTCATTTGGTGATAAGAGCCGTATCAATGGTGAAACCGTAAAATGTTTCATAATAGTCGACGACATCCTGGGTAAAGGTATCAAAGCTGTAAACGTCGTCGTGCAGCACGCTGGTGAGCCACAGCACGCCTAAAATTCCGGAGGGAATGGGGGAATCCCATTCTTCAATCTCCTGCGGCATCATAAACACACGGCCGTTTTTCACAGCGTCAACATCAGCAAGCTGTGCATCGGCGTAAATGTCATCAGCTGTATAAGACGCACCGCAGGGAATCACAATGACTTCCGGGTTCATGGCAAGGATGGTTTCGTAAGAAACAGCCGTCCAATAATCGCCATCCAGTTCTTCGGCTACGTTTTTACCGCCGGCAAGGCTGATCAAATCAGACTGATACATTTTGCCCGGAGCGGTTTCGAGGAAAGCGGAGTTGCTGCCCATATAGACGGTGGGAACTTTATCATACGTATAGCTTTCGAGCTGGCCCAGCTTTTCATCATAATAGGAAAGCAGTTCTTCGGCGCGTTCTTCCACACCGCAGGCGGTAGCAATCAGCGTCAGCATTTCTTCTACCAGTTCCTGGCTTTCGGGGTTAACAACCAGAACCGTAATGCCCAGATCGGTGAGCGTATCGGCATAGCTGCTCAGTTTAACAGGCATCAGCACCAGGTCGGGGTTCAGTTCGGCAACGGCTTCGACGTTCAGTTCTTTGAGCGTACCGACATTGGGTTTTTCAAGCAGTTCCGGATCAGACATGTGGTAAATCGGGCGGGTATCAGCTTTGTTTTCAAGGCCGATGACGCGATCGGAAAGCCCCAGCGTCATGGTGGCGTAGGTGGTGATATAATAGCAGCTCACGATCGTTTCGGCAGGTTCCATCACAATTTCACGGCCGGCCTGATCGGTTAAAGTGATGGTGCTTTCGGCGCTGCTTTGGGAATCCGTGCTGCTGCTTTGTGCAGAAGAGTTTTCAGAAACGGTAGAATCAGACGGGGTCTGATTGTTGCTGCAAGCGACAAAGGAAAGCGTCATGACCAATGCCAGCATCAGCGAAAGGGTGCGTTTGAATAGGCTTGTTGTGTTCATCTTCTTTTTTCCTTCTTTTTCGGAATTTTGTCAAAAAAAACCTGACTATATTATTCATTATAATATAGTCAGGTCTGAATGTCAAAGTCTGTCGAGGTATAAATAGAATCGTTGTTTTTATCGGCGGAAAGAAATTGTTCCGTCATCGTCCATGGCGTCTACAATAGCCAGGCTTTCGATACGATAGCCTTTTTCGCGAAGCTTGTCCCCGCCATGCTGAAAACCTTTTTCAATGGCACATGCCGCGCCCACAACAGTAGCGCCTACTTGTTCCACCATACGAATCAGGCCTTCCAATGCGTTTCCGTTGGCCAGAAAATCATCTACCAGCAAAACGCGTTCACCGGGGAGAAGATAATCTGCTCCAACCACTGCGGTGTAATCGTTTCCATGCGTATAGGAATGGATCGTGGTAGAAAGAACCTTGCCGTCAACATTGGAGCTTTTATGTTTTTTGGCAAAAATAATCGGTACGTTCATGGCCATTCCAACCGAAGCAGCAATGGCTATACCGGAAGACTCGATCGTCATAACCTTGGTTACGCCGCTTTCGGCGAACAGGGAGGCAATTTCCTCGCCGATACGGCTTAGAAATGCGGAATCAATCTGCTGATTGAGAAAATTGCCGACTTTAAGAATGTGACCGGGCAATACTTCTCCTTGGGTCAGAATGCGATCTTCCATTTCCTTCACGTTGAAAACTCCTCCCAAATAAGTGGTGGTTTTGAGAATTTATATGAGCCATACGATGGCGTTTCGGAACGATAAAGTTTTCTGCTTTTTCCGACAAGTTTAGATGAAATTATACCATCGCCGCTGCTAAATGTCAACGAGCATACAGAAAAGCGAGAGCAGACTATAGCAAAAATGATAGCTATAAAAAACAAACAATCAACCGCGTGGATAATGGTTTGATTTTGAAATTGAGCGTCGTTGGAAAAATAAAAAACACCGTTGCTGAAAATTATCAGCAACGGTGTTGAGGCTGGCATTACTAATAGCTTGTATTGCCGACAAAATATTGATACCAAAATCAGTGAGTCAAGATGACCATTTCAGTAGTTTCTTGCTTTGCCGAAATGCGCACAGTTCCGCCAATCGGAAAAGTAATCATGGGATAAATATGACCAAAATCTGCACCAAAGATGACAGGTATATCCTTAGGCACCTTGTCCTGAATAATATCTCTTATTACTTTTGCGTCCAAACCGCAGCTATCGTCAAAGCGTCCAAAGACAATACCTTTGATCGTTTCTGCTCCTTCCACCTGCAAAAGAGACGCCAGGTTTCGATCAAATTCATAGCAAAAATAATCTCCCATAATATTGTCATCTTCCAAAAACAGCACCTTATTTCGAATATCAGGCATATAAGGCGTTCCTTGTAAAAGATTTAAAGTACAAAGATTACCGCCAATGATTGTACCTTCACACGTGCCCTCTTGAATTGTATGATATTTGGCCGCTGTTTTAGAGGGCGTGACAACAATGGGGTCTTCATTCATTACACACTCAAAAAATTTTTTATGCGTGTATTCTGCCTCCCTGTCAAAGGTAAAGGTACCATAATGTGGACCATGATAGGTGACAAGCCCCGTTTTAGAATAGATGGCATTATGGAGAGCGGTTATGTCAGAATAACCACAGAGAATTTTAGGATGTTTTGCAATAAGCCCGTAATCCAGGTGCGGTAAAAGCTGATTAGAATTAAAACCGCCAAGGCAGGTTACAATCATTTTTACATTTGGATCACAAAATGCCTCGTGAATATCCTCTACCCGGGACGCAATGCTGGAGGAATGGTATTTTCCAACCTCTCGACTATTTTTGGAAAATGTAAGATTAAATCCTTTTTCCTTCCAGAAGTCAATCGCATGATGATGTACATCCTGCCTCACTTCTGTTAGATTTCTTGCCGGTGCAATCACTCGCACCTCATCGCCTAGTTTGAGCTTGCTTGCAATCATGCGATTACCTCCTTGTTTAAAAATATAAAAAAAGAAACATTAATTTTGACAGCAATAAATCAAAATTAATGTTTCCACTGGTTGCGGAGATGGGATTTGAACCACATGACCTCCGGGTTATGAGCCCGACGAGCTACCGGACTGCTCTACTCCGCGATATGAACTGAATTTCTTGATTCAGCTTAATTAGTATAGCGCATTTGAAAAGAAATTGCAAGCCCTATTTCAAAATTTTTTTAAATAAATTTAAAATCAAAAGAAAACAAATTTCGACATTGTGATTGGATTGACAAGCTTTGCTCCATCTGATAGAATGAAGCCATCATCAACTGCGCTGCAGGAGGTATTGAAATGAATTTGTGTGAAAAAAATCAGCAGTGGCTTGACGATGTTTGGGCCAAGCTGCAGACCAAAATGTCTGCCGAAGTCGATCGTATCGGCGATAAAATTCCGTATGTTCCGGAAGACGGTGTATATAAGAAAGATATGAGCACCGGAAACGACAAAAAAGAAGGCAGTGATCTGTACTGGTGGACCAACGGCTTCTGGCCGGGTATGCTGTGGCAGATGTACAACGCCACAGGCGACGAACGTTACAAGAAGGCTGCTGAAGGCGTAGAAGAAAAGTTCGACGCCCTGCTGGCTGAAGCCATCGGCCTGCATCATGACGTAGGCTTTATGTGGCTGCATACCGCTGTTGCCGATTTCCGCAAGACGGGCTGTGAGAAGTCCAAGATCCGCGGTCTGCATGCTGCCAACATTCTGGCCGGCCGCTACAATCCGGACGGCAAGTTCATCCGCGCCTGGAACGGTGACCGCATCGGCTGGATCATCATCGACTGCATGATGAACATTCCGCTGCTGTATTGGGCTTACGAGCAGACCGGCGATCCGCGCTATAAGCAGATTGCTATGCATCATGCTGATACCGCTATGGAAAAGATTGTACGTGCCGATGGTTCCAGCAACCATATCGTTGCGCTCGATCCCGATACCGGCGATGTCGTAGATTATCCGCCTTGCCAGGGTTATGATCCCAAGGGTTCCTGGTCTCGTGGTCAGGCTTGGGCTATCTATGGCTTTGCTCTTTCCTACAAGCACACCGGTAAGCAGGAATATCTGGATACCGCTAAGAAAGTAGCTCATTACTTCCTGGCCAACGTGGCTCAGTCCGGCAACATTCCGCTGGTTGACTTCCGTGCTCCGGCCGAACCGGTTATGTACGACACCACCGCTGCTGCCTGCGCCGCTTGCGGTATGCTGGAAATTGCACAGCATGTGCCGGAATTCGAAAAGGCTTTGTATGAAAACGGCGCCATCAACATGATGAAGGCCACCATGGAGAAGTTCTGCAACTGGGATCCGAACTACGACAGCATCCTGGGCGGCGGTACCGAAGCCTATCACGCCAAGCCCTCCGGCATCGAAGTGCCGATCATCTACGGCGATTACTTCATGATCGAGTTCATCCTGCGCTTGATGGACAAAGATCTGTTTGTTTGGTAATTTAACCTTACAATAAACCAGCGCCTGCCTTTCTGTATGGAGAGGCAGGCGCTTTTTTCTTTCTGATACACTTGTTGCGCACAGGCTCGGCTCATGATACAATAACAGCATGAAACTAGGAATTGCAGGGATTATCATGAAGAAAAACGATTTGTTCAAAGCTGAAATAACGGGTATGACGAGCGAAGGCGCCGGCGTGTGCCATGTGGATGAAATGGCGGTGTTTGTGCCGGGAACCGCGGTAGGAGATCAGATTACCGTGCGCATCGTGAAGGTGATGAAGCGGTTTGCGTTCGGCCGTTTGGAAGAACTGCATACGCCCGGACCCGGTCGGGTGGAAATGGATTGCCCGGTTGCGCGCCCCTGCGGCGGTTGTGTGTACCGCCATATCGATTACGCTACGGAACTGAAATATAAACAGCAGAAAGTGGAAGACGCCATCCGGCGCATTGCCAGTTTGCCCGATTTGCCCATCCGGCCGATTCTGGGCGCGGAAAATCCCGATCGTTACCGTAACAAGGCCTTGTTCCCTGTTGGGCGCGATGCCCAGGGACACGCCGCCGTGGGCTTTTTTGCCCGTAATTCTCACCGGATTGTTCCCTGCACAGCCTGCCTGTTGCAGCCGGAAGCGTTCGACCGTCTGGCGGCCGCGTTCTGCCGCTTTATTGATGAAACGGGCGAAAGTATCTACGACGAAGCGAGCCACACCGGGCGGATTCGCCACCTGTATCTGCGCTGTGCCGACAGCACACGCGAAATCATGGTGTGCGCGGTGCTCAACGGAAAGGGGCTCCGGCATGAAAATAAGTTGGTTGAAGCCATGCGGGCGGCGTCTGATGAAGTTGTCAGCGTGGTAATCAACACAAATATGGAAAAAACCAACGTGGTGCTGGGCCCGCACTGCCGCACGCTCTGGGGAAAAGACACCCTGACCGATACGCTTTGCGGCCTGCAATTTGAAATTTCTCCGCTTTCGTTTTATCAGGTCAACCGCACGCAGGCACAGCGGCTGTATGAACAGGCCGCCGCCTATGCCGTGCTGACGGGAAAAGAAACGCTGCTTGATTTGTACTGCGGCGCGGGGACGATCGGCCTTTCGATGGCGAGCAAAGCCCGTCGGCTGATCGGAGTTGAAATTGTACCCGAAGCGATTGAAAACGCCAAAGCCAATGCCCGGCGCAACGGCGTGGAAAATGCGGAATTTTTCGCGGCCGATGCCGCACAGGCCGCCGAAAAGCTGGCCGCCCGCGGGGAAAAGCCCGATGTCATCGTGGTTGACCCGCCGCGCAAGGGCTGTGATGAAAGTTTGCTGCACACCATCGCAGAGATGGCGCCCGAGCGGCTCGTCTATGTTTCGTGTGACCCGGCTACGCTGGCCCGCGATCTGGCGCGTCTGGATGAGCTGGGCTATCAGGCGCAGGAACTCACACCGGTTGATCTTTTCCCGCGCACAAGCCATGTCGAGTGCGTAGTCTTGATGTCAAAAGTACAGAACTGAATACCGAAAAAGGCTTGAAAATAAGGCATTTCCGTGCAAATGGCATATTGTTTTGATGGCTGTGAAACGGAAGATTTAACACTCGGCTTATGGCGAAAATGATAGGTTGAGTTGACAGGTTGAAAATAGGCAAAGTCGAGTGGACAAGATGATTTTGCCTATTGTTGAGTTGATAGAATGGTTAATTGCACGGCAAGGAGGAATAGAGTTGATTAATTTAGGAAAACTGAAAGAAATAAAAGATTTGCGAAAGGTATGGCCGCATGAGGCATTAGACTTCACTCCTTGGCTTGCGGAAGAGGATAATCTTACCCTGTTGGCAGATGCTGTTGGATTAGAGATAACCGTTGATGAGACGGAGTCCAGTGTTGGTGACTTCAATGTGGATATCTACGCAACTGAAACCGGAACGGACAGAAAAATCATCATCGAGAATCAGCTTGAGGATACGAACCATGACCACCTGGGCAAGCTGATTACATATGCATCCGGGAAATCTGCTGATATCGTAATTTGGGTTGTAAAGAGAGCAAGAGAAGAACATCGCTCTGCAATTGAGTGGCTCAATAATCACACCGATGAGAATATTGCTTTCTTCCTTGTAGAAATCAAACTCTACCAAATCGGCAGTTCTGATATTGCCGTTAAGTTCGAGGTTGTAGAAAAGCCGAATGACTGGACAAAGGAAATCAAGCGTAACACCAGTAATTCCCCTACACTGCAAGCAAGATACGATTATTGGGTTGCCTTTAATGACTATGCATTCCAAAACAACGCATTTGCAAAGCAGTTCAATAAAAGGAAAGCAAGTACAGACCATTGGATGACTATGAGTGTGGGTTCCTCTGCTTGTCATATCAGCATCAATCAGATTCGTAAGGATAACCAGATTGTCGTAGAATGGTACATTTCTGATGATAAAGAACTGTTCCATAAGTTTCATTCCCATAAGACGGAAATTGAAACGGATATGGATACGAAACTTGACTGGAGAGAATTGCCGGACAAGAAAGCCAGCAGAATCCTTATATCCCATCCGGCAGATTTTGATAATAAGGATAAGTGGTCTGAACAGTTCGATTGGGCGATGGATGTTGCTTTGAAGATGAAAAATGCCTTTAAGAAATACTTATAAACAAGTGAATACTGATAGACTCGAAATCATAAAGTTTCCGGGGGTTGGAGGTATTCTGACCCTCGGATTTCTTTATTACGTCTTCTACTCTTGAAACATCATCAAACATTAAGAAACATCACATAACCTATTGAAAACAGATGGAACTGGTGATATAATATAAAAAGGAGTTTTGTAACCATCAACATTTGACGAGGTGAAAATAGTGAATGAAGTGATGAATGACAAATGGATAGGCATTGAAGAAGCCGCAGAATATTTAGGTGTTAAGCCTATTACAGTTAGAGACTGGATTAAAAAAGACACAGGTATTCCTGCCCATAAAATCGGAAAGAAGTGGAAGTTTAAATTCTCTGAATTAGATGCATGGGTAAAAAGCGGAAA
>CALWVE010000025.1 GCA_944384905.1 uncultured Clostridia bacterium
CTCATGGTCGTTCCTACCTTACTCTATACACACTTTTTCTTTCTGTTGTGTTTCCTGTACCTATTCGCCCTCCTTCCTCCACGCAATACACCGCTATACACAGATATAACCCTGCTCCATTTTAGGAGGGCTCGATTATCGATAAACCTTAAATAAAAAATAAATTGTACAAACATAAAAGTTTCGATCAAGTCTTCGCTGCCGCTACGGTCGGCGCCTTGTTTGTGTGCCACTGGCACACGGCGCCCTTTTCAAAGGTTTGCGGTTTCCAAAGGCAGATTCTCGCCTGCCGGCTCGGTCGGTGTTCAACGCTTGCCACTGGCAAGCAACACCCTTTGGCCGCTTTCCGCAGAAAGCGGAACACTTTGCCTTATAAAACGCAGGAAAGGGTGAAAAAACAGTCCGGTGGACTGTTTTGAGGGGAAACCCTCGTCGGGGGTTTCCCCTTTTACCAACTTATATTTGTGTCATCTTCCAACTAGAGATAAATTTTTCTACAAGCTGAGCCTTAAGAAGCATCGCCGTATTGCGTAAGCAGATAAGCTCTGGCAGTAAATTGCAGTCTGAAATCGCCTTCCTGATTGGCGTTCCAGCTATCCGTTCCGTAACCTTCTGCGAGCAGGGTGGGACGAATGGCATACATTTTCAGCTCGCCGCCGCTGGCTTGCAAAATCGTTCCGCGGGTAAATTCATCCACTTTTGAAAAATCAGATTCCGAAGCTTTCTTATTGGGGTCTACGCTGACCCACAGCGTCGGGAAAGGTCCAACCGGCTCGCCGTAAGCTTTGGTCAGTTTTTCTTCTACTTCTTTGCCGCCGGACGCATGAACCGAAAGAATTACCGTTGTCAGGCGCGGCGTACCGTCGTAGGGATTAAACAAAAGGTTTACGCCGTGGCCTTGATTGGGCGTGGTGGAAAGCGTCAGCCCTGCTACGGAATCGCCTATACCGGCCTGTTCATAAGTGAGATCCCAGGAATTGCCGTCGCTGTCGTTTTTGTAAATGTCGTCGTCCTTCAGTGAAAGGACTTTCAGCGCTTCCTCTTGGGTCATGCCCCAGCTCAGCTTTTCAACCGGCGGCTTGATTTCTTTGTAGCCGCCGCCTTGGCAGGCGGTCAGCGGCACGAGTAAGGCAAGGCAAAGCAACAAAGGCAGCAAACGTTTTCTAAACACACGAATCACCTCTTTAAAATAAATAAGGAAGGGGTCGCGATACCGGCTGCATGGGAATCACCTTTTTCAAAATGAACATATTTTCATTTTTTTTGTTTTACCACGGATATAGTATATCATATTCTATAAAGGTCGTCAACAATTATGACAAAAATGTAACCAAACTGTCATTGTTATGAAATTTGTAAGCGTTTTGTCATTTTTCCTATTTATAAAGAAAAGCTCTTCCAATACGGAAGAGCTTTTTCGTTTATAGTAGGTTGCTGTGTCTCGCAGCTGTTGCGTGATGTGGATCGTAAGAAGGGGAAACCCCTCTAAGCGCGTGGGTTTCCCCTCAAAACAGTCCACTGGACTGTTTTTTCACCCCATCCTGCGCTTTAGGAGGCAAAGGTGTTCCGCGCCTTGCGAGGCGCGCCGGGGGCTTTGCCCCTCGACCCTACCATCTTTTGAAAAAGGGCGCCGTGTGCCAGTGGCACACAAACAAGGCGCCGACCGTAGCGGCAGCGAAGACTTGGACGAAAACTTTTGCGTTTGTATCACAAGCTTTAGTGTTTACTATTTATCGGAGAACAGTTCCAGATTCTGCATCAGGTAAGTAACGCCCGAAATCAGCGTAAGAACAACTGCAATCGCGATCAGCACGTTTCCTACCAGCCAGAAACAGGTGCTCAGCACCAGCGGGTCTTCCACAGCAAAGACATGCATATGGTTCAGTTCCAGAACATACTGCATGCCCAGCACCGCCAGAATGGCCACCATCTGCGAAACGGTTTTGGCTTTTCCCCAGTTGTTGGCCGGAATCACCCGGCCGCTTTCAACCGCCAGCAGGCGGATCGATGTAACCAGAAATTCACGCGCAATAATGATAATGACGAACCACGCGCTGGTAAGCCCCAGCTCTACCATGCACACCAGGGCGGAAATCACCAGAATCTTATCGGCCAGCGGGTCCATCAGCTTGCCGAAATTCGTAATCAGGCCGCGCGAACGGGCGATTTTGCCGTCGAGATGGTCCGTATACGACGCACCGGCGAAAATCAGCAGGGCAATGAGGTAATGATGCGGAATACCCGGCACGAGCAGAAAAAACACGAAAAACGGCACGAGAATCATCCGCAGCACCGTAAGCTTATTAGGCAGGTTCATGGGGAATCCTCCTTGTTTATGGATTTTGCGGAGCCAGCGTACCGAACAGGTCGCCGTCGATTGCGGAATCGATCACGACACGCACCAGGCTGCCGTAGGGAATCGGTCCGCTTTCGGGCTTTTCAATGAACACTTTGCCGTCAATATCGGGCGCGTCCATGGCGCTGCGGCCGAAATAACATTCGGCGTAGCGGTCAAAACCTTCCACCAGCACTTCAAGCGTGCGGCCCACCTGTTCCTCGCTCTTCTCCTCGAGAATCGCCATCTGTGCTTCCATAATATATTCGGCGCGCTGCGTTTTTATTTCTTCGTCGATCTGCCCGGGCAGGCGCGCGGCGGGGGTGTTTTCTTCCTGAGAATAGGCAAAACAGCCCATACGGTCAAAGCGGATTTCCTTGACGAATTCGGCCAGCTCCGTGAAATCTTCTTCCGTTTCGCCCGGGAAGCCGGTGATAAACGTGGTGCGCAGCGTAAGGCCCGGAATACGGGCGCGCATTTTTTCAATCAAAGCCGTCAGCGAAGCGCGGTCGCCCGTGCGGTGCATACGGCGCAGCACTTTCGCGCTGGCGTGCTGCAGCGGCAGATCCACGTATTTCACGATTTTTTCTTCCGAAGCGATCGTGTCGATCAACTCATCCGTGAAGCAGTCGGGGTAGCAATAGAGCACACGCAGCCAGTGCAGGCCCTCGAGCTTGCACAGCTCGCGCATCAGCGCGGCCAGCTTGTACTCGCCGTACAGGTCAATACCGTAGCGCGTGGTATCCTGCGCGATCAGGATCAGTTCCTTTGCGCCGTTTTCAACCAGTCCGCGGGCTTCTTCTACGATGCTTTCCATCGGACGGCTGCGGTAGCCGCCGCGGATCATCGGGATGGCGCAGTAGGTGCAGTTGTTGTCGCAGCCTTCCGCGATTTTGATATAAGCAAAATAGCTGGGCGTGGAAAGCTCGCGCTCACCGCACAGCGGCATTTTCAGTTTATCCGGGAACGCCGAAACGCGCCCGCCGTTGGCCACACGGCGAATCCAGTGGGCGATTTCTCCGTTGGCGCCAATGCCGAACACGCCGTCTACTTCGGGGATTTCTTTCATGATTTCATCCTGATAGCGCTCGGCCAGGCAGCCGGTCACAGCGATTTTCTGAGTGCGGCCCTCTTTTTTCAGCTCACACAGTTCCAGAATCTCGTCGATCGATTCCTTTTTGGCGCTGGCGATAAAGCCGCAGGTGTTGACAATGGCTACATCGGCCAGTGCGGCGTCGTCACAAAGCTCAAAGCCGTCGGCCTGTAAGGCGGCCATCAGCATTTCGCCGTCCACCTGGTTTTTGGCGCAGCCCAGCTGCACCATGCCTACTTTTATTGCCATGGGGATTCTCCTTCCTCGTCAAACGATTCCAAACGCTCGCGCAGAACCGTGCGAATGTCGTCATAACCATAGCCCAGCCGAAGCAGCGCATTTACGGCGCGCCGGCGGGTCTTTTCATCTTGTATACAGGGGTAACGGCGGTCGAGGATTTCCCCGATCGCCGAGATAGCATCTTGTGCTGCGTTTTGTGCGGCTTCTTCGGCTACATCGCGGTCAATGCCGCGGGCGGCCAGTTCCTGCCGGATACGCCGGGGCGCAAACCGTTTGCTCTGCGCCAGCGTGTTTGCAAGCTGCCGGGCGTACGCTTCGTCGTCCACCAGCCCCAGCTCTTCCATGTGCGCCACCGTGTTTTCCGCCGCTTCGTCGCCGACTTCCCGGCGCAGGCGGTCTTTGAGTTCCTTGCGGCTGCGGCTGCGGTATTCCAGCAGATACAGCGCTTTTTCGTGCGCACGGTGTGCTTCGCTTTTTTGAACCAGCTCGTGCAGTTCCTCGTCGGTAAGCGTCTGCCCCACGCGGATGCCTTCCGCTTCCAGCGTGTAGGTATCCAGCTTCATGGCCGCTTCCCCGTCGAGATAGAGCATCGAAAGTCGATGCCGCACGGGATGAATGGCGGTGACGGTCATCAGTCATCCACCGTGATGTCGATGTCTTTTTTGGAAACACGCGCGGCGGGCTTGGGCGCTTCCTTTTCTTCCGTCGGCGCGGGAGCGACCGTTACCGGGCGGATGTTGCCGGGCTTGGCGGGTTTGTTGTACAGCGAAGAAATATTCTCACGCACTTTAGCTTCAATTTCAGCAGCCAGTTCCGGGTTCTGCCCCAGCATTTCGCGCACGTTGTCGCGGCCCTGTCCCAGTCGGGTGCCGTCATACGAGAACCATGCGCCGCTTTTCTGGATGATTTCCAGCTTCACGGCCAGGTCGAGCAGTTCGCCCATGCGGGAAATGCCCTTACCGTAGAGCACGTCGAATTCGGCTTCGCGGAACGGCGGAGCCACCTTATTTTTGATAACCTTGGCGCGGGTGCGGGAACCGACCACTTCGCCGCTGACTTTCAGCGTTTCGATCTTGCGGATGTCGATACGCACAGAGGCGTAGAATTTCAGCGCGCGGCCGCCGGGGGTGACTTCGGGGTTGCCGTACATCACGCCGACTTTTTCACGCAGCTGGTTGATGAAGATCGCCACGCAGTTCGACTTGCTGATGGCGCCGGCCAGCTTGCGCAGCGCCTGCGACATCAGACGCGCCTGCAAACCTACGTGGCTGTCGCCCATTTCACCTTCGATTTCGGCGCGCGGAACCAGCGCGGCTACGGAGTCCACGACGATGACGTCGATTGCGCCGGAACGCACGAGCGCTTCGGTGATTTCCAGCGCCTGTTCGCCGGTATCGGGCTGCGAAACCAGCAGGGAATCGATATCTACGCCCAGATTAGCGGCGTAAACGGGATCGAGTGCGTGTTCTACGTCGATAAAGGCCGCGTTGCCGCCTTTTTTCTGTCCTTCGGCAATGCAGTGCAGCGCCAGCGTGGTTTTACCGGAAGATTCCGGCCCGTAAATTTCAACGATACGGCCGCGGGGCACACCGCCGATGCCCAGCGCCAGATCCAGCGAGAGCGAGCCGGTGGAGATGGCGTCCACCTGCATAGCTTCGTTCTGGCCCAGGCGCATCACGGCGCCTTCGCCGAACTGCTTGCGGATCTGCGCAAGCGCTGTATCCAATGCTTTGATTCTGTCTTCCGCCATAGTGTCTGTATCCTTTCCGTCGGCAAACCGCCGTTTTCATTTCTGTTTTCACGGCAAAAAAGCCATGTTCTGTTTGTATTATATCGGATTTTTCCGGGCTTTGCAATAAGTAAACCAAAAAGAATCGAACTTTTGTTCTGCTTCTTTTTGGAAAGCTGCGGGGACTCCCCGCTGACAATTCGCGAATGAAAATAAAGCAAATGAGAATCGTCTGCCGCGTGACTTGAGCTTTCAAATAAAATTTAGCCAACTCGCGGGGTATCGTGCGGCGGTTCGCCGCCGGTGGTTTGCCGCCCGCAGGCCCGTAGCTGTTGCGTGGGTGCGAATCGTAAGAAGGGGAAACCCCTCTAGGCGCGTGGGTTTCCCCTCGAAAACAGTCCACCGGACTGTTTTCTCACCCCCATCCTGCGCTTCTATAGTCAAAAGAATTCCGCTCTCTGCTGAGAGCGGCCAAAGGCGCCGCCTTTGGAAACCGCCACCTTTTGAAAAAGGTGGACGAAAACTTTAACGTTTGTACAGTAAGCTTCTGCCGCGTGACTTTAGCTTTTCATTTTATTTCAGCCTATCCGCGACGTATCCCGTGCCGGTTCGGCACCCGTGGACGACGCGGTCAAGACCGTTGAAATCCTGTTCCGTGCGGCACGAAATACCCGCCTCGGCAAATAACGCGCTTACCGCTTCGGCCTGCTCCTCGCCGATTTCTACGGCGAGTACCCCGCCCGGGCGCAGTTTTGGCGCCCAAAGCTTCGCAATCGCCCGGTAAAATACCAGCCCGTCTTCGCCGCCGTCCAGCGCCAGAGCCGGTTCCTTTTGCACTTCTTCCTGCAATCCGGGAAGCTCACCGCTTGCGATGTACGGCGGGTTCGAGGCGATAAAATCCAGCGAACCATCCGCAAAACGCGCCGCAAATTCGGGGGAAAGCACATCCCCCATAATAACCTGTACGCGGCGTTCGCCGAATGTTTCCACGTTTTGGCGTAAATACCCGGCCGCCTGATCGGAAAGTTCCACGGCCTGTATTTCGGCTTTCGGGCAGAGCCGGGCGATTCCCAGCGCAACCGCGCCCGTTCCCGCGCACAAATCCAGTCCGCGGCAGGGCGTATCTTTCAGATACCCAGCCACCGTTTGGCACAAAAGCTCCGTTTCTTCCCGGGGGCACAACACGCCGGGGCCGGTTTTCAGGCTCATGTCCATAAATTCCCACGCGCCCAAAAGGTATTGCAGCGGCTCGCGGGCTTCCCGGCGGCGCAGCAAGGCTTCGAATTGTTCTTCTCCTGCGGCGTCAGCTTCCTCCTGCCCGCGCACAAGCAAATCCCCGCGGTTTACGCCAAACACCAGCTCGATCAGGCAGGCGGCGTCAAACGCCGGGGAATCGATCCCGGCCGCCGTCAGGCGTCTGCGGGCTTCGTTATAGAGGCTGCGCAGCGTCATCCCACCAGATCCTCCCCGTTTTCGGGAATCACCAGTTCCATGGCGGCGATGGCCGCGCGGATCATGGTGTCGTCGGGTTCCTTAACGGTGAGACGCTGTACCCACAAGCCCGGTGCGGCGATGATGCGGGTCAGCCGGTTGTCGTGCTTACCGCAAAGGCGGATCAGCTCATAGCCTACGCCCATCGTGAGCGGGATCAGCAGAAGTTTCACGCCTGTGCGCAGAAACGGGTTTTCAAACGGGATAAAAAAGCCGATCACAATCCCCACGATCAGCGTCAGCATCAAAAAGCTGGTGCCGCAGCGCGGATGGAAGCGGCTTTGTACCCGCACATTTTCTACCGTAAGCGGCAGTTCGTTTTCATAGCAGAAAATCGTTTTGTGCTCCGCGCCGTGGAATTCAAACGTGCGGCGCACATCGGGAATCAGGCTGCAAAGCCCGACATAGCCCACAAAGATTGCCATGCGCAGCAGGCCTTCGAACACCGAGCGCCAGATGCCGAGCCGGCCGCCTGCCAGCAGGTCAAGCCCCTGCCCGGCCAGCGACGGGAGGAATACGAACAGCACCACAGCCAGGATCAACGCCAGCACCGTGGCGACGGACATCATGACGTCCATCACTTTTTCGCCGAATACGCGATTGAGCCAGGCTTCAAAACGGCCGGGTTCTTCCTCTTCGCCCACGTCTTCCATGTAGCGGTCGGCCGCCGTATTGAGCATTTTCATGCCGATGCGCAGGGAATCGATCAGCATAACCGTTCCGCGCAGCAGCGGAAGATTCAAAAAGGGGTATTTTTCACGCAGGGTTTTGACTTCAAATGTTTCGGCTGTTACGGTGCCGTCGTGAGAGACGAACGCCGCCGCCGTGGTGTGCGGCCCGCGCATCATGATGCCTTCAATCAGCGCCTGTCCGCCGATACTGGTAATTCGTTTGCTTTTTGCCATAGCGACTCCTTTTTTGATGGTTTATACTTCGGTTTTGCCCGGTTCGGGCGGGATAATGGGCAGCGTAATGGTTACGGCTGTGCCTTCGCCCTCTACGCTTTCCACATCCAGCGAACCGCCGTGCATTTTGATGATTTCATCGGCCACAGCCAGTCCGATGCCTGAGCCGCGAACCTGCTGATTGGCTTTATAGAACTTGCGTTTCACGTTGGGCAGATGTTCGGCCGGGATACCGCAGCCGTTATCGCTGACAACCACATGGACGTTGTTGTACAGCTGGCTGATGGTTACGCGGACCGTGCCGCCCTTTTGGGTATATTTTAAAGCGTTATCGATGATATTGACAAACACCTGGCGGATGCGGTTGGCGTCTCCGCGGATCGGCGAAATGTTTTCGGGTTCATCGTACAAAAGATACTTTTCTTCGCGCAGGGCACGTTCTTTAAACGTGTAAACGGCTTCACCCAGTTCGGCCAGAATGTCCATTTTATCCATGTTGAACACCATGTGGCCGTTTTGCATGCGGGAAAAATCGAGCAGTTCTTCCACCAGGCCGGAAAGCCGTTCCGATTCATGGATAATCACGCCCATGCCGCGCGAAAACATTTCCCGGTCGATTTCGCCGCTTTGCAGGGTTTCCGCCCAGCCTTTAATGGCGGTCAGCGGGGTACGCAGTTCATGGGAGACTGAGGAGATAAAATCGTTTTTCATCTGCTCGGAATTGCTCAGTTCCATGGCCATGTCGTTGATCGTATCGCAAAGCTGGCCGATTTCATCGCTGCGTTTTTTCTTGGTTTCAATGCGTACATTAAAATCGCCGCGGGCAATTCGCTTGGCTGTGCCGGAAATCTGCCGGATCGGCGTAAGAATGCTTCGGATAAAATAGACGCTTGAAATACACAGCAGCACCAGAATAAACAGACCCACCAGAATCAGCATCAGCATGATCTGATACATCTGCCGGGTTGCGCTGCGCATGGAAACGACATAACGGATCGCGCCGAGCATTTCGCCGTCTTCGTTGTAAAAGACACGCGAAATCGCCGTTACCTGTTCACCGGAGGTCAATTCCCCCGTCCAGTCTCCGTATCCGCTGGGATCTTCTTTTGCGCTTTCGAAATCGGGCTTGGGCTGGGTTTGATCCGGCTCAAATCCCGTAGAAGTTACCACGACCTTGCCTGTGCGGCTTACGGTCATCACTTCCATCAGTTCTTTATCGGTAAAGTTTTCTATGTAATTGCGGGCCGCTGTATAGAATTCCACTGTGTTGCTGTAGTTATAGTTGTTGAACATATTCACCATCTCGTCGCTTCGGCTTTTCAGCGATTGACGGATGTTGTCGCGGATGTAGCTGTTGGCCATGCCGGAAAGCGCCGCGACAGAAATCATGATAACGACCACGGCAACCGAAAGAAAATTGATGACCCAGCGGCGGGTTATGCCTCCGATCTGCACGATGCTTCCTCCTTTTTAGGAAATGTAAAACAGCCGGTCATTCATCCCAACGGTAACCCAATCCCCATACCGTGACAATGTGTTTGGGGTTGGAGGGGTCTTTTTCGATCTTCAGCCGAAGACGGCGCATGTTTACGTCCACAATCTTTTCGTCGCTTACAAACGGATCATCCCAGGCCTCTTTGAGGATTTCCGTGCGTCCCAGCGATTCGCCCGGGTGCGTAAAAAAGAGTTTGAGGATTTTGAACTCGATGTTCGTGAGCAAAGTGGTTTTGCCGTCGTGGATCAGCGAGCGGTTTTTCACGTCCAGCGTAAATTCGCCGGAAGAAATGGTTGCCGGCGGCTTGGGAGCCTGTTTCTGGGCGTGAGACGGAGAAAGCGACACACGGCGGTAGATGGCGTCTACCCGCGCGACCAGCTCGGAGGGGCTGAACGGTTTGGTGACATAATCATCCGCGCCCATCATCAGGCCGGTTACCTTGTCCATTTCCTGCGTGCGGGCGGTGAGCATGATGATACCGATGGCGGGATTCTGCTGACGCAGTTCGCGGCAAACGGCAAATCCGTCTTTTTCGCCGGGCATCATAATGTCCAATACGGCTACGTCAAAATCGCCGTTTTCTTTTGCATACAGATCCAGCGCTTCCTGACCGTTTCCGGCTTCCATCGTCTGGTAGCCGGCGCGGTTGAGGTTAATCACGATAAATTCGCGGATAGCCTGTTCGTCTTCGGCAATCAGAATTTTTTTCATAGAAACTACTCCTTTATTCCGTTAAGGGGATCAATCGATCGGTTACTTCTTCAAGCGTGATGGAAAGTTCATCTTCCGGAGACGGGATGGCGGCGGCAAAAATCGTATTTCCGCTTTCGTAAACAATTGAATAGTTCTCCGTCTCAGCCAGACTGTTCCATTCTTCTCGGGTATACCGGCGGATATGCAGCAGCGCCGCGCCCAGCATGGGCATATTTTCCGGCCGTTCAACCCGGTAGACAGTTAAGGTCCCGGTACTGTCGTCGTATAGGAAAGTCACCGTTCCTGTCAGCCAGGCATCGGGCATTTCAAATCGGTAACCGTCTGTAGCGTTAATCACGGTATTGCTTACGGTTTGGGTTGTATTTTGTCCCGGGAAAAACTTCTGCCAGCTGACAATATAAGAAACCGCCTGCGGCTGTGTGTCGCTGGGCAAAGGCATCTGTCGGACAACGGGAATTTCAAACACACCGTCGCCGTCAATATCCTGCGCCAGTATGCCGCTGGAAGACGGCCGCTCCGTTAGGTTGGTTGTATCGGAAAGCGGTGTAATCAGCGCATTTTTGGCGTTGTTTACATAAACCAGCTGTGTCACCATGGTGTTGTCTCCGCGTACGCCGTCCAGCACAACCATGGTTCCCGATTGATACTGCGCGATCGGCGTAACCGTCAGCTGACTGTAGCGCACCACTTCGGAATCAAGTTCAGCGGCCATGTAAATTTCAAGCTGCTGGTTGCGCAGACGATATAGCAGCGCCAGCGGCGGAGATTCAACCGCCGCAAAGTTGGTTTCTGTTTTAGCTGTAGGTGTATAAGCTTCGGCCACAAACAGCTCGCTTTGACCGTCGTCATCCAAATCGGTTACGGCAAATTCGCCATAGGGACGATCTAAGTTGTATTCGTCCACTGTGTTGTCGTGATAATCGTACACGCTGAGAATCGAAGACAGCGACTGCACGCTTCCCCAGCTGACCACAACTTCATCCTGATTGTCGTGATCCAGATCGCCAAAGCAAACGCGGTCCACCTGAGAAGACGGATTTTCTACCTTTCCTACGATTTGCCAGTTTTGCCCGTCAAAAATTGTAAAATACAGAGTTGTGCCGCCGGTTTTGTTTTCGCAAAACGCGATAGAACCGGTGACGGCGCCGCCCGCAAAGGCGGATGTAATGACAGCCGAACGATAATCGCCCGAACGCGGATAGACAAATTCGAGCGGAGAACCGGCGTCTTCCAAAAGCAGCTTATGAAGCGCTTCTTTGTTACCGGTGGCCTGCGGGGGCTGCATCAGCTTTTCTACATCGAAAAGCGTCATCGAGCAGCCGCAAAGCGACAGGCACAGCAAAACGCACAGCATGGCGCGCAAAGCTGTGCGGATCGATTTTTGTAAAGAATGGTTCAGCATGGGGTTCTGCCTCCTGCCGCCGAAAAAAAGCGCGGGCGGCTGCAATCTCTCGCGGTTGAATCCTTAGGTATATTCAAAATTTATTATAGCATATCCGACCCAAAAAGAACAGATAAAAAATGTCTTTGTTTGGCCTTTAAAGAAGAAAAACGGGAATTTGCACGTTGATTTTTTCCCGCTTTTTTTGTACAATAGAACAGATAGTTTTTTGTAAAGGAGTGCTGGTTTTGCCGGAAGAAAAAGAGACCGCCCAAAGCCGTGATATTCGTGAGAATATGTATTGGGGCGTATTGGCGTATTTCGGCCCGTTGTGTCTGCTTGTGCTTTTGCTTCGCAAAAAATCGCCGTTTGCGCGCTTTCATGCCCGGCAGGGACTGGTTCTGTTTGTGGCGGAAGTAATTTACGGTGTGCTTTTTTCCGTATTGGAAGGGCTTACCCGTCCGATTTTGCCGCTGTATATCGGTATGCGGTGCGTATGGGCCATCGCCACGCTGTTTTTGCTGACGTGTGTGGTGTTGGGCGTGATGCGTGCTTCCAAGGGGGAACAAATGCCGCTGCCTTTATTGGGATATCTTTTGCCGGAAAGCCGCGATTGATCGGACAGCTTTCGTCAGTTTGCCGCATGCCGGCTCGTAGCTGTTGTGTGGTACAGGCCATAAGGAGGGGAAACCCCTCCCGGCGCGTGGGTTTCCCCTCGAAAACAGTCCCCGGACTGTTTTCTCACCCCATCCTGCGCTTTGTGAGGCAAAAGAGTTCCGCTCTCTGCGGAGAGCGGCCAAAGGCTCTGCCTTTGGAAACCGCCACCTTTTGAAAAAGGTGGACGAAAACTTTAACGTTTGTACATCAAGCTTTTGTCGCGTGACTTTAACTTTTCACTTTATTTCAGCTTTTCTGCGACTTGGGGCAGCAACTTGCCGCCCGCGAAGAATTCTGCGGCGGTTCGCCGCCCGTTAAATTTTTTGTTTTTGAAAGGACGTTTTCAGCATGAAATTAGGTATCGGCGTTCAGACACCGGATTCTATATCTTCATGCCTCTCCATAAACGCCGCTAAAGCCTGGTACAGCGCGGTTTTACGCAAAACCAACCAAATTATAACTTCATATTTCTCTATGCAGTCTCACGCGGAAATGGCGTAAAAATGGCGTAGAGGAATCGGCTGTTTTGCAGATGAAAAGAGCACTACTA
>CALWVE010000026.1 GCA_944384905.1 uncultured Clostridia bacterium
CACTCTCGTTATATCGGCGCGGGTCGCTGTGCCGCGATACAGTTTTTCTTTCAGAAGTTCGATCTGGGAATCTCGCACACCGTCCTTATAAACTCGATAAAGATAATGGTTGGTGCCGTCATGGTGAATGGCGTCGCAGCGCAGATCTCCCAGACGGTCTACATACCAGGTGGAGTAATCCGTGTCGGAATACAGGCAGTCCCGGATATTGCCGCTGGGGATTTCCTTATACCCCATGCGCCGCCCATACCACAGGCCCAGGTCGCCTACAACCAAAATGGGCTGGGAAAGCTGCACATCGAGGTTCATGCGCTCATCGTCCAGATAATGCCCGTTGATTTCATACATCAGAGAGATACGCTCATCCTCGGACAGCTCCGGGTATTCTGCCTCCAAATCGCCGCGCCAGTCCTCATAGTCCAGATCATAGTTGCTCCAGATAATGTGTTTGTCCTCGCTCATCGGGCATCACCCCGATCTCTTTGCTTCTGACGGATGGGCTGGCCCTGCTCATCGTAGTTCTTGGGATCGGCGGCGGGTGTCTGCCAGCCAAACATGGAGCCTGCCAGCATTGCGGCCTCCTGTGCTTTGGTAACGCCAAAAGCATGGTTTGCGATCTCCGCCACCTCCTGATTGGATTTCCCTTTGATTTGCATATCCGAAGGCAAATATCCTTTTTCGCCCCGTGTTATGACAATCAGCTCTCCGCTGGAAGGGAGAATGCTCAAGCAGTTGGGCGGCAGAGAAGAACGCAGCGGAATGACGCTCCCATGAGTTTTCTCCAGACGTTCTGCAAACTCACAGATATGATAGAGGGCGCTGGGATAGCCGCCGCTGGTTTCAAAGTGGGTTTCGTCGATAAACCGGCAGGTTCGGTCACGGGTTCCTCCGCCGCCAGTGAAAATGCGGATGCTATCGACATCCGGGATGCGGAAGATCTCCTTGTAGCCAGGGGTGATAAATCGGATGCCCTGTTTGGCCTTTTCCATGTGGTGTTCCAGGAACCGGCCAACATAGGCATAGAGGTAAAAATTATAGTCCCCATAATTAGGATTGCACCGCAGCATATAGGAGTGCTGGTCGGTTTTCAACTTGAAGCCGTACTCGGTGCAGTAGTTGCCCACCATCTCGGCTTCTGGACGCTGCCGACAATAGCGGATCATGCTGTCCCGGCTGAAAAGCAGTCCGCCTTTCTCCCGCAGGCTGTTGACCACTTCATCAAACTCCGCTTTGAATTCGTCGGTTTTATACTCTACACGGTGGTCAAACCATGAGGTGAAAAACTCTTGACCAGCGCCAAAATCACCACGCAGGTGGCCGATAAAGCCGGTCTGGGCCTCAATCTGGCTGCTCTGGCTGTAAGAGTACATCCGTTCCTGCGGGGCCATACTGATGATTTTCAGTTCCACTATCGTTCACGCTCCTTCTTTTTTCGTTGGATAGAAGGCTGGCCTTTTCTTTTCAAGTCCTGTTCCCGCGCCTGCCAGTATTCGGGATGATAGGTCTGTAAGCTGCGGTTGATGACCGCTTCATATTCACCGGGGCGGAAATACTGGTTGACGGGAGCCTGATGCAGTTTTTTGTCCATCAGCTCCCGCAGGGCTACCGGCCCGTCACAATCCTCCTCGTAGCAGAGCCACGCTCCCTCCATAAAGCCACACTCCCGCGCTTCTTTTCGGAACTCCTTTTCCGCCAGTTTCCAGCGCACCATGACGCCACCGTGTCCTGCCGTGCTGACGGAATACGCTCCGGGGCAGAGGGTTTCACGGGTCTGGATTTCTCCCCAGGGGGAATCATCCGGTGCTTCATACACACGGGTATCCCGCCGTTGCTCCTCCAGGCATTGAACTTCCTCTTGCGCCCGTGCTACTAAATCTTTCTGTGCATCGAACAGGGTGCTGAAATAGTGCCCCCAATAGTAATCTGTCTGATTATTGCATTTCCAAGTAACAAACTGCTGGGGTGCTGTTGAATGAACCCTCAAAACAAATTCACTATTACCTACATGACAGGAATCCGTGATGATATATGTATGCTGCAAAATGGGCATGAAAAAAAGCCGCCTATTCTATAAAAAGAATAAACGGCTTGATTCAGACAGAACAATATGTAATTTTCAAATTCTCTTGACAGGGGCGCACATGACTTTGAGCAAAAGATCATCCACGCAGCCGGTGTCCCGATTTTCCTGCAACAGAGTGTTCCGCAGACGATTGAGGCTCTGAATCACAATGCTGTTTTCAGCAGGGGTAAGGTATACCTTGAATTTCTGTTTCCACATAGTGCAGTCCTCCTTTTCGCCTTCATTGTAGCTATTCAAAGACGTGCAGCGCAAATGTGCGAGTATTCGTCAGCCTTAAGGGTATTGGATACCATGAGTGAAGAAAAGATAAACCGGATTCGGTTTGGTCAAATCCTGACAAATCAGGCCAGCCCTTTCAAAAGAAAAACCATAAAGAAAGGCTCTTAAACGATGCACAATCCACAGGACAAAAGCACCTCAAGAACGGCCCGATTTGGGCTGCTGATTATCCTATTTTTTACCGAAAACGGGGTTCAAAACACCCGGTTATCCTATTTTTACCGAGAAAAAACCGGGTCAGAACAGTTCAAATTCTGCCAGAACCAGACAAACTGCAACAGAAGATATGAAATGGAAAAACCCCGAAAAACCGCAGTTTTTCGGGGTTTTTGAGCCTCTTTGAACCAGTTTGAATAGCAGATTATCTCTTGCTGAACTGGGGAGCGCGACGTGCGGCTTTGAGGCCGTATTTCTTTCTTTCCTTCATTCTGGGGTCACGCGTGAGCATGCCAGCCTTCTTGAGGATCGGGCGAAGATTTTCGGAATCGTACTGCAGCAGAGCGCGGGAAATACCGTGACGGATGGCGCCGGCCTGACCGGTTACGCCGCCGCCGGCAACGCGGCAGACAATGTCGAATTTGCCTTCGGTATCGGTGAGAGCCAGGGGCTGGTGAACCAGCAGCTTCAGCGTCTCAAGACCAAAGTAATCGTCGATGTCACGATCGTTGATGGTGATTTTACCGGTGCCCTGGTATACGCGCACGCGGGCGACAGAACTCTTTCTTCTGCCGGTACCATAGAAATAAGGTGCCTTTTCGTACATGATTTATATCCCCCTTCTCTTAAAACTCGAACGTCTCGGGCTTCTGAGCGGCGTGCACGTGCTCGCTGCCGGCATAAGCGCGCAGACGCAGAGCCTGGGCTCTGGCGATGTTGTTGCCCTGCAGCATGCCTTCAACAGCAAGCTTCATGGCCAGCTCCGGCTTGGTAGCCATGAGCTTGTCGTAACGAACCGCCTTGAGGTGGCCCACATACGGGGTGTGATGATAGTAGAATTTCTTTTCAGCCTTACCACCGGTAAGAACAGCCTGGGCGCAGTTGATGATGATTACATGATCGCCGCAGTCCACATGAGGGGTGAAGATCGGCTTGTGCTTGCCGCGCAGAAGAACGGCAGCCTGAGCAGCAACACGGCCCAGCGGCTTGCCGGCGGCGTCGATTACATACCATTTGCGGTCGATCTGACCGGCTTTTGCCATGTAAGTAGACATTCTCTTGCCTCCAAATTACAATTTATCTTGTCACCAAAACGTGATGATGCCATATTGGCGCTTTGTAATAGTACCACACACCAAAGGACATGTCAACACTTTTTTCTGATTTTTTTAAAATAGCGCCGTTATCCCTCTTATTTTCACCCGTTTTTGGCGCTTTTCTCGTCTGTGCGCCCTCGGAAATGCACTTTTTAAAATTTCATTTCGCATTTCATGTAGGTTTGATGCAGCCGCGCTTTTACATTTTACAGACTTTATCTACAATAAGCACACAGACAATCGACGTCTGCTCGCAATCCCTTTCATGCGATCCCTACCCCAAACGGTACAGAAAGCGCGGCGGCTCCCTGTTTTTTCAGGGAGCCGCCGTGTTGTTATCGGTTGCGCCAGGTTGAAGGCGTAAACAGCAAAAGCATGGGGAACAATTCCAGCCGTCCGGCCAGCATATCAAAAATCAGAACCAATTTGGAAAACGGTTGAAAACCAGAGAAATTCCCCAAAGGCCCTACTACATTCAGCCCGGGGCCCACATTGCCCAGCGTTGTGGCTGTAGCCGTGAAATTCGTCACAAAATCAAAGTGATCGGCGCTGAGCAGCACCATGGAACACACAAAAATCATAAGATAGACGATCAAAAATGCATTGACCGAACGGGAAACTTCGTGCTGCACGCGTTTGCCCTCAAAATGGATCACCTCAACCGAACGCGGATGGTTCAAAAAGCGCAGTTCACGACGCACATGCTTAACCAATAATATCACACGGCTGATCTTCATGCCGCCGGCCGTAGACCCTGCGCAGGCGCCGATGATTGTGAGGATGACCAGCAGTGTGCGCGAATAGTCCGGCCACAGGTTGAAGTCCGCCGTGGAAAAGCCGGTGGTACTCATAATGGACGTCACCTGGAAGAACGCCTGATTGAGCGCTTCGCTCACCGAACCGACCTGCCGTACGATATTGATGGCTATGGTGATCGTAGCAAACGCAGCCAACGCCAGATAAACCCGGAGTTCTTCGCTTTTGAACACATCTTTCGCTCTTCGGCACAGCAGAGCGTAATACAGATTGAAATTCACGCCGAACAACAGCATAAAAATCGCGACAACCACCTGCACATATACCGAATACCCGGCGATGGAGGTGTTGTACAGGCCGAACCCGCCCGTACCGGCTGTAGACATAGCGATATTGAGCGCGTCAAAGAGCGAGACACGCCCCAAAAGCAGCAGCACCATCTGGATCAGCGTCATCGCCATATAGATTTTATACAGCGTAATGGCCGTATCCTTCATATGCGGCCCAAACTTGCTTACAGAGGGGCCGGGGCTTTCCGCTCGCAGCAAATAAATAGAATGGCCGCCGACCAGCGGGATGATAGCCAGCACAAAAACCAGCACACCCATGCCGCCCACCCAGTGGGTTGTACTGCGCCAAAGCAGCGACGCTTTCGAAAGCGTTTCCACGTCGGTCAAAATCGTGGCGCCGGTGGTGGTAAAGCCCGAAACCGTCTCGAACAGCGCGTCGATATAAAAAGGAATTTCCCCGGTAAGCACAAACGGGATGGAACCCGTCATGCCCAGCAGGATCCAGCTGAGCGCTACCGTAACGAATCCTTCGGGCGCATAAAAGTCGGTTCGCTTGGGTTTACACCGTGTCAAAGCGAATCCTACCACCAGGCATCCCAACGCCACAACGACATAAACCCAGATCACAGGCTCCCAAAAAATCACAGAAGCCACAAGCGGGAAGCACAAAAACAGGGATTCAATACACAGCACCCATCCCAATAAGTGAACGACCATACGTAAATTCAGGCTCATTTTACAACCTCACTTCAGAATGTCGCTCAGGTCGTTAAGTCCTGTTTGTGTCGTAACGATAATGACGGAATCGCCCGCTTGCAGCGCATCTTTTCCGCGGGGCACAAAATTTTTCCCCTGGCGGATAATGCTGCACACCAGCAGATTCTGCTTCAGCTGCAAATCCTGAAGCGGCTTTCCGATCAACGGAGAATTCGCGCGCACGTAAAATTCCAAAGCTTCTGCTCCGCCGCCCAGGCGATGGAGCGTTTCCACGCTTGACCCCATGGAATTCTGCATGGTGCGCACATACTGCGCAATCATACCCGCCACAACTTCTTTCGGATACACTACCGAACCGATGGGCAGATTATCGATGACTTCATCAAAGCTCACATGATTGATTTTGGTAATCAGTTTTGCTTTGGAACGCGTCCCCACATAAAGCGAAAGCATGACATTTTCTTCGTCCAGATCGGTGAGGCTGACAAATCCCTGAATGTCTTCCACGCCTTCTTCTGTGAGCAGCTCCTTATCGGTGCAGTCGCCCAAAATGATCGTTGCCCCGGGCAGCAGCTCGCTCAGCTCCGTAGCGCGTTCGGGCTTACGCTCAATGATCTTCACATCGATGCCCTCGCGCAGCAAAATGCGCCCCAGATAATACGAGATTTTACCGCCGCCAGCCAGTATAACCGATTTAATCGGCTCTTCTTCCACGCCCATCAGACGCAGCAATTCGCGCGATTTTCCCGGCGGGACAATCACGGCGATCCGGTCGCCGGACTGCAAAACAAAACGGCCGTCGGGAATCATCACTTCCTGACCGCGACGCACCATGCACACCAGCACGCCCGATTTTTGCAGCTTATCTGCATTGGAAACCGACTTTCCGTTGAGTCCCGAACGCTCGGGAATTTTGAGCTCCACCAGTTCCACGCGGCCTTTGTTAAAAGCTTCTACTTTAATGGCGGAAGGAAAACGGATCAGGCGTGAAATTTCCTGCGCCGTTACCAATTCGGGGGAAATGGCCATTGAAAGGCCCATCTGTTCCCGATAAAAACGAATATCATCCACATAAAGCGGCGTACGCACACGGGCGATGACGTGCGGCGTTCCGGCCTGGCGGGCAATTAAACAGCAGAGCAAATTGATTTCATCGGCATCGACGGTGGAAACCAGCAGGTCTGCGTCACGCACACCGGCTTCCAGCAAGGTCTGATAGCTGGCCGCACTGCCCTGAACGCCATAGATATCCAGAGAGTTGGTCAGCTGGCTTAAACGATCTGCATTCAGATCCACAATTGTGAGATCATGCCCGGAATGCGAAAGCTCCCCAGCAAGTGTGCTGCCGATTTTACCGCAGCCCACAATGATAATTTTCATCGTCTATGCTCCAATCTTTTTCGTTTTTCCTATCCGATCTGCTCCAACAACGCACGGCTTCTCTCCAATGAAGCCGCGTCACCTTCCAATACAAACACGGCAGACCCTTCGCTGCCCCAGATGCCGCCGGCGGCTGTAAGCCTGGCCGATACACCGCACAGCGTTTCAAAAGCTTCCATTTCCGTAACGACTTCGCCCGGGAGCGCCAGCAAGCCCGTTCCCCGGTGTTCCGGATCGTTCATAAGTCTGCACGCCTCGTGAATCGGCAAATCGATCCGCTTTTCCACACCGATGGGAACCAGCAGCTTGGCATGCCGCCCCACAACCGCGGGAAGCGCCGCTCCTGCCGTTCCCAGCACAGGGCTTCCGATCAGCACAGCCGCTTCTTTGGCGGGCAGATGCACCGCATTGCCTCCCTTGATAATCACATCGCCGCGGCCCAATTCGTCGGCTACATCAAAAATTGTTTTTCCCGGCAGATACTCGCCTTTGCGGATGACGATATCGCCCATCAGCTCGCCGGGCGTGCGGCCTGCGGGACGAATCGCCCCGCGCAAAAAGCAATCCGGGTTAAACGGCAGTCCGCGCTCCTCCAGCAAAGCCTGAGCGATGGGCGCATTGGTGGAACCGGCCACCACGACCAGCGTGTGTTCGCGCGCAGCCGCCTGTACATCCGCACGGCACAAAACCGCGCGGGTGATCAGCTTTTTGCCCTGTTCGGGTGTCAGAATGCATTGAATCGACTTCATTTTTTCCTCCCTATACAAAATGGCCGCCTTCCAAGCAGAAAGGAGACCATTTTATTTTTTCTATAAAACTGACTATTAATCGTTTGCGCCCTTAGCCGCATCGGAGTACAAAAGCTGCAGGGTTTTGTTATCGGCAACGCCGGTACCCTCCAGGCCGTTCTTTTCCTGGAAAGCGATCACAGCTTCCTCTGTAACCGAGCCAAAATAACCGTCGTATTCAACCGTTAAGAAGCCCAGCTCGTGCAGTCTGGCCTGCATTTTATAAACATCGTCCATTGTATTGTTTTCGTCGCCGGCCTGAAGCGTTGCATACTCGGTCTCAGACCCGGTCTGAGAAGACGTTTCTTGTCCGATAGAAGTGGTCGGATCGGTGCTCTGTTCTTCCAAAAGTTCCGGATAAGCCGCGCCGGCGAGCGAAGCCGCCAAGCTGACAACCGTACGTCCCATGCGCTGCAATTCGTCGTCCCTTACTTTCACAACGTGCTTTTGTTTTACCGCCGTCATGCCTGCATAGTTGCTATCAGACATCAGCGTATCGGCTACGCTTTCCGGGCAGAAAACAAAGGAAGGATTCAGCGTTTTGAGCATTGCCGGATCATACGTGCCGCCGGTCTGGCCCGAAAAGACATTGCTCAGCCCGGCAGAAGTCATCACAGAATCATAGAACATATCGCCTGTAACGGCGTTGCCTTCGAGATCAAACACGATGGCCGCCGTAACCAGTACGCCGTTATTATCGGGAATAATACGCTCAATATCGTCGAGCGTCTGGCACACATCGCCAGCCACCGCCACACCGTTGTTATAACCGGTAGAAGCGCCTTCAAACAGAGAGGCTACCTCGGCATACATTTTTTCATAGCTGCTGCGATCGGTAGGCGCCGAAACATACGCGACTTTCAGCCCGGCATCCTGCAGGGCGGTTTTGGTGCCGTCTTCCATCGAAGCATCTGCCAGGACCAGGTCGGGCGAAACATTCTGAATGGTCGCCGGATCGTTTACGTTTACACGTTCCAGCGTGGCATAAGCCGTCTGGGTGCATTCTTCCGTTACGGCGATCACACGGGTTTCATAACCCAGCGCCAGCACCACATCGGCCAGCGATTCGGAAAGCACGGCAACCTTTTCCGGTTGCTGCGAAACCTGTACGCCGCACACTTCAACAGGATAATCCTGTTCGGCGGCGCCGCTTTCCACCGTGACCGGCTGTTTACAGCCCGAAAGCATACCCAACAGCAAAAAACACGAGAGCAGCAAAGCCATCCATCGAGTTGTTTTCTTCATGTAAAATCCTCTCCTTATCCGTTTGCCGGGTTATCCGGCAGATAGGCCCCGTTCGCCCGCAAAATCTGCTGCAGACGATCGACCGGTATCTGACGCGGAGAACAGTCCAGCTGCACCGAGAGTGCCGCTGCCGTTCCGGCGGCCTGCCCCATGATATAGCAACAGGCCATAACCCGCACGGAAGCCTGCATACTTTTATCGGTTCCTGCGCATTTGCCTGCCACAAGGGCATTGGTCAGTCCCCGGGGAAGCAGCATCCTGTAAGGCAGACCATAGCTTTCGCCCCGGGTATAACGATGATAAAATTCTTCTTCAAAAGCCGCGTGATCGGCCAGTTCGGCCGTTGCGGCATGCCGGTCAACGGGATAATTAAACCGTCCGATTTCATCGGGAAATACAGCGCGGCGGCGATAATCCTCTGCGCACAGCTGATAATCACACACAATCCGGCGGCTTTCCCGGATGCCCATGGTATCGGCCGAAGCGACTAACCGGGCATTTTCAAATCCCGGCACATACCGGCGGTAATAGGTTTCGTATTCCGTCAAACGCCGGCGCTGCTCCACCAGAGCCTGCGTTACAGAAACTTCGTCGGTATTATCCACGCCGAAAGCATGTCCCACATTTCCGCCTCCGGACGTTTCCCCTGTGCGCCAGATTCCCGGCAAATGCCGATCATCCACCGAAAGCACGCCGTCCTCCACGGCCTGCGGGATCGCTTCTCCCTGCCACAGCATTTCCGGCGGTTCATAAGCCGCTTGCGGCGTATCGTCGCGGCCGTCCCAGCGGATTCCCTCCCACTGAGAACAAAGCGTACCAGCCATCATGGCGCCGGTCTCATCGCCTTTTTCGTATTCGGCCCCGGCCAGCACACACACATCCCCGTCTCCGGTACAATCGAGATACACCTGTGCGCGCACGGCAAACAGCCCGCTTTTTCCCCACAGGATCACATCCCGGATCGTTCCGTTTTCGGCATGAACATCCACCACATGGGTATGCAGACTCAGCGTAACGCCGGCATCCAGTACCAGCTCGTCGCTGGTTCGCTTGAGCAGTTCGGCATCGATGGAATCCCCATGATGATACCGTCCGCCGCCCGCTTTGTGCATACGCTGCATGATCTCGCGGCCGATTCCGCCGCAAAGCTCATGTTCTCCATCCGTATGCGGCATATACAGCGGCACAAGACCCGCTGTTCCCATACCGCCCAGGCAGCCCGCACCCTCGGCGAGAAACACCGAGCAGCCGGCTCGTCCGGCCGCAATGGCAGCCGCCGTCCCGGCCGGGCCGCCTCCGCCAACGAAGACATCTACCGTATAACGAACGGGAATTTCTTTTGAAAAAACAACGGTTTGCTTATCCGTTTCCATGCTGTTTGTCATACGGTTTCCTCTCTCCGCCGCTCGGCAGCAAAAGAATGTTCAGTCTTATTCTACGACGTAATACTGTCAATTGTCAACTTTTCCGCCTCATTTTTTACAACTTGGTAAAGATTGTCCTTTTAAATAAAACATGTTACAATACAGGTAACATTTCCCGCCCAAAAAAGGAGGAACAACATGCTGCCGTATCTTCTGCGCCGTTCCAGGCGAAAAACGATTTCGCTGGAAATCACGCCCGAAAGCACGCTTCTGGTGCGCGCACCCCTGCATATGCCGGAAAATGCCATCCGCGCTTTTGTGGAAAAACATGAAGACTGGGCAGCCTCGCGTCTGCCCGGCGTGCAGGCTCGCGCCGCCGTTTGGGCGCAGATCACACCCGAAATGGAATCCACGCTGCGCAAAGCCGCAAAACGCGATCTGTTTCCACGCGCAGCATATTGGGCGGCCATTATGCAGGTTCAGCCATCCAGTCTGCGCATCACGGGCGCACAGAAACGGTTCGGAAGCTGCAGCAGCCGCGGTTCGCTGTGTTTTTCCTGGCGGCTGATGCTGTACCCGGAAGCGGCACGCGATTATGTGGTGGTGCACGAACTCGCGCATCTTGTCCATCTTAACCATAGTCCTGATTTTTACGCGCTGGTGCAGCGGTATTTGCCCGATTACAAAAAGCGGCAGAATCTGCTGCGCGCCGCGCCCGATCTGCCCGATTTTCTGCAAAATAAAAATTAAAGAGCGGAACGCATATCCTGCGCTCCGCTTCTGCATTTTATGAGCAAAATATTTTATTCTGCGGGTGAGGCATCGCTAGGGAACCCCCGGCGAGGGTTCCCTAGAAAGAAACGTCCACTGGACGTTTCTTTCTACCCTCCTGCGCTTATGAAGGCAAAAGGATTTCGCGCTTTGCGAGGCGCGCCGGGGGCGTTGCCCCTCGACCCCACGATTTTTTGAAAAAAATCGAGTAAAACTTTCAACGTTTGTACATCAAGCTTCTGCCGCGTGACTTTGGCTATTAAATTCATCTTAGCCCATCCGCGGCTTGGGAGCGGCAACTTGCCGCCCGAGACGGATCAAACGTTGTTTCCGGATAAGCCCAGTCAAATCCCGCTTCATGAGGCAGACAGCCCCGCTCGTAACAGGTCAGGCAATCCTGCGTCAGCCCTTTCATGAAGGTACCCGCCGGGTCTGTTTCGCGCTGCATCCGATCGGCCGGAAGCGAAAAAATCGGTGCTTCCTCGAAAAATCCCGTACACACAGCCAGATGCGGCAGGATGGTAGGCACGGTACAGGGGATCTCTGCCCCGTCGGCTACGGCATCCAGCATACGGATAATTTTTTCGGCGTTGCTGGCATCGCTCTGCGGCGCGCCGTAATCCACGCGCGTGCCGTCTGCAAATTCGGCGATAATATGCGGATTGTTCTGCGGCGCTTCCATGGTAACCGTCGCGTTTTCAAAAATATAGGAAAAACGCGGATTCATCTCTTCATCGCCGCTGTGCGTGGCGATATATAGAAATTCCCCGCCGCCGGCAAACTGCCCGCGGGCAAAACAGGTATCGAAACTTTCGATTTCTTTTCCGCGGTACGCCGCATACGAAACCCGCTGCGGCAGGACGGCGCTTCCCATCTCATCGCCCATCACAAAGAAAAGATTGTGCAGATAATGCGCCGTCGCGTTGGTGGCTACGGAATCGCGCACCAGATTGCCGGAAGCGTCGCGGATGCGTCCTTTCCAGCTGCTGTTTTGATAATAGGCGTCGTAGCGTTTCCAGGAAATCAGGGTTTTGAGCATCACAGGTTTTCCGAAGCGTCCCGCCAGACGATCGCGCTTGAAATCGAGGATTGGCGAACAAAACGACCACTGAAAGCCAATCCCCAGATACCGGCCATAATGTCGGGCGGCTTCCTGCAGTTCCAAAGCTTCTTCTATTGTAGGTACCAGCGGCTTTTCGCACAACACATGGGAACCGTTCGCCATCGCCAACAAACATTGTTCCTTATGAAAGCGAATCGGGCAGGAAAGAATCGCCAGATCGGCTTTCTGTTCCCGATAAAATTCCTCGAGAGAAGCATACATGGGAATTTTTTGCTCCTGCACCCACGGCAGATCCACCGAAGAGACCAGCGGATCAACCAGCCCCACCAGTTCAAAACGTTCCGGATCAACCTGACCGGACAACAACTTCAAATAGTAGGCGCCATATCCGGAAGCCCCGGACAAAACAATACGCACACGTTTCATGATTTTCCTCCCCGTTTCCGCCCATCTTTTTCAGCGGAAAACATCCCGGCTCGCCCTTTTGGCGCGGCCTTTTCCGACATCAGTATAAAAGCCTCCTCCCGTTTTGTCAACGGGGCTTTCGGGGGCAAAAAATCGGGCAAGCCGAAGCCTGCCCGATCATTTATTTTTATACGCCCATGATTTTCTTCATATCATCGCCCAGAGACACGATCAGCGCATCGCTTTCGGCGCTCGTCGCACCCTTAACCGACAGATAGATCTTGATCTTCGGCTCCGTACCGGAGGGACGCACGATGACTTTGCAGCCGTTTTCCAAACGATACTCCAATACATTGGAACGCGGCAGGTCAATCACGGACTGCGTTTCGCCGTCGATACGCAGCGCGTTTTTGTAGTCGCTCGTACCTACAACCGGGATACCTGCCACGGCCTTGGGCGGCGTGTGGCGCAGCGTGGTCATGATCTTATCCATGGTCTTCATGCCGTCTTCGCCTTCGAAGGCAAAGTTCAGCAAGCCGTTTTTATAGTAGCCGTATTTTTCATACAGCGCGTTGATAGCGTCTACCAGCGTCAGGCCCTTTTCTTTATAGAAAGAAGCCATTTCGCAGATCAGCATGCTGCCGTCCACGGCGTCTTTATCGCGCACATAGCCGCCGGAAAGATAGCCGTAGCTTTCTTCAAAGCCCAGCAGGAAACGCTCGGGATGACCTTCGGCTTCGAGAGAAGCGATCTGGTCGCCGATATACTTAAAGCCGGTCAGCACACGGCGGATTTCCACGCCGTAATCGGCGGCGATGGGATCGATCATATCGGTGGATACAATCGTGGAAACGGCTACCGGACGATCCGGCATCGTACCGCGTTCCTTGTTGCAGCCGCAGATAAAATCAAGCAGCAGAATACCGACTTCGTTGCCCGTCATCAGCACATACTCGCCGTTCTGGTTCACCGCAATACCTACGCGGTCGCAGTCGGGGTCGGTAGCCAGCAGCAAATCGGGCTTTACGGTCTGGCAAAGCTCGATGCCCTTTTCCAGCGCCTGGCGGATTTCCGGGTTCGGATAGGGGCAGGTCGGGAAGTTGCCGTCCGGTTCGGACTGTTCCGGAACCACGGTGACTTCCTTTACGCCGATGCGGTCGAAAATACGCAGGCAGCACTTCTTGCCGCTGCCATTGAGGGGCGTATAGACGATGCGGATGTTATCGGCCGGACGGCCCAGTACGCTTTCGGCATAAACGGCGTCGATGAAAGCGGAAACCGTTTCTTCGCCGATGTATTCGATGTCGCCGCTCTTGACGCCGGCTTCGAAATCGCCCTTTTTGATATCTTCAAAAATATCGAGCTTGTTGATTTCATCCAGCACGCCGTCGGCTACTTCGCTGGCGATCTGGCAGCCGTCGCTGCCGTAAACTTTATAGCCGTTGTATTTGGCGGGGTTATGGCTGGCGGTAATGGTGATACCGGCGTCGCAGCCCAGGTGCCGCACGGCAAACGAAAGGGACGGCGTAGGCATAAGTTCAGGATAAACATACACTTTGATCCCGTTGGCAGCCAGTACGGCGGCCGATTCACGGGTAAATTCCAAGCCTTTGTTGCGGCTATCGCGCGCAATCGCTACGCTGGGGCGATGATCACAGGTCTTGTTGAGATAATTGGCCAAGCCCTGCGTCGCTTTGCGTACCGTGTAAACGTTCATGCGGTTGGTACCGGCGCCCAGCACACCGCGCAGACCGGCCGTACCAAAAGCGAGATCCTGATAAAAACGATCGTTAATTTCTTCATCCTGTCCGCGAATAGATTTAAGTTCCGCCTTCAGATCCGGGTCGTCCAGATCCCAGGAAAGCCAGCGTTCATATTCCGTCATGCTTTTTCCCCCTTAAATTGCGTTTTCATATATTTGAATATCTTGAAAAATAGTTGCCTTCCTTTTTATTATAGCTAATTTTACCAATATGTCAACCATAACTAAGCTTTAATTTCTACAACATTCATCACAATTCCCGCTTCTGTTACGTCAATCAGACCATATGTGCCACCATATCCGCGCAAAGAACCGGGATTCATCAGATAAATTCCGTCCTCATACTGTGTTAGTGCGCAATGCGTATGGCCAAACAGCGCAATATCGGCGTTTACTTTGCGGGCATAGGCCAGATAGGCTTCCCATCCGCTTTTGACGCCGAACGTGTGGCCATGGCAGGCGATGATTTTTTTCCCGCACAAGAGACGGCTTTCCTGCGTAGGATAAAGAGAGGCAAAATCATAGTTTCCGCTTACGCAAATAAACTGCTTTTGCGGGAAATCCGGTCGAACGGCTTCGATATCGCGTTCGCCGTCCCCCAGGAAAAACACAGCTTCGGCCTGCGGCTGCGCCAGCAGCACCCGGCGAAGGGAACCGATATCCCCATGGGAATCGGACACAACCAGAATTCGCATAAAGTCTCCTTTCCGGCATGAAACCCGCATGCCGGGCATAGAATTGCATGAGAGGTGAACAACATGAACGAAGAACAACTGCGCGCCATGCTCAAACAGGCCGCCGGCAAACTGGGCATGAGCGAAAACGAACTGATGCAGAATGCCCAGAACGGAAAGCTGGCTCAAAGCCTGGGCAGCACGCACAACGAAGCGCTGAAAAAAGCGCTTTCCGATCCGGAAGAAGCCAAACGTCTGCTTTCTACCCCGCAGGCACAAAAGCTGATGCAAATGCTTTCCGGCAAGAAAAAGCCGTAACAAAACCGCCCGGAAGGAGGAGCCACCGTGGACGATCTGGCCGGCAAACTAGGAGAAATTCTGAATAGCCCCGAGGGAATGAAACAGGTGCAGGAACTTGCCGGCATGCTGGGGCTGAGCGGCAGCGGACAGGGCTCGTCAGAGCCGGAACCGGTACCTGCGGCTCAACCCGTTTCCACGGGACTGGCGGGCGTATCGCCCGATATGGTCGGCGCCATGATGCAGCTGGCGCCCATGCTTTCGCGTTTGCAGCAAGACGACGACACCACGCGTCTGCTGCAGGCACTGCGTCCGCTGCTGAGCGCGGAACGTCGATCCAAGGTAGATCGCGCGATTCAGATGGTGCGCATGATCCATCTGCTGCCCATGCTGCAGGAAAGCGGCGTCTTTTCTTCGCTGCTCCACCTGCTGTAAACACGCAAAATGAAAGGAGGGCCGGGTGATGGCCTTGCAAACAGACAGCAATATGCAGCGTATGCAGGAAGAAGCGATGCGGCGCATGCGCGAGATGCACAGCCGTGCCCGGCCCACCGAAACAAACGCCCCTTCCCGCGAAGAACGGCAGCCGGAACAACCGCAACAGCCCCATCAGGAAACATCTTCCCCCGCGGCGGAGACATCCGCACAAAAACCGCAGGGACTGATGGATGTTTTGACGCGCGACAAAGACCGCACCATCATTCTGGCGCTGGTTTTGCTTTTAGGCAGTGATTCGGGGAAAGATTCCGCCGATCTGCTGCTGGCACTGCTGTTTCTTTTGATGTAGGCAGCAAGTTGCTGCTCCCAAGTCGCGGGTCGGTGCCGAACCGGCACAGGATACTTCGCGGATAGGCTAAGATAAATTGAATAGCCAAAGTCACACGGCGCAAGCTTGATATACAAACGGTAAAAGTTTTACTCGATTTTTTTCAAAAAATCGTGGGGTCGAGGGGCAAAGCCCCCGGCGCGCCTCGCAAGGCGCGAAACACCTTTGCGTCACAAAGCGCAGGAGGGTAGAAAAAACATCCGGGGGATGTTTTTTCGTAGGGAACCCTCGCCGGGGGTTCCCTAAAAGCGATTTGCACCCACGTAATAGCTAGGAGCTTGCGGCAACTTGCCGCCCGCTTAACCGCGGATCTGCCCTTCCCCGCGGATTACAAACTTCGTGCTGGTGAGCTGATCCACGCCCATCGGACCGCGCGCGTGCAGCTTCTGGGTAGAGATGCCGATCTCCGCGCCCAGCCCAAACTGTCCGCCATCGGTAAAGCGCGTGGAAGCGTTCACATACACAGCGGCCGCGTCTACTTCGCGGGTAAAACGCTGGGCGTTCGCGTAATTTTCCGTTACGATGCATTCGCTGTGGCCGGTGGAATAGCGCGCAATATGCGCAATCGCGTCGTCGATAGAATCCACCACTTTAACAGCCAGAATATAATCAAGATATTCCGTTTCCCAATCCGCTTCCGTTGCCGGAACACAGCCGGACACAATCGCGCAGGTCGCTTCATCGGCGCGCAGTTCCACCTGTTTTTCGCGCAGGCGGGCGGCGATAACCGGCAGCGCCTTTTCGGCGATGTTTCGATGGACAAGAATCGTTTCGATCGCGTTGCAAACCGACGGACGCGACGTTTTCGCGTTGTCGATAATGCGGGCGGCCATTTCAATATCGGACGTTTCATCTACATAAACATGGCAGTTGCCCACGCCGGTTTCGATCACCGGGACACGGGCGTTTTCCACAACGGCGCGGATCAGCCCGGCGCCGCCGCGAGGAATCAAAACATCGAGATAACCCGTCAGGCGCATCATTTCGTTGGCCGATTCGCGGGACGTATCCATCACAAGCTGGACGCAGTCGGCCGGTAAACCGGCTTCTTCCAGCGCGTCGCGCAGGATGCGCACCACCGCACAGTTGGAATGAAACGCTTCTTTTCCCCCGCGCAGAATCACCGCGTTGCCCGCCTGAATGCAAAGCCCGGCGGCGTCGCTGGTCACATTGGGACGAGCCTCGAAAATAATGCCGATCACGCCCAGCGGTACGCACACTTTTTCGATGCAAAGTCCGTTCGGGCGCACGGTACCTTCCAAAACGCGCCCTACAGGATCGGGATAAGCCGCCGTTTCGCGCAGACCGCGGCACATATCTTCAATTCGAGCGCCCGTTAAGCGCAGACGATCCTGCAAAGCCGGACGCATCCCCTGCGCCTGTGCAGCTTCAAGATCTTCCGCGTTGGCTTTGAGCACTTCTTCCGCTCGAGCGGAAAGGCAATCGGCCGCGTGCAAAAGCGCCTGCTGCTTTTTTGCGCCGGCTCCGGCGAGCACACGCGCCGCCGCCCGGGCTTTTTCTCCCATTCGTTCCAGTTCGGTCATCTTTTCCTCTCCTTTTCTATCGCATTACTCGTCCGCGCCGGGTGCGGCAAACAGCGTACCCATATCGGCGCCATCGAGCAGGTCATACAATTTGGCGGGCGTATCTCCGCCGATCACACAGCAGGGAATATTTTCGCGCATCGTAATTTCGGCGGCGTGTACTTTGGTCGCCATACCGCCGGTGCCGCGGTTCGTTCCCGCGCCGCCTGCCAGCGCGCGGATTTCATCGGTGATTTCCGTTACGCGCGGAATGCGGCGGGCATTCGGGTTGGTTTTGGGGTTATCGTCATACAGTGCGTCGATATCCGTGAAAATCACCAGCAGATCGGCCTGCGCCAGTGTGGCTACAATAGCGGAAAGCGTATCGTTATCGCCGATATGCTGGCCGGAAAGTTCGTCCGTACCAACCGTGTCGTTTTCGTTGACAACAGGGATAATCCCCATTCCGATTAGCTCTCGGAATGTATTTTCAATGTTTTCGCGGCTTTGTCCGCTGTAGACGTTATCTGCCGTAAGCAGAACCTGCGCCACGGTATTGTTATATTCTTCAAACAGCTTATCATACATGAACATCAGTTCACACTGACCCACGGCAGCCAGCGCCTGCCGTTTTTCTTTTTCTTCGGGGCGCCGGGTCATGCCCAGTTTGCCCATGCCTACGGCGATGGCACCGGAGGACACCAAAACAATTTCACGCCCGGAATTCTGCAAATCAGAAAGCACCTTGCACAGCTCCTCCAGCCTGCGCAGATTAAGCTTTCCGTTTTCGTAGGTCAGCGTGGACGTACCCACTTTACAGACAATTCTTTTGGCATTTGTAATCCGATTCATTGAATTTCTTCCCCTCTTTACATCTGCTTTCACACAGTATAGCGCTATTATAACAAACTTTAACGAGTGGTTCAATTCCTTCTTGCAAACAAAATCCTTTTGCGTTACTATAAAAATATTCAGTTTATCTGTCAGGAGGAATTGTTTTGAAAACATTTGACTGGAATCCGAATCCCGAAACAAAAGCCCATGCGATTGCTTATCTGCATGATCCGATCACCGAAATGCCCGTTTACCGCACCAAACGCCCCTGCGTGGTGGTTTTGCCCGGCGGCGCATATCGGTTTTGCTCCATGCGTGAAGCCGATCCCGTGGCATTTGAATATTTTACTGCCGGCTTTAATGTGATCCTGATCGATTCCTACAGCGTAGCCGAGATGGCCAAAAACTATAACCCGCTGTGCGATGTGGGACACACAATTATGCAGATTCGTGAGCACGCCGAAGAATGGGGATGCGATCCGCAGGCGATTGTTGTATTAGGTTTCTCGGCCGGCGGACATCTAGCCGCCACCAGCGGCACGATGTGGAACGATCCCGTTTTGCAGGAAAAACTGAATGCTAAAAACGGCGAAAACCGCCCCAACGGCATGATCCTCTGCTACCCGGTTATCCGGGCGGACGAGCTGACGCACGAGGAATCAATCCGCAACGTCAGCGGCTGCGAACCGGGTACAGACGGCTACCGCTTCTGGGCGGCGCAGGATCACGTGGACGAAAAAACCTGCCCGGCCTTTATCTGGCACACGGTAACCGATGCGGCCGTACCGGTGGAAAATTCCATTGCCATGATCTCTGCTCTGCAGGCGCACAAAATTTCGTTTGAATGCCATCTCTTCCCCGCCGGACAGCACGGTATGTCTGTCTGCACGCAGGAATCTTCCCCCGATTGGGACGAGGCCGCCTATAATGCCCGCTGGGTGGATATGAGCATCCAGTGGCTTTACCGGCTGTTTAACTATCAAAAGTAAGCGTAAGTTATTTATAACCGACAGGAAAGGATTTGAATATGAGTATTACCGTCCATCTTTACTACACGGGCGAAAACGGAAACGCCAGAAAATTCGCCGAAGAAATGCAAACCAGCGGGCTTGTAGACGCCATCCGCGCCGAAGCGGGCAACGAAGGGTATGCCTATTTTCTGCCGATGGACGATCCCGAAACCGTGCTGCTCATCGACCAGTGGAAAGACCAGCATGCCATCGACCTGCATCATGCTTCGCCGATGATGGGGAAAATTGCGGCACTTCGGGAAAAATACGATCTTCACATGAAAGTGGAACGATTTATTTCCGATGAAGCCGGTATTCCGGATCACGACGAAACGTTCATCCGCAAATAACTGTACATTTGCCGCTCGGTTATACAAATAAAAAAGTGGAGAGCTTCCATGAAGTTCTCCACTTTTTGTTTTACGTTGTATACCAGCCTGCGCCGCACAAAGCATCGAAGCAGACGTTCACTTCGTCATCGGTGAACAGACTGCCGAACCGACTCTGCACAGCGAGCGCCTCGGGCGATTCCCCCGCGCGGCCCGCTTCGGCCAGCGCGTCAAACCACGGGGAAACCTGACCACGGCGGAGTCTGCCTGCCAGCGCCTGCACTCCGCCGCGCTGTTCGATTTCGCGCATAAAACGCACATCCCGCACGCCGGTACTCTCCTGCGCCCGATTACAAACAGCCAGCAGTTCGGCCGTAAATTTTTCCTGAAGATCAGCTGCCATGTTGATTCTCCTTTATTCAATCGATTTGAGCGATTCCGCCATATTGATCCGGTTGATTTTCACCCGCATGGCGCGGCTGACAATCAGAGCAAACACAAACGTAATGACCAGCGCCAGCAAATAGCTCAGCGGTTCCACACGCACATCAAACGCCACAGCGTCAATCTGGATCTGCGACATAACAAACGCGTGCAGGAATTTACCCAGAACCAAGCCCACCAGTCCGCTGACAAACGTAAGCATATAATTCTCTCTGAAAATATACGAAGCGCATTCTTTGGGGTAGAAGCCCAACACTTTGATCGTGGCAATTTCGCGCATCCGCTCGGTGATGTTGATATTCGTCAGGTTATACAGCACCACAAACGCCAGCGCACCGGCACAGGCGATCACGAACAGCACCACATAGTCGAGGCTTTGCAGCATCGAGGCAAAGCGCGTCTTCATGTCATCCGACACCATCACGCTGATCGTCTTATCGTAATTGGCCAGATTGGCCCCTACGTTGTGAATATCCTGCCCCTCGGCCGCATTGACAAACGCGCCTTTGAGCGCCGGGATTTCTCCCCACTGGGTTTCGAACGAATCGAGATTCACATACGCGTAGCTATAAACATAGTTTTCACAGATCCCGCTTACTTTCAGCGAAAGCGTGCCGCTGTCTGTATTCGAGAACGTGGCGGTGTCGCCGGTCTTAATACCCAGCGTATCTGCAAACTTCTGAGTTAACACCACTTCGCCGTCGCGAGGGAACGCGACCGGTTCGCCCGCGCGGGTATGCAGATCGACAAACCCGGTCAGCGAATCCGCGCCGATTAAGCTGATGCTCTTGGTCGAGCCGTTGGCGGTCACATCATAAGTACCCGTGTAAACAAACACACGCCCGTCCACGCCGCTGATTTCCTGATCGAAATTCTCGATATCGTCGGCGTCCATGCCTTCGGTAAAGGCCACACTGTAATCGTAGGTTGTGATTTCATCATACTGGAACGAAACGATATTCTGGATGGAATCTTTAATGCCGAATCCGGTAAGCACCAGCGCCGTACACCCGCCGATGCCCATGATCATCATCACCACGCGCTTTTTGTAGCGCACGATATTGCGCACCGAAACTTTCTGCAAAAAGCTCAGTTTTCCCCAGATCCAGGGAATCCGTTCCAGGAAAATCCGCTTGCCGGCTTTCGGCGACTTGGGACGCATCAGCTGCGCCGGCACATTGACAAATTCGGTTCGACCAGAAATCCACGTTGCGCCCACAGAGCACAGCAGCGCCGCCGCCAGCGAAATCAGAGCCAGCACCGGATTAAATACAAACATTAGATCCGCAAACCCGTACATGATCCCGTATGTTTCCCAGATCACCCACGGGAACGCCAGCGAACCGGCAAAAAAGCCGATGACGCTGCCCAATACGGCCGCACTGCCCGCGTAGATCAGATACTTGGACAAAATGCTTTCGCGGCTGTATCCCAAGGCTTTCAGCACACCAATCTGCGTACGCTGTTCGTCGATCATGCGGGTCATGGTGGTCATGCACACCAGAATCGCAACCAGGAAGAAAAAGATGGGGAACACATTGGCGATTCCGTCTACAATGGCGGTATCGTTATCAAAGCAGACATAACCGGTGTTCGTTTCCCGGTCCATCACATAGCTCAGGTCATGCGCCGTCAGTTCATCTTTGAGGGTATTGTAATCGTCTTCAGCTTTGGCAAATTCCGCTTCGCCCTCTTCCAGCTTGGCTTTGGCTTCTGCCAGCTTTTCCTCGGATTCTTCTTTTCCCTCTTCATATTGTTCGCGCGCATCAGCCAGTTCCTGCTCGCCTTGGGCCAGCTCCTGCCTGCCGCTTTCCAGTTCGGCGCGCCGGGTTTCAATCTCGGCACGACCGGCGGCCAGTTCCTGTTCTTTGGCTTCCAGCTCTTCCAGACCGGCAGCCAATTGTGCCGCTTTTTCATCCAGCTCGGCGCGGCCCGCGTCAATTTCCGCCTGAGCGTCGGCAATCTGCGTTTCATAGCCGATCAGTTCCGCTTCGGCAGCATCAAATTGTTCGTCCGCCTGGGCACGCTGGGTTTCAATCTCTTCCAGCGCCTGCTTCGATACAACCAGATCGTACAGCGCTTCCAGCCGTTCTTCCCAGTCTTCGGAAGTTTTCAACACTTCCATAGCCTGCTCATACATAGCCGTGTATTCGGCTTCGGCCGCATCCAGCTGCTCGTAAGCCGCTGCTTTTTCCTGATCGAAAAGCTCGCGCTGCGCCCGCACTTCCTCTGCCTGCGGGTCCAGTTCCGCCTGGGCGGCGTCGAGCTGCGCATAGCCGTCATCAAGCTGCGCCTGACCTTCCTCCAACGGGCCGCGCGCCTCTTCGATGGCGGCTTCGCCGTCTTCGATCTGCGCTTCGGCTTCTGCCAGGGCTGCTTCACCGTCGGCAATCTGCGTGCGGGCTTCTTCCAGCTCCGCTTCACCGTCGGTAATTTGTTTTAACGCATCGCTCAGTTCCTGTTCGGCCTCTTTTTTGCCCTTTTCATATTCGGCACGGCCGTCTTCCAGCTCCTGACGGGCTTCTTCGATGCCGTCTTCATATTCTTTTAGAATTTCATCGCGGCGCAGATCAACCCGTTCCTCCAAAGCCGCTTCCACGCCGCCTACCAGCGCGGCTTCGGCTTCGTCATAATCTTCGCTGTAAGCGGTTTCGCCCGTATCCAGCCGCACATAAATATCGTCGTAGCGTTCTTTGTTAAAGCCGTCTTCGGAGATCAGGACAAAGCCCGCCACCTGTCCGCTGCCGATCGAAGTGCTGCCGCGCTCAAAGTTCAGATACAGCGGCGAATCGGCCAGCCCGACCACCGTATATTCTTCATACGCAAACGCATCCAGCGTTTCTTCTGCGTTGGTATCGGCCAGCAAAACGGTAGAACCGATATCCTCTTCTGTAAAATAACGGCGGTCGCCCAGACATTCATTGGCTTTTTCGGGCATCCGTCCGGCGATCACATTGGGCAGATTCACATCATCCGTAATCGAAAGCGCCTTCATCACGACATCGTTGCCCTCTTGATTCGTGATGATAAAATCTTCGCTGTAAGCGGCATCCGCCGCCACAACACCCGAAACGTCTTCGATCGCCTCGGCGTCTTCCGCGCTGAATCCCAGCGGGGAATAAAGCTGTTCATCATAAAAAGCCTGTTTTTCCAGATATTCGTCTCCGGTGAGCAGCATTGCCTCGCGGACAACTTTTAAGCCGCAGAAAAAGCCCACGCCCAGCGCAATAATCGCAAGGATAGCCATATAGCGGCCCAGGCTGGCGCGGATCTCCCGCAGGGTCGATTTCCACATCCATCTGTTCATTGCTTCACCTTACCACTCAATCGTTTCCACCGGCACCGGGTGCTCGTTTATCTCATTGGAAACAACTTCCCCGTTTTTGAGATAAATCACCCGGTCGGCCATCGGGGTAATAGCCGTGTTATGCGTAATGATAATCACCGTCATGCCTTCCCGGCGTCCGGTATCCTGCAGCAATTTTAAAATTGCCTTACCCGTATTGTAATCGAGCGCGCCGGTCGGCTCGTCGCACAATAACAGTTTGGGATTCTTGGCGATCGCGCGCGCAATGGCCACGCGCTGCTGTTCACCGCCCGAAAGCTGCGACGGATAGTTTTTGATCCGCTCGCCAAGCCCCACCTGTTCCATCACTTTTTGCGCATCCAGCGGGTTGGGGCAAATGGCCGAAGCCAGCTTGACGTTTTCGAGCGCCGTAAGATTGGAAACAAGATTATAAAACTGAAAAACAAATCCGATTTCCCGGCGGCGGTACAAAGTAAGCTGTTTCGCATTCATAGCGGAAATTTCCTGGCCATCCAAAAACACATGGCCGGTTGTGAGCGTATCCATTCCGCCTAAAATATTGAGCAGCGTGGTTTTGCCTGCGCCGCTCGGCCCGGCAATCACACATAACTCACCTTTTTCAATTGTTAAATTCACCTGATGAAGCGCCTGCGTCTCCACCGTGCCGGTCACATACTTCTTACCGACATCCTGAAAGCAAACATAAGAACTCATCGTCGGGAACCCCCTGCTCCCTTCTTAGCCATACTTGCGTTCGATTTTCAAAATACTTGTTCATCAATTGTATTGTACATCCGTACGCTTCAAAAAGTCAACGCGGCAGGCGTAAACGATTTGTAAACATCGGGTGCAAAAAAAGCGCCCCTGTGCGGTAAACCGACACAGAGGCGCTTTTGTGTACAACTTACTTTTCGGGACGGAAGGAAACTTCATCGTAGGCCAGGCGCGTACCGTCTTTGAGCACCAGCGTAAACTGCGTATCATCCACATTCCGGGAAGCTTCCACAGAAGCGATCGGGCAGTTTTCTCCGGGATACAGAACAGTAACCACGCGCACACTCTTGCCGCGGGTGGTGTATTTTACGGTCGGCAGCGGTTCGTCGTCGCCCTGAATGCCGGTCGGGCCCTTTTTCCAGCCCTGCCATTCGGGAAACTGCTGGGCGCTGATGATCTGCACGCCATCGAGCTTGCGGTCGTTGAGCGAAACAAGCACATGCAGGAAATCGGCTTTCACATCCAGGCCGCTGGCCGAAACCGTTTCGGCATCAACGTGCCAGAGAATTTCATACTGGTTTTCATCCTCGCTGGTCAGGCGATCGGTGAGGATAAAGAACGGCTCCATGTCGTGTCCGGGCTTTTTGATGAACAGCACGGAACGGGCATGCTGCGCGCCCATGTAGGCGGGACCTTCGGGCATATCGTTGATATCTTTATCCTTAAAGGCCGTGTCTTCTTCGCAGGTGCCGTAACCTTCGTCATAAACGCCGGCTGCATAGTCGAACCAGTTTTCCATACGGCAGACCATACCGGACGGCTTGCGGATATCTTCTTCATTCCAATGATAGCAAACGCGGCGGTTCTGATCCATGCCGCTTACGCGCACGGTGTTGTGTGAACGCGTGGAAAGAGCATACTTGCGCATTTCGGAAACATCATAAGCGTAGTTGCCGCATTCCGTTACGATGAACTTGCCCTTGGCGTGCATCAGGAAGTTGAGCTTATCTTCATGCTGATGACCCGTACCGAACGGAGCCACATCCATAAAGCCCCAGGTATCGTTTTCGCCCCAGCCGTCGCGCATGACCATCATGCCGGACTGTTCCAGCGCAACCGATGTATATTCCGGTTTTCCTTCGCCCTGGCGGTCATTGGAAATCCAGACAAACGTCTTGTTTTCCGGGAAGAACTCGATCTGTTCATCCACATATTTTTTCACTTCGCGGGCATTGCCGTCGTTGATATCCGGCAAGCAGCCGTCGGGACGCATCAATTTCACATAAACTTCCAGCATAAATTCAATGCGGCGGACAAATTCCTCGGGCAGATCGCGGCCGAACGCACGTGCCAGACGCACCAAACGCATGTAGTTGTTTACAACCACATAATGATAGTTTGTGGAAAGTTCAAACTGGAAGCCATCCGGGTAAATCTGGCGGTCAAGTTCTTCCGTCAGCATTTTAACGGCATAGGCAAACCATTCGTCGGCGGCCTTGAATTCGGGATACAAGATGCCGATATGTCCCAAACCGTTCATTTCCATAATCAGCCAGTTGCCCGTGCGGTGATTCAGCTGCAGGCGATGACCGTGTTCCCAAACGGACTTATACCAATCCACCAGCAAATCGTCTGTGAAATGCGGGCTGCGGTAGAACGAGAACAGCGTATAGGGCCAGTCGGCGCCCATGCGGATACCGCATTCGATCGTACGCCAGCACAGCGTAGCGCCGCCGTTGACGTCGTCTTCGGGGGCAACAGCCTGCTTGACCCAGCTATCGAACAATTCGGCAAAAGTAGCGGCATAGCGTTCGTCACCCGTTTTGTGATACAGGTGCGCAAGCAGCTTCCACTCGTGGCAGCGGCTGAGCTGCCAGGTCCATTCCTTATAGCCGTTATAGGTGGGGTTTGCAAACCAGTCCACTTTTCCTTCGAACTGATGCGGCACACCCACGGAAATCAGGTAATGTTTGGCGATACGTTCGGCGGCTTCCTCTTCGGTTTCGCCATCAAACGTATATTTATTTTCCGGGGCTTCATAGGGAATCGTAAAATACAAATCCGGGCGCAGGCTCTCGCGCACATGCGCGGCAAACAGGCGGCGGCAAGTGGCATAATCGCCTTTTGCGGCCGCGGCGGGGATTTCCTCCAGGCCGTGCAGTGTGCAATTCACCAGTTCACCAAAAAATCGTTCATCTGTCAGCTTCGGACCGATTGTTGTTTCTGTCATAATAAACTCCTCTCTTTCTCTATCGCGGCCGTTTTGCCGCTATGGGCACATGTATGCCCGCTCTCAGTTTAAAGGCAGCGGGGCAACTTGTCAAGCCGGTAAGGCAGGAAGCATCACCGATCATTCTCCATAAAGCCGAAAAACTCAAGAAAACCTTTGCCGCGCGACTTTGGTTTTAAATTTTATTTGAGCCAAATGCGACGTATCCCGCGGCAGTTCGTCAACGGCTCGTAGCTATCGCGTATGTGCTGGTCATAAGCAGGGGAAACCCCTCCCGGCGCGTGGGTTTCCCCTCGAAAACAGTCCACCGGACTGTTTTCTCACCCCATCCTGCGCTTGTGGAGGCAAAAGAGTTTCGCGCCTTGCGAGGCGCGCCGAGGGCTTTGCCCCTCGACCCCACCACCTTTTGAAAAAGATGGACGAAAACTTGCGGGGAGTCCCCGCCGACAATTCGCGAATCAAGCATGAAACAAAATACAAGCACCTGCCGCGCGACTTACGCTTTCAAATAAAATTTTAGCCTGTCCGCGACGCATCCCGCGGCGGTTCGCCGCTAAACGTGTTATTCGGAAATCGTCCAGCTTTCGCCGTTCTTCAGGCGCAGCGTGATCTGGGTATCCGTACAGTCGAGCGAAGCTTCCACACCCGCAATCGGGCATTCTTCGCCGCCATCAGGATACAGAACCGTCACCCAGCGCACATTTTGTGCTTCCAGCCGATACTGCACAGCATACAACGGGCGATAATCCATCTGAATCGCCGAATTGCACACCCAGCCCTGCCATTCCGGGAACTGCTGGCCGCGCACCACGCCCAGCGACGCTTTTTCCATCGTCACTTCGGGTACCAGCACATGCAGAGAATCCGCCTGCACCTGCAGCCCATCCGCCCGCAGCGTGTCGCTGTCCAGATGCCACAGCAATTCATAGCTATGCGGCTGTTTATCCGCTGTCAGGCGATCCACCACGATCACAAACGGACGCAGACCGTGCTCGGGCTGTTTCATAAACAGTACGCAGCGGCTATGTGTCACATCGCGATTCTGTTCCTCACCGTAGCCCTCATCATACACGGACGCCACACGGTCACACGTGGGCGAAAGCGTGTATTCCAGGCCGCTCTTTTGGGCAATATCCTGTTTTTTCCATTCGTAAGTCTTTCGGCGGTTCTGATCCTGTCCGTCCACGCGAGCTGTATTATGGCCTCGGGTCGAAAGCACATAGCGGCGCATTTCGGAAGTATCGTATGCATAGCGGTTGCCTTCGGCGAGCAGTTGTTTTCCATCCGCATACAGTAAAACAGAAAGTTTGTCTTCATGCTGATGACCGGCGCCGAATGGGCCGCCGTCAAAGAAGACCCAGGTGTCCTTTTCACCCCAACCAGTCCGCAAAGCGGCCAACCCGGCATAGGGAAAGACAATCGATGCATCCTGCGGCGGCGTTCCCTCTTTTCCGCCTGAAAGAACCCAGCGGAAAACAGAATTTTCAGGGAAAAGATCCGCATACAAATCAATCAGCGGCGCCACTTCCATGTGGCTTCCGTCGTTAATATCCGGTGTACGGCCGTCGGGGCACATAACCTGTACATACACCAGCAAAAGCTGTTCGATTTTTTGATAGAAAAGCGAGTCAACAGGCCGTTTATACGCCAACAGCAAACGAAGCACCGACATGTAGTGACAAATGACCACGGACTGATAGCCGGTTGTCAATTCATATTGCCAGCCATCAGGATAAACTTGAAGTTCAAGCTCCTCTGTCAGCCTTTCCATAGCAAAAGCGTACCATTCCTGCGCATCTGCTAAAAACGGATACAACACGCCGATATGAACCAGGCCGTTCAGCTCGTGAATCAGCCAGTTGCCGCGGGTGTAATCCCGGCGCATGCGTTCGCCGTGCTCCCAAACGGATTTGCACCAATCGGTCAACACATCATCCGTAAAAGCTTCGCTGCGGTACAGACTGTGGAGAATTTCCGGCCAAGCCAGACTCATACGGATACCGCATTCGATCGTGCGCCAGCAGAGCGTATCATATCCGCTGCACGGATCGGGTGCCGCTGCCTGCCGCACCCAGCTGGTGAACAATTCCGCGCACGCGGCAGCATAACGCTCGTCGCCCGTAGCGCGATAAGCCTGTGCCAACGTTTTCAGCTCCGCATGGCGGCTGAGCTGCCAGGTCCATTCGCAATATTTGTTATACGTGGGATTCGAGAACCAATCGACAGGCTGATCGCCAAAATCGCAGGCTGTTCCGCACGAAACCATATGATGACGGCAGGCATCCTCTGCTTTTTTCAGCAATTCATCTTTTGGAAGCGGAACTTCCTTTTTTAATGTTGAAAAAAACGCCTCCGGATTTAAAGTTTCGCGCAGCAATTTCCCAAACAGTGCGCGCGCCTGGGCGAAATCTCCCTTTTCGGCTGCCTCACGAATCGGCAGAACGCCGGGGAAATTTGCATCTAATTTTTCAAGAAAAAACGTACGATCCGAAAGACGCGGACCCACTACAGTTGTACTCATAAAAACGCCTCCCAACTAAAAAGCTGCAGTTCTACCGTCACTATATCAGCCGGAAGGGCAAAAGTCAATCCGCTTTCCACATATATAGAAAGAAAAGGTACGTCATTTTTGCAAAGAAAAAAGGGAAGCATTCCGCTTCCCTGATAAAATAAAAAATCCTCAGTCTGTTGACTGAGGATCATGTTCCCTAAAAACTGAATAAAGATGAAGTAGTTAAAGCTTATTGAGCGCTTACCAAGAAGTGTATGGTCAAGCCCTCGGCCTATTAGTACTGCCAAGCTGAACATGTTACCATGCTTACACACG